>JAJEFC010000423.1 GCA_022820675.1 Vicinamibacteria bacterium | reverse complement strand
ATGCCGACGTTAATGCGCGCGGTGTCTCCCCGGCGCGGCTCCCCTGTCGGGCAGGAGCGGCGCCCGCACGTCGAAGGACGAGCCCGCAGCCCGGATCGTTTCACCCGGGCCGGCCCCCGGCCGCGCCCCCCGCGGGCGCCTTCCCCGCCGGCGGCCGCGGGGGGCGCGGCCGACGAGCGGAAGGGCGCGAGGGGCCGTCGCCTCGGACGCTCCGCCGGGATGCTAGTCTCGAAGCCCGGCGGTGTCCACCCGGCGTCCCCGTGCGCAGCTCCGCCAACGGGCCGGCACGGTTCCTGCACTGATCGGCTGCAGTTCACCGAGGAGACACGATGAAGCTGATCACCCCACTCGGTCTGGCCGCGCTCCTCTTCGCGCCCGGGGCAGTCGCGGATACGACCGCCCAGTCTCTCGTCGAGGTGGCGCGGCAGGAACGGCTTCGCCGCGAGGCGTTGGCGCGGCAGGCCGGCCCCGACGCGGCGCCGACGAGGGTCTACACCGACGCCGACCTCGTCTACAGCGGCTGGCTCACCATGCGCGTCGACGACCAGGCGCGGGACGCGGGCGCGGAGTCGGGGGCGGCCGCGACGGGGCCGGCGACGCCGGCCGCGTCCCCGGGGGCCGCGGGCGCCGGCGACGAAGAGCGGTGGCGCAACCGCATGGCCGAGGCCCGGCAGGCCCTCGAGCAGGCCGAGCGCCGCGCCGCCGAGCTCCAGACCCGCGTGAACCGGCTGTGGGCCGACTTCACCGCCCGCGACGACCCCGCGCAGCGCGCCGCCCTCGAGCAGGACCGCGTGGCGGCGCTCGACGAGCTCGAAGAGACCGAAGCCGAGGCCGACGATCTCGCCCGGGCCATCGCCGACCTGCGCGACGAAGCCCGGCGGGCCGGTGTGCCGCCGGGCTGGCTGCGCTGACTCCGAAACCGCCGTGAGGCCCGGCGGGCCGGGGTGCCGCCGCGGCCGGTTGCGCTGACCCCGACACCACCGTACAGCGGTTCCGGTCGCCTTGCGACGCCGCCGGCCCGGCCGACCACGCAGGTCCCCGGCGCCGTCGCCGCCTGCCCGGGAATCGTCGCCGGCAGGCTCGTTCCGCCCCGCCGGACCCTGCCGGTCTTCCCTACGGCAGCCGCTTGCCCGAGTACTCCAGCATCTGCACGGTCAGGTCCATCGGGTAGGAGATCTCCACGTCGACGATCTCCCCCGCGTCGTCGAGCACCGGCGCGAGCCGGGGCTGCACGAACCCCGAGTAGGACGGCAGCCCGACGGCGTCGACCCGGGCCACGACCTCGTCGCGCAGGGCCGGATCGAAGTAGATGCCGTAGGTCTCGAACAGGGTCCGGGCGGCGTCGTAGTCGCCTTCCGACTTGATGCGCTGCACCTCGGCGAGCAGGGTCGCCACCCCCGCCCGGAACGCCTCGGCGTCGACCATCACGTAGTAGGTCTTGCCGTCGCGCTCGCGCCGGTCGATCGCCTCGGTGTTGGCCATCAGCCAGTGGACGATCGCCTGGCGGTTGCGCATGTGGTCCTGCTCGATCTGGTTTCCCTCGCGCATCCGTCGAAGCTGGAGCAGGGCGTTGCGGGTGTAGGCCTCGTACTGCGCGAGCACGATGTCCTCGTGGGCCTCGGCCGGCAGCACGCCGATCTCGACGAGCTTGGGGTCGGCGATGAAGTAGAGGCCGATGAGGTCGGCCCGCGCCTCCTCGAGGGCCGAGTACTGCTCGTTCAGGTAGGGCTGGGCCGAGCCGCCGAGCCGCTCCGCGAGCTGCCCCGAGGCGTGGCCGATGACCTCGTGCATGTTGGTGGTCATCTCGCTGGCGAGGCTCCCCCAGACCCGCGACCGCTCGGCCTCCTCCTCGGTCCACGCGAACTCCTGGCGGTAGCCGCCCGGCTGCGACAGGTCGTAGCCCTCGATGACGTTCGCGAGCGAGATCGACTTGCTGCCGTGCTGCTCGCGCACCGTCTGGTCGTTGGGCAGGTTGATGCCGATGGGGGTCAGGGGGCCGGCGTCGCCGATCTCGATGACCACCTCGATGGCGTTGGCGGTGATGCCGGTCACCCCCGCCTTGCGGTAGCGGGGGTCCCAGGGCATCCGGTCCTCGAACCACTGCGCGTGCTCGGCGATGGTCCGGATGGCCCCCGTCTTCTCGGGGTCGACGTAGAAGACCAGGGCCTCCCACGCCCCCTTGGCCCCGCGGGCGTCCATGTACACCTCGGTGAACCCGTTGATGGTGTCGACCGTCGAGTCCTGGTCCTCGACCCAGGCGATGTCGTACACGCGCTGGTCGACCGGCGACCCCGTCTTGTAGTAGGCGATGTTGGCGCGCAGCGCCTTGGCCATCGCCTCGCTCGCGTAGGGGATGGCCGCTTCCAGATGACGGATGATCTCGGAGATCTCGTCGCTGTACTTGCCGCCGACCTTGTAGACCTCCTCGACGAGCCGGCCGTCGACCTTCACGAGGCGCGAGGTCAGCGGGTATTCCTCGTCGAACGTCTCCAGGTCGGCCATCGAGACGCCCTTGTAGAGGTTGTTGGCGCTCGCCAGCAGCATGTCCTCGCCGGGGGCCGGGGTCTTGTTGGTGACGATGGGCTCGAAGTCGGGGTCGAAGAAGAGCGGCGTCATGCGCTCGACCATCGCCCCGAGGTCCTCGCCGTCGCGCAGCGGGAACTCGGCCCCCGCCGCGGCCGCCGCCCGCATCGCGTCGGCGAACGCGGCGGGGGTCGTCTCCATGACGAAGCGGCGGGCGGTGAGGTTGTTGAACGGGCCGGTGTTGATCCAGAAGAGCTTGGCGTACTTCTCGACGGCGGCCAGCGTCCCGCCGTCGACCCCGTCCGGGTGGGTGACGAGCTCCTCGAGGACCTCGCGCATCTCCAGGTTGTGCTCGTAGCGCTGGTCGTAGTAGATGTCGCGCCCGGCCAGCGCCGCCTGGTAGAGATGCCAGATCAGCGTCTTCTCGCGCAGCGAGAGCGCCTCGAAGCCGTCGGCGTAGAGCTGCACGACCGAGGCGTCGTCGATACGCTCCAGCAGGTGGCGGCGCTCGCCCTCCTCCTGCGCGGCCGCCGGGGGCGCGCCGAGCGCCGCCGCAACAACGAACGCCGCCGCCATTCCGAGCCATTTCTGATACCGCATGGAACCTCCCCAAGTGCGGCGTTTCGCCGCGACCATCTCTGCTAAGCTAGGAGCCCGTGGCGAACCCGCTGCATTCGAGCGGAGATGCGCCCCGCCTGACGGTGCAGCTCGGACGGACCGCGCAGCAACGCGGGTTGCAGCGGCCCGAGCTTGCGCCCTTCTCGCGCCTTGTCAGGCGGGCGCCTTCGTCGTCCGCCGGCGCCCTCCGGGTGCGGTGCAACGCGGGTTCCCCTACGGGGCTCCCGGCGACCTCGTGCGGTTGCCGGGCCCGAGGCTGCCAGGGCAGTCTACCGCCCCCGGGCGCGGGACTTCCAGCCCGGGGCCCCGGTCCGACGGGGCTCGCATGCGCCAGTTTATCGCGTACGGAAGCGTTCGGTCCCGCGTGGGCAAGGAGAGGGATGATGACCCGTTGGCACCGAGAAGTCCGGGATGAACGGCCGCGAGGCAGCGCGGCTGCGGGGAGCAGCGCCGTCCGCGCGGGACGCAGAGCCGACCGAAGGCCGCGGGACGCTCGGCACGAGCTCCGCGGCGTGGCCGGCGCAGCGCTGGCGGTGCTGCTGGCGGCGCTGGCGTTCGCCGGGCCGGCGGCGGCGCAGCAGCAGGCGCTGACCATCGACGCGATCTACCACCCCGACCGGCGGGTCGACTTCAACGGCGACGCCCCGACCGGGCTCACCTGGATCGACGATGCGCGCTACCTCCAGCGGGAACGCGCGTCGGGCCGCACGCACCTCGTGTCGGTGAACGCGGCGACGGGCGACGCCGAGCCGTTCCTCGACGGCGCCGCCCTCGAGGAGGCGCTCGCCGACCTGCCCGGCATGAGCGCGGCGGCGGCGCGGGGCGCGGCGCGAAGTCCCCGCCTCGTCTGGAACGCCGACCACTCGGCCGCGGTCATGAACATCTCCAGAGAC
This sequence comes from Vicinamibacteria bacterium, assembly GCA_022820675.1. Taxonomy (GTDB): domain Bacteria; phylum Acidobacteriota; class Vicinamibacteria; order Vicinamibacterales; family UBA8438; genus JAJEEA01. The sequence goes on along the minus strand of JAJEFC010000423.1, from coordinate 10,925 downwards.
CTCTACCTCCTCGACCGCCGGAGCGCCGACGAGATGCGGGTGCGGCGGCTGACCCGCGACCCCGCCGAGGAGAAGATGCCCGCCTTCAGCCCCGACGGCCGCATGGTCGCCTTCGTCCGCGACTACGACCTCGCCGTCGCGGACGTGGACACCGGCCGCGAGTGGGCCATCACGGAAGGCGGCGACGGCGTCGAGCTGCTCAACGGCGAGCTCGACTGGGTGTACCAGGAGGAGATCTACGGCCGCGGCAACTTCAAGGGCTTCTGGTGGAGCCCCGACTCGGCCCGCCTCGCCTACCTGCAGACCGACGAGAGCCCCGTGCAGGCGTTCACCGTCGTCGACCACCTGCCCTACCGCCTCGGCCTCGAGCACACCAACTACCCCAAGGCCGGCGACCGCAACCCGCTCGTCCGCCTCGGCGTCGTCCCCGCCGCGGGCGGCGAGACGACGTGGGTCGACCTCGGCCGCTACACCCCGACCGACATGCTCGTGGTCTCGGTGGGCTGGACGCCGGGCGGCGACGAGGTCGCCTTCCAGGTGCAGAACCGCGAGCAGACGTGGCTCGACCTCAACCTCGCCGCGCCCGCGGACGGCGCGATGACCCGCCTCTTCCGCGAGACCACCCCGGCCTGGGTCTCCGTCAACGGCGACCCCCGGTGGCTCGACGACGGGACGTTCCTCTGGCTCAGCGAACGCTCGGGGTGGAAGCACGCGTACCACTACCGGGCCGACGGCGACCTGATCCGGCAGGTCACCGACGGCGAGTGGGAGCTGCGCACCCTGCACGGGGTCGACGAGGACACCGGCTGGGTGTACTTCTCGGGCACGCGCCGCAGCCCCATCGGCGGCGACGTCTACCGCGTCCGGCTCGACGGCGACGACCTGACCCGCCTGTCCGAGCGCCCCGGCACCCACGCCGCCCGCTTCAGCCCCGGCTTTACCTGGTACATCGACTCGTGGAGCGACGTCGAGACCCCGATCCAGGTGCGCCTGCACGCCGCCGACGGCGACGAGACCCGGGTCATCGCCGAGAACCGCGTCCGCGCCCTCGAGAGCTACCGGCTGTCGAGCCCCGAGTTCCTGCAGGTGACGGCGCGGGACGGGTTCGTCATGGAGGCCATGCTCATCCGGCCCCCCGACTTCGACCCCTCGCGCCGCTACCCCGTGTTCCAGCACACCTACGGCGGCCCCCACGCCCAGCAGGTCCGGAACCGCTGGGGCGGCACCGCCAACCTGTTCTACCAGCTCCTCGCCCAGCACGGCATCGTCGTCTGGGTCATGGACAACCGCACCGCCAGCGGCAAGGGCGCGGTGTCGACCTGGCCCGTCTACCAGCAGTTCGGGAAGCAGGAGCTCGCCGACATCGAGGACGGCATCGCCTGGCTGCGCGAGCAGCCGTGGGTCGACCCCGACCGCATCGGCATCGAGGGCTGGAGCTACGGCGGGTTCATGACCAGCTACGCCCTGACTCACAGCGACAGCTTCGCCATGGGCATCGCCGGCGGCACCGTCACCGACTGGCGCGACTACGACACCATCTACACCGAGCGCTACATGCGCACGCCTCAGAACAACCCCGACGGCTACCGCGAGAGCTCGCCCCGCTTCAACGCCGCCGACCTCCACGGCGCCCTGCTCCTCATCCACGGCACCATGGACGACAACGTCCACATGCAGAACACGCTGCAGTTCGCCTACGAGCTGCAGAAGGCCGGCAAGCAGTTCGACCTGATGCTGTACCCGCGCCAGCGCCACGGCATCGTCGACCCCGACCAGAACGCCCACCTGCGCCAGAAGATGCTCGACTTCACCCTCGAGCACCTGCGGCCGGGCGGACACGCGACGAACTGAATCGCACTGCAAGGGGTTGGGGGCTCGAGGATTGGGGGGCGGCTCTGCGGCCGGACGGGAAAGCGGCGGACCGAGTCGCGGGCCGGAGGCCCTACCGCCCGTGGCTGAGCTCGACGTCACTCCACGGTCCGGGGCGCCCGGGCCCGCGCCGCCGCACCCTCCGGCGCCGCCGGCACCCGCCCTGGAGAACGGAGAGAGGCACTACCGCCATGGCTGAGCTCGACGTCACTCCACGGTCCGGGACGCCCGGGCCCGCGCCGCCGCACCCTCCGGAAACGGGGGCGCCCACCCTGGAGAACGGAGACCGCCTCACGCGATGCGAGTTCGAGCGGCGCTACGCGCTGCGGCCGGACCTGAAGAAAGCGCAACTGATCGAGGGAATCGTCTACATGCCGTCGCCGGTCAGCGTCGTTCACGCGGAGGCCCATTCCGCGATCAACAGCGTGCTCGGCGTCTACGCGGCCTCGACCGCCGGCGTCCGCGTCGCCGACAACGCCACCGTTCGTCTCGACCTCGAGAACGAACCCCAGCCCGACGTGCTGCTGTGCATCGACGCGCCGGCCGGCGGCCGAGCACGAGTGAGCGACGGCTATCTGGAGGGAGCCCCGGAGCTCGTCGCGGAGGTCTCCGTCAGCAGCGCGTCGATCGACCTGCACGACAAGCTCCGCGCCTACCGCCGCAACGGCGTGCAGGAGTACGTCGTGTGGCGGACCCGGGACCAGCGCATCGACTGGTTCGAGCTGGCGGACGGCGATTACCGCCTCCTGCCCGCCGATGACGCCGGCGTCGTCCGCAGCCGCGTCTTCCCCGGCCTGCGCATCGCCTGCCGCGCCCTGCTGGCCGGCGACTCCGCCGCCGCCCTCGCCGAGCTTCAGAAGGGCATCGACTCCGCCGAGCACCGCCGGTTCATCGCGCGGCTCGCCGATGGGACATGACCCGCACGCGGCGTCACTGCTCGCCCACGGCACCGTGAACGACAACGCCCCGTAACAACGTGACGGCCGGCTACCACTCCCACTCCTGCTCGTCGAAGGCGGTCGACTGCGGCGGGTCGAGAAGACGGTCGTCCCCAGCCGCATGCATTCGCCGCGCCGCGTCCGCCCAGCCGGCTCGTGGCGGCGGGGAGGCGGCCACGCCGTCGGACTGCGGTCGGGTCTTCTTCTTCATAGGTCCTACGGCGCCGGCACCTGCAGGTCGGGCATGGGCTCGGCCGCGAACAGCCGGTGGGCGGGCTTGGCCATCAGGCGGGCCCAGCGGGTGGAGCGCGAGACGCGGGCGCTGTCGGTGGAGAGGCCGGTGTTGGCGAACATCTGCCGGTAGAGCTTCGAGACCAGGATGAAGGCGAGGCGGGCCTTCAGCGACTTGACGACGGACGAGCGGCGCCAGGCCTCCCTGACGCTGTAGAAGTTGTCCCAGACCTCCTGGGTGTGGACGCGGATCTCCTCGCCCGACATCACCGGATGGGGGGTCATCAGCTTCGGCCGCTTCGACTGCGGGATGAGCCAGTGGCGCGAGATGGGGATGCCGTCGACGTGCGGCATGTTCTCGGCGTTCTCCTGCTCCCACCGCTCGAAGTCGAGGGTGCCCGGGAACGGCGTCAAGGTCACGAACTGCGCGAAGGTGATGTCGGCCCGGCGCGCGAGGTCGAGGGTGGCCTGGAAGGTGCTCGGGCGGTCGCTGGGCAGCCCGAAGATGAACGATCCCAGGACGTGCACCCCGTGTGCCTTGAACAGCTTCAGCCGCTCGACGAGCTCCTCGCCCGCGAGGTTGAAGTCCTTGTAGACGTCCTTGAGGCCGTCCGGGGTCACCGCCTCGACGCCGACGAGGGCGCCGTAGATGCGGGCGCGGCGCATGGCCTTCAGGAACTCGGGGTCCTCGGCCGCCTCCATGGTGATCTGGGTGTAGAACACGAGGTCCTTCGGCAGCTTCTCGAGCTGCGCCATCAGGTCGAAGCGCTCGTCGCGCAGCGCCTTGAGCTGCTCGTAGCGGGTCTTGTCCTCGCGCCGGTCGGCCATCCGGAGGTCTTCGAGGGTGACGGGATAGAAGTTGTCGTCGGCGAGGGCGATGAACCGGAACCCCATGCGCCGCAGCTCGACGATCTCCTCGACGACGGGGTTCACCGGCCGCTGGCGGGGCTTCTGCCCGTCGGTGCGCCACACCGAGCAGAACGAGCAGTGCTTGGGGCAGCCCCGCACCGTCTGCACCGACGCCCACATGTAGTCCTCGCGATTGAGCAGGTCCCAGCGGGCGGGCTTGAACCGGCCGGCGTCGACCTGGCCGGCGTCGTAGATGCGCTCCGGCTCGCCCCGGGCGCAGTCGTCGATGACGGTGCCCCAGGCGAGGTCGCCGTCGCCCTTGACCACCGCGTGGGCGCCCCCGCGCTCGTGCGCCTCCTCCGGATAGAGCGTCGCGTGGATGCCGCCGTACACGACCCACGCCCCGCGCGCGCGCGCCCGCTTGCCAAGGGCGTAGCCGACCAGCGCGTTGCCGGTGTGGATGCCGACGCCGACGACGTCGCCGGGCTCGATCCGGCTGTCGTCGAACGGCTCGAGGCACTCGTCGACCACGATCGGATCGCCCCACTTGCGGGGGGTCGCGGCCGCGAGCACGTACAGCCAGCGCGGGGTGATGACGGATACGCCGAACGAGAAGTGGCTGGGGTTGACGATGAATACGCGCACGGGTCCCTTCCTGGGTCCTGCCCGCCCTCGACGCCCCGCGCCGATCGAGGCCTGCCGGCGCGCCGCCCCCGCGGCGGTCTGAGCCGGCAGGCATCCCGCCGGCCGCGGCGGCCGGACATCCCGCCTCCCCGAACAGCCCGGCGTCCGGGCGGGCGGGCGAGTCCGACACGCACCGAACCCCTGGAATTGTAGACTGCCGATCCGGCCGCCGGCAACCGTCGGGTCGTGCTCGGGTGTACGTCAGATTTGTGGGACCCGCCTCTGCCGCGGCGAGCACTTCGCCGAAAGCCACCCGTTAGCACGCCAACCTGGCCCGGGAATGCTCGCAACCGCGAATCTCCAACTTTCCTGACGTGCACCGGTCGTGCTCGGGCGCACGACAGGCAGGAGACGCGGCCGGACGGGCAGCACACCCGCGCCGACGACGCCGCGGCGATGGCGCAGCCGCGGGCGCGGGCTACGCCGACAGGTATCGCGCGCCGGGCCGTTCGGTCCACCCGACCGGCATCGAGATCTGCGCAGGACGGCGCGAAATGACCGCGTTCGACGTGGAGCCGGCCTGACCGCCCGCGGCGAAAGCCCCCGCTGCATTCGAGCGGCGATGCATCCCGCCTGCGCCCGGCTGCGTTGTTCGTCGGTTACGGATGCCCCGATATGCGCCCTCCTCACGCCTTGTCAGGCGGGCGCCTCGGCGATCCGCTGACGCTCCGGGCGCGATGCAACGCGGGGCCTTCACCTCGGGCGGCTGAACCGCGGGGGGCACGCGCGCCGGGCGTTATGATGCCACCTGGAGAGGCGCAGGCTCCCCGTGGGCATCCAGACGTTCCGCCAGCTCCGGGAAGAGGGCTACTACTACGTCGACAAGACCGGCTACGCCCGCCGTCTCGCGGACGCCCCCGGCAAGCACTACTTCCTGTCGCGCCCGCGGCGCTTCGGCAAGAGCCTGTTCCTGGACACCCTGAAGGCCCTGTACGAGGGCGCCGAGGAGCTGTTCCGGGGCCTCGCCGTCCACGACGGGTGGGACTGGTCGAAGCGCCACCCGGTGGTGCGGCTGGACTTCGCCGACGGCAACTACAAGCGGCCGGGCGAGCTGCTGGCCCGCGCCGCCGAGCAACTGGAGGATATCGAACGCGACACGGGGGCGCCCGTCTCGGAGAGCGCCACCGCGCCGGGGCGCTTCGCCCGGCTGCTGGCGGCGCTGCACCGCCGCGAGGGCCGGCGCGTGGTCGTGCTGGTCGACGAGTACGACAAGCCGATCCTCGACGCCCTCGACGAGCCGGCGCAGGCGAGGGCCAACCGGGACGACCTGCGCGGGCTGTACGGCGCGCTCAAGACGTGCGACGAACACATCGAGTTGACGCTGGTCGCCGGCGTCAGCAAGTTCTCGAAGACGAGCCTCTTCTCGGGCCTCAATCAGCTCGTCGACCTCACCCTCGACCCGCGCTACGCCGCCGTCTGCGGCTACACCGACGCGGACCTCGACACCGTCTTCGCGCCCGAACTGCCCGGCCTCGACCGCGACCGCATCCGCGCGTGGTACAACGGCTACGACTGGCTCGGCGGCGACAGGGTCTACAACCCGTTCGCCCTGCTCAAGCTGTTCGACAGCCGCCGGTTCAAGGCCCACTGGTTCGAGACCGGCACGCCGCGGTTCCTCATCGACACCCTGCTGCGGCGGAACTTCCCGGCCCCGAACCTCGAGGGCATCCACGCCGACGACGAGCTGCTGTCGGCGTTCGACATCGACACCGTCGCCCCCGAGGCGCTCCTGTTCCAGACCGGCTACCTGACGATCGTCGAAGAGCAGGAGGATGCGGACGGCCTTCCGTGGTACCGGCTGGGCTACCCGAACCGGGAGGTGCGGCGGAGCCTGAACGGCAGCCTGCTCGACACGCTGGCGCCGCGCTGGCGGGCGGCGGGCAACGGCGCCGCGCTGCGCCGCGTGCTGGCGGCGGAGGACTGGACGGGGCTGGAGGCGCTCTTGCGGAGGCTGCTGGCGGGCATCCCCCACGATTGGCACCGCCGGAACGAGATCGCCCGGTACGAGGGGTACTGGTCGAGCGTGTTCTACGCCTTCTTCCAGGCGTCGGTGGACGGCGTCGCGGTGGAGGACGCCACCAGCCGCGGGCGTCTGGACCTGGCGGTGAAGCTGGAGGGGAACGCGTACCTGTTCGAGTTCAAGGTGGCGGAACGGTCAGGGAATCGCCCCCGGTCTCGGCCCGAGGACGCGGCGGGCGCCCCGCCGCGGATGGATGCCGGCCTCGACGGGGGCGGGCGTCCCCATCCCGATCGGGGCGCACCCCCGCGGGCGGACGCCGGCGCGGGCGGGGAACCTGCGGCGCCGCTCCCGGGCCCCCGGCGAGACCCGTCGGAGGAGACCGCGGCGCTGTCGCAGTTGAAGGCCCGCCGCTACGCGGACAAGTACCGCGCGCCGGACTGCGCGGTCCATCTGATCGGCGTGGAGATCAGCGCCGAGGAGCGCGACATCGCGTCGTTCGAGGTGGAGGCGGCCTGAGAGGAGCCCGCGGCCGCACTCGGCGGGGTGGACCGGCGTCGCTCGAGCTCGACGCCGCCCGGCCCGGGCATCCGGCGGGAGATCCGGTCCGGGTCCTCGCGGGGCGGCTCGACGGGTGACGGCGGTCCTCTTCGCGACGCCGCAGCCAGCCGGGCCTCACGGCCGGGGCTCCACGGTGACGGCGGCCTCGTCACGCCACCGGCCAGCCGGCCGGGCCCTCACGGCGCGGGCTCGACGGTGACCGCGACCCGGTTCGACCCCTCCAGCTCGCCGTCCCCGGCCCACAGCTCGAGCTCGTAGCGCCCCGGGGCGTCGAACGAGGCCAGCGTGCGCGGCTCGTCCGGCGCGCTGAACGTCACCGCGCCGGAGCCGCTCAGCATCCGCCACCGGCTCACCAGCGCTCCGTCGCGGGGCAACCCCTCGTCGCGGACGCTGCCGAAGAGCTTCAGCTCCTCCCCGACCGCCGCCGACACCTCGGGCGGGGCGCCCCCGGGACCGTTCCGCAACCCGAGAAACCGCACCGTCGGCGACCGGTTGAGGCAGACGCCGCGTGGCGCCTCGGCCGGGTCGACGTCGCGCATCAGGCGGCCCATCGAGCGTTCTTCGAGCTCCCAGTTGTACTGCAGCATGTCCTCGCTGGTGCCGGTGGTGACGCCGGCGTGGTCGAGCGTCCACCGCAGGCCGCCCGCGAAGTCGGGGCCAAAGACCATCACGCACTGGAACCGGTGGTGCCCGGGCAGGAACGTCGTCGCCTGCCCGCGGTCGGCCGCGTCCGGCTCGAACCGGTTCCGCGGCCCGGGGGGCACCGTCACCGGCTCGAAGTTGTGGCTGAAGTAGGCGAACGCCACCACGTACAGCCCGTCCTCGGTGACGGTGAATCCGTCGTACACGGGGTACACCGGCTCGTTCTGCGCGAGCGCGGCGGGCGCCCCCGGGCCGGCGGCCACCGCCGCCGCCAGTACGAGGGCCGCTGCCGGGCCGGACCATCGACGCGTGCCACGAACCGTCATGTCGTTCATTCTCCCCGCTTCTCACACCGCCCCGGTGATTCACCTTGACCTGGCGCTACCTTTCGCCGCCGGGTCCGCCCGGCGCATCGCCAGCCGGCCGCGTTCGAGCGGCGCGCCGATCGAACCATTTACCACGTCGCCGCGACCCGCGACAAGCACCGGCGGCCGAGTGGGTGCACGTCAGGAAAGTTGGAGATTCGCGGTTGCGAGCATTTCCGGGCCAGGTTGGCGTGCTAACGGGTGGCTTTCGGCGAAGTGCTCGCCGCGGCAGAGGCGGGTCCCACAAATCTGACGTGCACCCCGGCCGAGTCGGCCGGCGCATGGTGGATTTCGTCGATGCAGTCCACTAGACTGAACGGACATCGGCTCGGTCGCATCATTACCGGAGGTCATCGCCATGCGCGTCGTCCCGACTCGCGTCGCCGTTGCCGTCGCCATCGCCCTCGCGGCGGGTCTGTTCGGCCCGAACGCCGCCGCCGCGGCCCAGGCCGAGGACGGCGCCACCTTCACCCGCGACGTGCTGCCCCTGCTGCAGCGGTCGTGCCAGAAGTGCCACCGACCCGGCACCGGCGCCCCGATGTCGCTGCTGACCTACGAGCAGACGCGGCCCTGGGCGCGGGCCATCCGCGACCGCGTCGTCGCCCGCCAGATGCCGCCGTGGCACATCGACCGCGGCATCGGCGAGTACGTCGCCGACCCGTCGCTGAGCGACGCCGAGATCGCCACCATCGTCGAGTGGGTCGCGGCCGGCGCCCCGCGGGGCAACCCCGCCGACGCGCCCCCGCCGCTCGAGTTCGCGGCGCTCGACGAGTGGACCTACGGCGAGCCCGACCTCATCGTCCAGATGGAGAAGGGCTTCGAGATTCCCGCCGAGGGCCCCGACTTCTACCCGTCGGAGATCGTCGACCCGGGGCTGACCGAGGACCGCTACGTGAAGTGGGTGCAGATCATCCCCGAGGCGTACTGCTGCGTGCACCACTCGCACGTCTACGTCAGCGTGCCCGAGACGGTGGAGGACCGCGAGGAGTTCCGGCTCGGGATGGGGTCGAACACCCGCGAGATCGACCTCATCGAGTACGCCATGGGCAGCACCGGCCAGTACTACCCCGACGGCACGGGGCGGAAGCTGCCGGCGGGCGGCCTGTTCCGGTTCGCGCCGCACTACCACCCGTGGGGCGAGGAGACCATCGACCGGCAGAAGGTCGGCGTGAAGTTCTACCCCAAGGGGCAGGTGCCCGAGCTCATCGTCACCGCCCACCGCATCCGCACCGGTATCGGCCACGACTGGCGGCTGAACCGCGAGGCGGTCGAGGACCGGCTCCTGGCGGCCGGCTACGACCTCCCGCTGCACGCGGACCGCATGCCGACGGGGCTCCTCATCGACGACAACACCCTGAACGGGGTCGCGCTGCTGAGCATTCCCCCCAACACGGTGGCGCGCCACGAGCGGTTCTGGCCGCTGCCCCAGGCGGCGCTGATCCTGAGCTTCCAGCCCCACATGCACTTCCGGGGCAGCCGGATGCTGCTCGAGGCCATCCACCTCGACGGCCGCCGCGAGGTGCTGACCGACGTCGTGAACTACGAGCAGACGTGGCAGATCGTCTACGCCTACGAGACGCCGCACGTGTTCCCGAAGGGCACGATCCTGCACACGGTGTCGTGGCACGACAACACCGCCAACAACCGCCACAACCCCGACCCCACGGGCTGGGTCGGCTGGGGCTCGCGGACCATGGACGAGATGGGCCACGGCTGGACCGACGTGGCGTTCATGACCGACGAGCAGTACGAGCGGTATCTGGCCGGCGAGACCCTGCAGCGCGTCGAGACCGACGACGGCGAGTAGGAGGCTGAGCCGCGGGACGACGCGAGCTCCCGGAGCGCTGCCGGGCGGGCAGTGACCGCACCTCGCCGGCGAGATCCTGCAGCGCATCGAGACCGACGACGACGAGTTGGCGGGCTGCGCCGCGGAACGGCGCGAACTCCCGGAGCGTTGTCGGGCGGGCAGCGACCGCGGGCTCCGGGCCGTGGGGCGCCCGCCCCCGGTTCCCGGAGCGAGCGCCCCACCCCACCCGGGGCGTCTCGGGACACGCCGTCTGCCCGGAATCTGCGCCGCCCAGGCGGCGCCGGTCCTGCAGGGTGGTCCGGGCGCAAGAGCTCTCGCGCCGGGCGTGTTCTTCCGTCGGCGCACGGTGCCACGGCAGCGACTTCCGCGCTATCATCCGAAGAATCCGGGAACCGACCCCCAGCGATGGGCCGCCGCATACTCGTTGCCGTCTCCTGTCTTGCGGGTGGACTCCTGATCCCGCCCGCGCCGGCCGCCCAGCGCCACCGGGGGCTGACCGCGGTGGCCGGCATCGAGGTCGGCCACCACACCCTCGCCGCGCGCCCCACCGGCTGCACCGTGGTGCTGACCCGGGCCGGCGCCGTAGCCGGCGTCGACGTGCGGGGCGGCGCGCCGGGGACGCGCGAGACCGACCTGCTCGACCCCGCCAGGACCGTCCAACAGGTACACGCGATCGTCCTCGCGGGCGGCAGCGCGTTCGGGCTGGACGCGGCCGCCGGGGTGGTCCGGTACCTGTCGGAGCGGAGCATCGGGTTCGAGACCCGCGTCGCCAGGGTGCCCATCGTGCCGGCCGCGATCCTCTTCGACCTCGGCGTCGGCGACCCCGCGATCCGACCGACCGCCGACTGCGGCTATCGCGCCGCCGCCGCCGCCACCGCGGGCCCGGTGGCGGAGGGCAACGTCGGGGCGGGGGCGGGGGCGACGGTCGGCAAGCTCGGCGGCGCGGGCCGGGCGATGAAGGGCGGCATCGGCTCTGCCGCCATCACCGTGCCCGGCGGGCTCGCGGTGGCGGCGCTGGCCGC
>JAJEFC010000374.1 GCA_022820675.1 Vicinamibacteria bacterium | reverse complement strand
CTCGATCCGCTGACGGCGTTCTTCGTGCTGGCCTGGGACGCCTTCAAGGCGCCGGTCTTCGCCTACGACGAGGCGTTACGGTTGGCCCGAGCAGTGGGCGTTGACCTGGAGGGCGGTGTGGTCGGCCGGGTCGCGGGCAAGAAGGGAAGCGACCTGCATCTCTGGGACAGCGCGCGGCGGGCGGCGGCCGGGGCGCTCGGGCCGGCCGACGGGTCGCGCGGGATGATCGACGCCCTGCACCACGCGGCCCATGCGGCTCGCGGGCGGTCCGTGGCCGCTGCGGCGGATATGCTCGCCCGCGCCGGCCTGGACCGAGAGCCGCGCTTCTTCGCGGCCCTCGAAGCCGTGCTGGAGATCCTGCCGCCGTCGAAGACCTTCACTGGAATCGCGCTCGAGGGCGCGGTCGAGGCGTCGGGCAGCGACTTCGAGGCGCTCTACAACCTGTACCGTCTGGCCTACGACGACCGCATCGACGAGCCGGACCAGTTGCGTCTGTGGCGTGAGGAGAGCTGACCCGATGTTCGTCGAGCGCGCAGGACGGCGGACCTGCAAGCAGCCCCGGGGCGCCCGTGTCCGGGCGTCGGTGGTGACCACGTGAAGCCGAAGGTGTACGTCGAGACGTCGGTGGTCAGCTATCTGACGGCATGGCCGTCGCGGGATGTAGTGACCCTTGGAAACCAGGTCGCTACGCGGGAGTGGTGGCGCGATGCACCGAGTCGGTTCGAGCTTGTCGTGTCTCCTTTCGTGAGCGAAGAGTCGAGCGTCGGCGACCCGGAAACGGCCCGCGCCCGTCTCGCCGCGTTGGAATCGGTCCGCGTGGTCCGCACCGGTGACCATGCCGCGGAGCTGGGCCGAGCTCTCGTCGTTGCGCGTGCGTTTCCGGCGCAGGCTGCCGCCGATGCCGTTCACGCGGCCATCGCGGCCTTGAACGGAGTAGATTATCTGGTGACGTGGAACATGAGGCATCTCGCGAATCCGGTTGCCGCGGCCCGCATCGAGCAGGTGTGCAGGGATGCCGGTCACGAGCCGCCGGTCATCTGTACGCCGAGCCAGCTCATGAGTAGCCGTATCAGGGATCCGATCGTCGAAGAGGTGCGGCGAGTACGCGCGGAGATTGCCGCGAGGCACGGCAACGACGTCGCGTCCATCATCCGGCACGTCCAGGCGCTGGAGCGCACGTTGGGTCGCCCCTGCGTGAGCTACCCGCCTCGGCCCGTTGTTCACACCGACGAGGGGGCGGCAGTGGCCGACAAGCGGGGCGGCGAGCCGCCGCCGGTCGCGAAGGCGGTGCGGCCCTCCCCGACGTCTCGAGCGCCGAACGGGCTGTCGGCGGCTTCTCCGCCGAGGGAGCCGTCGTAGCTCGAGCGCGCGGTTGGCCCGCGCCGCGTGTCAGCCAAGCGAACGGGAGCCGCGCCGATCCGGGCGCGGTGATCACCGGCCACCTGCGCCGGCGCAGGGTCGAGTTCTGATTGGGGCGAGGAGAGTCTGACGGATGCTCGCCGGGCGTACGTGGCGCCGGAAGTACACCCCGGATGACGGCGATCTGGTCGGCTCGTTCTACGTCCCGGCGCTCGAAGACGCGGAGCGGTACGACCGTCTGACCGGCTACTTCAACGCCGGCGCGCTCGCGCTGGCCGCCCGGGGCATCGAGGGGCTGGTTCGCAACCGCGGCCACATGCGTCTCGTGGTCGGTTGCACCCTGCCGCCGGCCGAGATCGAAGCCATCGAACGCGGTGCGGCGCTGCGCGAGCGGGTCGAGCGCCATCTTGCCGAGCTGCCGCTGGCGCCGCCCGATCCGGTCGCCGCCGGCGCGCTGGAGCTGCTGGCGTGGATGGTGGCGCGCGGCCGTCTCGACGTGAAGGTGGCGGTGCCGTGCGACGCGGACCGCCGGCCGATTCCCGAGGACGGCATCTTCCACGAGAAGGCCGGCATCGTGGCGGACCGGGCGGGCGACCGGCTCGCGTGGAACGGCAGCCTCAACGAGACCGCGGCCGGCTGGCGCCACAACTGGGAGAGCATCAACGTCTACACGAGCTGGGGGCCGGAGCCGAAGCGCGTCGACGACGAGGAGGCCAACTTCGGACGCATCTGGGCCGACAAGGCGAAGCGGGTGATCGTGCTCGACACGCCCGAGGCGGTGCGCCGTGACTTGATGCGCTTCATGCCCGACAGCGATCTGCCGGCGCGTCTGCGGGAAGGCCCGGACCCACCGCCGGCGACCCCGGTCGTTCCGACACCGGAAGGGGGCGACCAAGCCGATGAAGATGCCCACCCCGCGGTCGATCTGCGCAGCCGCGTCTGGGCCTTCATCGACCGGGCGCCGGCGCTGCCCGACGGGGGCACGTGCGTCGGCGAGGCCACGGCCGCGGTCACGCCCTGGCCGCATCAGGTGCGGGCGTTCGAGCGGCTCTACGCGCACTGGCCGCCGCGGCTGCTCATCGCCGACGAGGTGGGGCTGGGCAAGACCATCCAGGCCGGCCTGCTGCTGCGGCAGGCATGGCTCGCAGGCCGGGCGAAGCGGATCCTGATCCTGGCCCCGAAGGCGGTGCTCCGCCAGTGGCAGATTGAGCTGCGCGAGAAGTTCAATCTGAACTGGCCGATCTACGACGGGCGCCAGCTCGTCTGGTATGCCTCCCCTGCCCTGCGGGGGAGCGAGCGGCGCCCCGTCGGCCCGGACGCGTGGCACGGCGAGCCGGTCGTCATCGCGTCCAGCCAACTGATGCGGCGTCGAGTCCGGGCGCAAGTCCTTCTCGAGGAAGCGCCGCCCTGGGACCTGGTGGTCCTCGACGAAGCCCATCACGCCCGCCGGCGTGCGGCGGGATCGGCGCAGGAAGGAGGACCGAACGCGCTGCTGCGGCTCATGCAGTGCCTGAAGGACCGCGCCGCGGGTCTGCTGCTGCTGACGGCGACGCCGATGCAGGTGCATCCCATCGAGGTCTGGGACCTCCTGAACCTGCTGGGCCTGCCGGGCGACTGGAGCGGGCCGGCGTTTCTGCGTTTCTTCGAGGATGTCGCGGAGCCGAGTCCGTCCCCCGATGCCGTCGAGCGGATGGCGGGCCTGTTCCGCGCGGCGGAGCGGGAGTTCGGACCACTGGCGGCGCCCGATGCCCGGCGGATTGCCGGGCTGTCGCCCCTGCGGGCCAACCGCGTGCTCCGCGCGCTGCGCGACCCCGCCAGCATTCCCCGCCGTCAGCTCGAAACGCCGGAGCGGCGCGCGGCGCTGGCCCTCATGCGGTCGCACACGCCGGTCCGCCATCTGGTCTCGCGGCACACGCGCGAGCTGCTGCGCCGCTATCACGAGAAGGGGCTGCTGGCGACGCCGATAGCCGAACGCAGGGTCGAGGATCGCGTCGTCGAGATGACCGACGACGAGCGGGCGCTGTACGACGCGGTGGAGGACTACATCGCCACCACCTACAACCAGGCGGCGGCCGACGAGCGCACCGCGGTGGGGTTCGTCATGACCATCTACCGCCGCCGGCTCGCCAGCAGCTTCCAGGCCTTGCGCACGACGCTCGAGCGGCACCTCGACGCGGTAGCCGCGGCCGGCGACAGCCCTGTCGGCACCGGGGCGTCCGATTCGCCGGTCCCGCTCTTCGCCGGCCTGGACGAGGATGTGTCCGACGACGAGACGTCGGACGAGGCGCAGGACGTCGACGAGGTGGCGGCGCTCGAGCAGCAGGCGCTCGCCTTCGAGGAGGCCGCCGACATTCGGGAGCTGCTCGACGGCATCAACCGTTTGCCGGCGGACGGCAAGGTGCAGGAATTGAAGCGCGTGCTCCACGAGCTGCGCCGCGACGGCTTCGCGCAGGCGATGGTGTTCACGCAGTACACCGACACGATGGACTTCCTGCGTGAGGAGCTCGGCGCCTGGGACGCGGCGCCGGCCGGGACCAAGTCGGGCGCTCCCGAGTCGCGTGCGGACGGGTCGCAGAATCAGGACTCCAGTGGAACCGACGGGTCACTGCCGGGGTCGCCCGAGAACGGGTCGCAGCCCACTGACCGGCACGCGGGCGCCTTGCGCCTGATGTGCTTCTCGGGCCGCGGGGGCGAGGTCCGATCCGCCGGCGGCGCTTGGAGCACGATCGGCCGCGACGAGGTCAAGCGCCGTTTTCGGGAGGGCGAGGCCGACCTGCTGTTGTGCACCGACGCCGCCGCCGAGGGGCTGAACTTCCAGTTCTGCGGCGCCCTGGTCAACTACGACATCCCGTGGAACCCGATGCGGGTCGAGCAGCGGATCGGGCGCATCGACCGCCTCGGGCAGGCGCATCCGGCTATCCGCATCGTCAACCTGCACTACGCGGGAACCGTCGAGACCGACGTCTACCGCGCGCTACGCACCCGTATCAACCTGTTCGAGTCGGTGGTCGGTCCTCTGCAGCCGATTCTCGCGCGGCTTCCTCGGACCATTGTGGGCGCGGTCCTGACAGGCGACCGCCGACGCGGCGACGGGACCGGACCAGCCCTGCACGGAGCGTCGGTGTCGGATGTCGGCGCTCACCCTGATCTCGTCGAATCCATCGAGCGCCAGGTCCGCGAGGCGCGCGCCGGCGGCTTCGACATCGACGCGACGGTGGACACGGACGTCAGCATGCCCGCTCGTGCGCCGTCCCCGGTCGCGATGGAAGATCTCGACCGCGTGATCACGGCGCCCGACCTGATGCCGCCTGGCACCGACATCCAGCCGCTCGGCCAACGCGAGTACGGCCTGCTGGCCCCGGGGATGAGGGAACGTCTGCGCGTGACCACCAATCCCGAGTACTACGAGAAGCACTCCGACAGCGTCGAGCTCTGGTCGCCGGGGAGCCCGCTCTTCAAGCGGCCGGACATCGTGGCAGAGGTGAAGGAAGACGAGTTTCCACGGGGAACGACGTTGAAGGAACTGCTGGAGAGATGAAACGCGATCCGGAGCATCAGTCCCAGGCGGCACTGGTCATCTGATCCCCACGCGATCCACACCCTCGGCCTTCACGTCGACCGCGGGTTGTGGCGAGCACCATGAGAACGTCATCACGTGTAGAGGGACGTGCCCCGCGTGGGTGAGGTCCCGGACGGCTCAGGGCCACAGATCGCGGAGGCTGAAAGCGATCGCCTCGAAAGGGCGGATTCGGACCGGGGCGTCGTCCTTGGCGGTCGCGAGCGGCGCCCACTTCCCGTTGCGCAGCTCGAACGCCTCCAGGGCGCGATCCGCCGGGTCGACGAGCCACAGATGCCCCACTCCGGCTCTTGCGTAGATCGGGCGCTTGCCGTGGAGGTCGAGCTTGCGGGTCGAGGCGGAGGGCACTTCGCACACCCAGTCCGGCGCCAGCGTCCAGTAGGGCGTATCGGGATAGTTCGGCATCCGCGCTCGGCGCCAGCCCGCCACGTCGGGCACGAGGACATCCTCGCCGAGGTGCAGCTCGGGCTCGAAGATGATCCACCAGCCTCCGGGGCCGCCGCGGCCGAACCGGAAGGGACCCGAGAGAGAGTGCCCGAGCGATGACTTCGCCAGCGCATGCAGCGTCGGCGGCCGAGGGTTGGTGTGGAGCACCCCGTCGACTATCTCGGCGACGCGATGGGGCGGGGCGTCGAGCACGTCCTGGTAGGTTGCCCGCGGCCGCGGGCCGGAATCACGCCGCCGTGCTGCCGTGCTCATCTCGCCTCGTCACTCCCGCGCAACATTTGTACCGGCGCCATCCGGCCCTACCGCGCCTTGGTGAACCGGAGTGGTCCGGACGACTCAGGGCCACAGATCGCCGAGGCTGAAGGTGACCGCCTCGAAGGGGCGGATCCTGACCGGGGCGTCGTCCTCAGCGGTCGCGATCAGCACCCATTCGCCTTCTCGCAACTCGAACGCCTCGAGGGTGCGATCCACCGGGTCGACGAGCCAGAGATGTCCGATTCTCTCCCGCGCGTAGACCGGGCGCTTGCCGTGCAGATCGAGCTTGCGGGTCGAGGGCGAGAGCACCTCGCACACCCAGTCGGGCGCCAGCGTGCAGTACGCCGCGTCGGGGAAGTCCGGCATCCGCTCGCGGCGCCAGCCGGCGAGATCGGGTACGAGGATGTCCTCGTCCAGATGCAGCTCCGGTTCGTCGATGATCCACCAGCCGCCGGGGCCGCCGGCGTCGTGGTCGAAGGGACCGCCGATCTTGACGCCCAGGGACGAGCTGGCGCGCGCGTGGCGCATGGCCGGCCGCGGGTTGGTGTGGAGCACGCCGTCGATGATCTCGGCGACGCGGTGGGGCGGCGCATCGAGCACGTCCTGGTAGGTCGCCCGCGGCTGCGCGCCGGAATCGCGCCGCGACGGCGCTGTGCCTGCCGTACTCATCGCGTCGTGCCTCGTCTCTCCGCCCGCCATTGTACGCGACGGCCCGGGGCGCTCGATGAGCTCGATGCGCACGTCGGGAACCCGCTGACGACTCTGCCTCCGCCCCGCGGGCTCCGATATGGTGCGCGGTGGAACGGGCGCGGACGACACGGTCGAGCAATCCGATGCACTGCGGGGCCGGCCCGTCGACCTCGGGCGGCCGGATTCGCAGAGGTAGAATTCCGGCGTGGTCAGGCGCAGGTTGCCCATCGGCATCCAGACTTTCCGCGAGATTCGGGAAGAGGGCTACTACTACGTCGACAAGACCGCCTACGCCCGCCGGCTCGCGGACGACGCCGGCAAGCACTACTTCCTCTCCCGTCCCCGCCGCTTCGGCAAGAGTCTGTTCGTGGACACCCTCAAGGAGCTGTACGAGGGCGGCGAGGCGCTGTTCAGGGGGCTGGCCGTCCATGACGACTGGGACTGGTCGCGGCCGCGCCCCGTGGTGCGCCTGGACTTCAGCGGCGGCAACTTCAATCGGGTCGACTCCGTGGAGGAGAGCGCGGTCGCCCAGATCGACGACACGGGCCGGCGGGCCGGCGTCGAATCACGCGGGGGCAGCGCGCCGGTGCGCTTCCGCCGCCTGATCGAAGCGCTGAGCGAGCGCGCGGGTTGCCGCGCGGTCGTGCTGGTGGACGAATACGACAAGCCAATCCTGGATGTGCTCGACGACCCGGAGCAGGCGAAGGCGAACCGGGACGACCTGCGCGGGCTGTACGGCGCGCTCAAGGCGAGCGACGCCCACGTGGAGCTGACGTTCATCACCGGGGCGAGCAAGTTCAGCAAGGAGAGCATCTTCTCCGACCTGAACAACCTCATCGATCTCACCCTGGATCCGGACTACTCGGCGATCTGCGGCTACACGGAAGCGGACCTGGATACGGTGTTCGCGCCGGAGCTCCCCGGTCTCGACCGGGAGGACATCCGCGCCTGGTACAACGGCTACAGTTGGCTGGGCCGGGAGCGGGTCTACAATCCCTTCGGCCTGCTCAAGCTGTTCCGCAGCCGCGTGTTCAGGGCGCACTGGTTCGAGTCGGCGACGCCGCGGTTCCTGGTGGACACGCTGATCCGCCGGGGGTTCCCCGCCCCCGACATCGAGGGTCTCCATGCCGACGACGAGCTGCTGTCGGCCTTCGACGTGGACGCCGCCGCCCCGGAAGCGCTGCTGTTCCAGACCGGCTACCTGACGATCGCGGACGTGGACGTCCTGGACGGGTATCCGCGCTACCGGCTCGACTACCCGAACCGCGAGGTCCGGCGGGGGCTGAACCGGGGCCTGCTCGACGCCCTGGTGCCCGACTGGCGCCGGGCGGGAAACGGCACGGCGCTCCGCCGGGTGCTGGCGGCCGAGGACTGGCAGGGGCTGGAGGCGCTGTTCCGGCGGCTGCTGGCGGGCATTCCGCACGACTGGCACCGGAGGAACGACATAGCCCGCTACGAGGGCTACTGGACGAGCGTGTTCTACGCCTGGTTCCAGGCGTCGATGGACGGCGTTGCCGTGGAGGACGCCACCAGCCGGGGGCGGCTGGACCTCGCGGTGCGACTGGACGGCAACGCCTACCTGTTCGAGTTCAAGATCGCGGAACGGTCGGGGCGGGGCTCGGCGCTGGCGCAATTGAAGGAGCGGCGCTACGCCGAGAAGTACCGCGTTCCGGACCGCGCCGTCCATCTGCTCGGCGTCGAGATCAGCAGCGAGTCCCGCAACGTCCTGCGGCTGGAGGCCGAACGCGCGTGAGCCGGTCCCTCGAAGTACTCGACGGATGTGTGCTCAACCGCGAACGGGCCGGCTGGTCGGTTCGCCGGCTCTGTCGGCACGACGATTCGAGCCGGTGGTCGGTTCGGCGTCCCGGAGACCAGAACGTCTTGGGGGCGGAGACGCGGCCGTCGCGCGGAGTCTGATCCCGCAGGCCCTGGCGGGAGCATGGCACAACGGATGGTCGGCCTGTCGAATGGCCAAGTGGTGCCACCACTTCCCGGCGGACATGGAGGGCTTCGACCGCCCTCTCGATGGTCAGGCGGCGCCGGCGTCGCGCGGCATGACGCGGTAGACCAGGGGCGGGTCGCCCTGCTGCGCTTCCTTCAGCGCCTCGGCCACCAGGTGGTGGTGGGGCGAGAGCTCGCAGATGGGGTCGGTGGCGGTGACGTCGCCGGTCATCAGGAACGCCTGGCAGCGGCAGCCGCCGAAGTCGATCTCGCGGCGGTCGCAGCTTCGGCAGGGCTCGGGCATCCAGTCGGTGCCGCGGAAGCGCTGGAAGATGGGGGCGCGCTCCCAGATGTCCTCCAGGGAGTGGTCGCGCACGTTGGGGAACTCGAGGCCCGGAATCTCGCGGGCGGTCTGGCACGGCAGGACGTAGCCGTCGG
This sequence comes from Vicinamibacteria bacterium, assembly GCA_022820675.1. GTDB lineage: Bacteria > Acidobacteriota > Vicinamibacteria > Vicinamibacterales > UBA8438 > JAJEEA01. The sequence goes on along the minus strand of JAJEFC010000374.1, from coordinate 45,067 downwards.
GAGCCACGCTCATCGACACCATGCCCCAGCCCTGGAGGCAGGCCTTCGGGTAGCGCTCGAAGTAGTAGTCGGGGAGGACGTGCTGGATGTCGAGCCCGTCGGTGCCGGCCGCGCGCACCCGCTCGACCTCGGCGTGGGCGCGGTCGAGCTGCTCGCGGGTGGGCATGAGCGCGGCGCGGTTCTTGAACGCCCAGCCGGTGTACTGGGTGTGGGCGAGCTCGAGCCGGTCGACCTTCCATTCCTTGGCGAGGGCCATCACCTCGCCGATGCGGTCGAGGTTCTGCCGGTGGAGCACCACGTTGAGGGTCACCGGGAACCCGAGCCGCTTGGCCCCGAGCACCGCCTCGCGCTTCTTGTCGAACGAGGGCGTCCCCGCGAGCCGGTCGTTCGACTCGGGCAGGGTGTCGAGCACGCTCACCTGGAAGTGGTCGAGCCCGGCCTCCCGCAGCTCCTCGAGCCGCTTGCCGTCGACCACCGTGGCGCCGGTGCTCATGTTCGAGTAGAGCCCGGAGCCGGCGGCGGCGCGGACGAGATCTAGGATGTCGCGGCGCACCAGCGGCTCGCCCCCCGACAGGTGGAGCTGCACGACCCCGAGGTCGGCTGCCTCCCGGAATACCCGGGCCCAGGTGTCGGTGTCGAGCTCGTCGCGGTACTTGTTCAGCTCGAGCGGGTTGCTGCAGTACGGGCACTGCAGCGGGCACCGGTAGGTGACCTCGGCGAGCAGGGCGAGCGGGCGGGGCAGGGGGTTGTCAGTCACGGGCGGCTCCCTCGCGTACCAGCCCCCGCTGCGCCAGGTGGCCGAGGAACTCGTGGACGTCGTCGTCGGGCTCGGCGCCGGGGAACTGCTCCTTCAGCGCCGCGATCAGCTCGTCGGTGGTGCGCCCGTCGCAGAGCTGCACGATGGCCCTCCCCGGCTCGTTGAGGACGATCATCCCCTCGGGGAACACGAGCTGGTGCTGGCTGCGCACCTTGTCCCAGCGATACCGGGTGCCGGGGGCGAGGACGGGCGTGGTGATCGGCTGCGCCATGGCTGCGTGTGGCGGCGAACGCCGCAGTGATGATACAACGAACGCCGCCATGGGCTCTCGGAGCCGCCGCCGCGGTCCGGAAGACACTGCAACCGCCGTCACCGGATATTGGGGTAATCGATGCAGATACACGTGCTGGGATCGGCCGCCGGGGGAGGTTTCCCCCAGTGGAACTGCAACTGCCGCAACTGCCGGCGGCTTCGCGAGGGCACCCTCCGGGGGCAGGCCCGCACGCAGTCGTCGATCACCGTCAGCGGCAACGGGGTCGACTGGGTGCTCTTCAACGCGTCGCCGGACATCCGGCAGCAGCTCGCCTCGTTCCCGCCCCTGCAGCCGGGGCGCGCGGTCCGCGACACCGGCATCTGCGCCATCCTCGTCGTCGACTCGCAGGTCGATCATACGACCGGCCTCGTGGTGCTGCGCGAGCACACCGAGGCGTGGGACATCTACTGCACGCGGGTGGTCCACGACGACCTCACCACCGGCTACCCGCTGCTGAACGTGCTGTCGCACTTCAAGGGCGTGAACTGGCACGAGGTGGGGCTCGACGAGGTCCCGTTCTCCATCCCGAAGGCGGACGGGCTGCTCTTCACCGCGGTGCCGCTGAAGAGCGAGGCGCCGCCGTACTCGCCCCACCGCCACAACCCCATTCCCGGCAACAACATCGGGGTCCGGGTGGCGGACAGCGCCACCGGCCGGAACCTGTTCTACGCGCCGGGCCTCGGCGAGATCGAGCCGCACGTCCGCCGCTACATGGAACAGGCCGACTGCCTGCTCGTCGACGGCACGGTGTGGACCGACAACGAGCTCGCGCGCGAGGGCATCAGCGACAAGCGGGCGCAGGACATGGGGCACTTGAACCAGTCGGGGGCCGGGGGCATGGTCGAGACCCTGGTGTCGCTGGACTGCCCGCGGAAGATCGTGATCCACATCAACAACACCAACCCGATACTCGACGAGGAGTCGGTGGAGCACGCGGCCCTCGTCGAGGCCGGCATCGAGATCGCGTACGATGGCATGGACATCACGCTCTGACGGCCCGGCTCCCCGCGGGTGTGATTGGGCTGCGATCCGAACCGCGGGCGACGCTCCGGGCTCGCGCGGGACGCATCGCCGCTCGAATGCAGGGGCTTCGCTGCGGTCTGTCGAACCGACCGGAAGGAGACCGATGACTTCAGGGAACCGCACGAAGGGGCTCGTGACGGCCATCGTGGTGCTTGCCGTCGGCACGGCGGGCGCGGGCGGGGTCGCGGCGCAGGGCACGACGACGCGCGGGGCCGCCCCGCCCGACATCACCGCGGGCGGTCAGACCAACTGGACGAGCCACAACCTCGACCTCGCGAACAGCCGCTACTCGCAGCTCGACGAGATCGACACCGGGAACGTCGGGCAGTTGACGGAGCTGTGGTCGGTCGCGGTGCCGGCGGGGGTGAACGTCGGCCAGGTGACGCCGCTCGTCGTCGACGGCCTGATGTACTTCCACGCCGGCGCCAACGTGATGGCCATCAGCGCGACGACCGGCGAGTCGGTGTGGACGCTCGAGCTCGACTCGGCCCGGCAGGCCCGCTCGCGCGGGCCGACCTGGGCCGAGGGGAAGATCTACGCCTACACCGGGCCCAACCTGGTGGCGGTCGACGCCCGCACCGGCGAGCTCGTCGAGTCGTACGGCGACGGCGGCGTGCTGCCGGTCGTCGCCATGGCGCTGCAGGCGAAGTACCCGGACGCCTATCCGCCGGACCTGGATCCCCACGACATCGGCTATCGCATCACGAGCGCCCCCGCCTACCACGACGGGACGCTGTACCTCGGCACCTCGAACTCGGAGAACCACATCCCCGGCGGCCTGGTGATCGCCACCGACGCCGAGACCGGCGCCATCCGGTGGGTGTTCAACACCATCCCCCAGCGCCCCCAGGACGACGGCTGGGAGATCGCGCGCGACACGTGGGGCGACGGCCAGATGGCCGGCGGCGGGGTCTGGACCCAGCCCGCCATCGACCTCGAGCTGGGCCTCGTCTACTTCAACACCGGCAACCCGTCGCCCGACTACGACGGCTCGGCCCGTCCCGGGGCCAACCTGTTCACCAACGCCACCGTCGCCCTCGACCTCGAGACGGGGGCGCTGCGCTGGCACTACCAGGCCATCCACCACGACCTCTGGGACTGGGACCACGTCACCGGGCCGGTGCTCTTCGACGTGACCCGCAACGGCGAGACCATCAAGGGCGTCGGCGCCGCCGGCAAGAACTGCCTGCTCTACCTCTGGCACCGCGAGACCGGGGTGCCCATCAACCCGATGGTGGAGACGGCGGTGCCCACCGAGACCGACGTGTCGGGCGAGGTGGTCTATCCGACCCAGCCGATTCCCCACAACGCGCGGGGCATACCGATGACCCCGTTCTGCGCGACGTTCGTGCACCTCGACGACCCCGAGCTGCAGGCGCAGACCCGGCAGATCTACACGCCCTACTCCATCAACGAGCACCTCATCGTCGCCCACGGCGGCTCGAGCTTCGGCTCGCCCGCGTTCAGCCCGCGCACCGGCCTGCTCTACGTCACCGGCAAGAACGCCGCCGTCTCGATGATCGTCAGGCCGCTCGGCGACACCCTCCGGCCGGGGCCGCACGGGCTCGGCCACAGCGGCAACTTCGAGGAGATCAGCCGGGTCCCCGCGTTCACGCCGACGACCACGCTGACGGCGTACGAGCCGGCGAGCGGCGAGGAGGCGTGGCAGCAGGTGTTCCCCGCCCTCACCCACATCGGGGCGAGCGGCAACCTCGCGACGGCCGGCGACCTCGTGTTCCAGGGGGCGGACGACGGCGCGTTCTACGCGTTCCACGCCGCGACCGGCGAGCAGCTCTTCCGGTACGACGCGCCCCGGCCCATCCGGTCGAGCCCGATGACCTGGGCGGTGAACGGGCGGCAGTACGTCACGGTGATCGCCACCGACACCATCGTCACGTTCGCGTTGTCGCCCGGATCCGCGCCATAGACGGGCGCGGCCGGCCGCGCCGTGGGCCTTCGAAGTGCTGGAAGACAGCGACACGTCGCGGGCCGTGAAGCCGCCCCCGTGCATCGGGTGGCCGATAGAGGTCGAAGAGGCGTCCGGCGCCGCCCCAGGGCCGGTCGCGGGTCACGTCGACGGTCTGGGCGCCGGGCACGCGAAGCACGACGGAGCTGGCCAACGGGTTCGGGGTCGGAGAGTCGGTCATGTACGAAAAAACGCGCGTGCACGGCAGAGCCGCACACGCGCGAGCAGAACCGGGGAACACGTTATCCCTGGCTCGAAACCAGAGCCCGTATACCCCAAGACGCGAACGGGGACGCCCTTGGGGCGTCCCAGCCCGGTCTAGCGAGCGGTGACGTAGAGAGTCACTTCCATGTTGAGGGCGATCTCTCTGATCTCGGGCTTCGTCCAGGTCATGTTCTCGCTCCTTCTGTCGAAAGGGTCAAACGGAAGACCAGACTATACACAGCCGGATCGGGCAGTGCAAGAAAAAAATGCAGCGGCCGGGATCGGCGCCGCTCGATGCCATGGAGCGAGCCCGGGCGGCCTCGGCCCGGCGACTCCGCCGTCGTCGCATTGCCGCCCCGGGCTGCCGCTGCCAACCGGTGCCGGCCGGTTGCCGACTGGCCCGCATTGCCGTCCCAGGCTGCCGTTGGCCAACCGGTGCCGGCCGTTTGCCGACTCGGCCGGCGTTGCCGCCCCCGGCTGCCGCTGGCCAACCGGCGCCGGCCGGTTGCCGACTCGGCCCGCGTTGCCGCCCCAGGCTGCCGCGGCCAACCGGTGCCGGCCGGTTGCCGACTCGGCCGGCGTTGCCGCTCCAGGCTGTCGCTGCCAACCGGTGCCGGCCGGTTGCCGACTCGGCCCGCAGACAGCCCCGGCCGGATCGTGCTAGCCTGACGCCACCCTCGGAGACCGCGAGCCGGAGCAGAGATGAGCGACGTGGAGACGACGCCGTGGACGCGTGAGGAGTTCGAGCGGAGGCTGCGCGCGAAGGAGAAGTACTACCACGTGAACCACGAGTTCCACGTCCGGATGCACGCCGGCGAGCTCGACCGGGCGGCCATCCGGGGGTGGGTGGCGAACCGCTTCTACTACCAGGTCTCGATTCCCGTCAAGGACGCGGCGCTGATGTCGAACTGCCCGGACCGCGAGGTCCGGCGCGAGTGGGTCAAGCGCATCGTCGACCACGACGGCAGCGGCGGGGCCGAGGGGGGCATCGAGGCGTGGCTGGAGCTCGGCGATGCGGTGGGCCTCTCCCGCGACGACCTGTGGGCCCAGAAGCACCTGCTGCCGGGGGTGAAGTTCGCCATCGACGCCTACGTGGACTTCGCGCGGCGGCAGCCGTGGCAGGTCGCGGCGGGGTCGTCGCTGACCGAGCTCTTCGCCCCCAGGATCCACCAGCGGCGGCTCGACAACTGGCCGCAGCACTACCCGTGGATCTCGGAGCAGGGCTACAACTACTTCCGCAAGCGGCTCTCCGAGGCCCGCCGCGACGTGGTGCACGGCCTGAACATCACCCTCGACTACTGCCGCACCCGCGAGCAGCAGGAGGCGATGCTCGACGTGCTGCAGTTCAAGCTCGACGTGCTGTGGACCATGCTCGACTGCATGTGGATGGCCTACGTCGAGAACCGGCCGCCCTACCACAACGTCGAGTGACGCAGTGGGGTCGGGGCGATCCCGTGGCCCGTGGCGAAACCGCACGCCGCACCGGCCAGGGTCCTCGCGCGGCACGGCGACTGATGGCGCCTTGCGCGTAGACGACCCCGGTCCCCCGGCCGCGTCTGCGCGGGATGCACCGTCGGTCGGGTGCGTGGCGCTGGCCGATGTTCTCCGCCCCATGCGCGACGACTGCCGCCATGACGACTGCCGCCATGGATGAGACAGCCGACGGCGTCCTGCCGCTCTCGCTGATCGTCCTCGCCAGGAACGAGGAGGCGACCATCGGCCGCTGCCTCGACAGCGTCCCCTTCGCGGCCGAGAAGATCGTCATCGATTCGGGCAGCACCGACCGGACGGCGGCGGCGGCGGCGGCGCACGGCGCGACCGTGATCGACCGCGAGTGGCTGGGCTTCGGGCCGACGCGGCAGCGGGCCGAGGAGGACGCCGCGCACGAGTGGATCCTGATGCTCGACGCCGACGAGTGGATGAGCGACGAGCTCCAGCGGCAGTGCCGCGACGAGCTGCCGGGGCTGCTGGAGCGGACCGACGCCCTGCAGCTCTCGCGCCGCACCCGCTACTGCGGCCGGACGATGAACCACTACCGCCCGTTCGCGCGCGACCACATCTGGCGCTGCTACCGCAAGGGCCGCGCGGCGTGGACGCCCGACCAGGTGCACGAGCGCCTGCAACCGGCGCCCGGCTGCCGCACCCACCGCCTGACCGCGCCGCTCGTCCACGACAGCTACGCCAGCGTCGCCCATCACCAGGAGAAGGCCTGCCGCTACATCGACCTGTGGGCTCGGCAGGCGTTCGAGCGGGGGAGGAAGCCGAGGCTGCTGGGGACGTTTCTGTCGCTGCCCGCGTACCTGGTCCGCGATCTCGTGCTCCGCCGGGGCGTCCTCGACGGGTGGCCGGGCGTCATCGCGGCCTGGATCACCGTCCACAGCACGGTGATGAAGCGCCTGCGGCTCTACGAGCTCCACCGGGACGCTGGGAGTCCGCCGGGAACGACGGGCACTGCCGGCGCGCCGGTCGGACCGGAAGCGGGGCCGGTAGGCGACGGTTCCGAGGCCGGTGGTCGATGATCGCGGTCCGGGTCGTCGCCGCCGCATCCGCGTTGGGTTCCGGCCCTTGCGGCTGGAACCAGGCGGCCATGACCACAGCCTCCGTCGTCGCCGTATTCGCGCCGGGCGCCAGCCCGGCGGCTGGGCGAAGTCGTTCATGACCACCGTCTCCGTCGTCGTCGCCACGTACAACTGGCCGGCCGCGCTCGACGCCTGCCTCCACGCCCTGCGACGGCAGACCGAGGTGCCTCTCGAGATCATCGTGGCCGACGACGGCAGCGGGCCCGACACCCGTACGGTCGTCGAGCGCCACGAGGCGGCCGGCCCCTGTCCGCTGCGCCACGTCTGGCACCCCGATGAGGGGTTCCGGCTGGGCGCCATCCGCAACAAGGCCATGGCCCGGGCCGCCGGCGACTACATCGTGAGCCTCGACGGCGACATGGTGTGCCATCCGCGCTGCGTCGAGGACCACGGCCGCCTGCGCGACGCGGGCTGCTTCTGTCAGGGGTCGCGCATTCCCCTGGGGCCGGAGGCGAGCGCGGTGATGACCAGGCGGCCGGGCTGGTGGCCCTCGGCGCTCAGCCGCGGCGTCCGCCGTCGGGCGCGGCTCGTGCGCCTGCCGGTGGCGGCGGCGCGGCTGCTCAACCGCCAGTACCGCGACCCGATGACGGTGCGCGGCTGCCATCAGGGCTTCTGGCGCCGGGACCTGCTGGCCGTCAACGGCTTCAACGAGGCGATGTGGGGCTGGGGGCGCGAGGACAACGAGCTCGCGGTGCGGCTCGGCAACCGCGGGCGGCTGCGCCGCAACCTGCGGGGGGTGGCCCTGGCCTGCCATCTCCACCACGGCGAGGGAGACCGCGGCCGCCTCGGCGAGAACGAGCGCATCCTGCGGGAGACCATCGACGCGGGCCGCGTGCGGTGCGAGCGCGGGCTCGACCAGTGGGTCGACGATCCCGAGGCGTGGGACTACCGCGCGCAGAACCCGCACGGGTGACGGCTCCGCGCGCCGGGGCTCGATCCACGCAAAGGCTGGCGTGGGCAAGGCTGGCGCCGACGGCTCCGCGCGCGCGCGAGGCTCGATCGCAGGACGGACGCGCCCCGTTCGAGCGTCCCGTACGGCTGCGCGCGCGGGCCCGGTTGCCGCGACGCGCGTGCCGCGCCGGCCGATCGACGGTTCGCCCCGATCGGGAGCGGCGCGAGACCCCGTGCCGGCCGCCGAGTGAGCGACGGCCCTGGCGCGCGATCCCGTACGTCGATTCGCCGGACCGGACGTCAGTCTCGATGCCGCTGCTTCCAGCGCCCCGACCGGAACAGCCGCTGCATCAGGAAGAGCTGCACGAGCGGCGCCGCCGTCCACGCCAGCAGGGGCCCCTCCGGTTCCCAGCCGAAACCGACCACGGCGATGAACGTCAGCGACAGCAGCAGCCCCCACTGGGTGACCAGGGTATAGGTCAGGATGGGCTTCGTGTCCCCCGCCCCCATCAGCGCGCCCTGCACGCAGATGCTCACCGAGCTGAAGAACTGCGCCATCGCGAACCACCGCAGCACCGTCGCGGCCAGCGGCACCACCTCGGCGTCGGCGATGAACAGGGCCGCGAGGGGCCGCGCGAACGCGAACGTCAGGGCCACCACCCCGGCCATGATCAGCGACAGGAGCTGCACGCTGCGGCGCCCCAGCGCCTCCGCCCGGTCGAGCTGCCCGGCCCCGATGGCCTGGCCGACGAGGGTGGCGGTGGCGATCTGGAACGCCAGGGCCGGCAGCACGCTGACCAGCCGCACCTGCAGCCCGATGCCGGCCGCCGCGTGCATCGACGCCCCGAGGGCGCCGGCCCCCAGCAGCCCCAGGTAGACCACCCGGGCGCCGTTGCGGGCGACGCTGGCGAGGGCCGGGGGCATCCCGATCCGCAGCATGCGCCGGATCAGCGGCCAGTCCAGCCCCAGCAGCGGCCGGAAGCGGACCCGCCCGTGCCGCGTGCCGCGGGTCAGGAGAACCAGGTAGAGGCCGGCGCCGATGGCCCGGGCCACCACCGTCCCCACCGCGGCCCCCGCGACCCCCATCGGCGCCCACGGCCCCGCGCCGAAGATGAACACGTAGTTCAGGGGGACGTTCAGCACCGCGACGACGGTGGCCAGCTTGAGGGGCGTCTTCGCGTCGCCGCCGCCGCGGAAGATCGCGGCCGGGATGACCGTGCCCCACAGGAACACCGTCCCGAGGAAGTAGATGTGGAGGTAGGGCACCGCGTGGCCCAGGGCCGCCTCGTCCGCCTGCATCGCCACGAGCAGGGGTCGGCTCAGCAGGTAGCCGGCCAGGGTGATGGGCGGGCTCAGCAGCAGCACGAGGCGCGTGCCCTGGTGCATCACGCCCTCGACCTGCCGCCGGTCGCCCGCTCCGACCCCCTGGCTGACGAGGGCGATGACCCCGGTGGCCACGGCCAGCGCCGACGCCTCGACGAGGAACGCGATCTGGCGAGTCAGCCCGATGGCCGCCGTCGCCTCGAACCCGAGCCCCCGCACCATCAGCAGGTCGGCCACCCCGAGGCTCAGCTCCAGCACGTTGTAGAGCAGCGTCGGCCACGCGAGGGCCCAGATGCGGCGGTACATCGCCGACTCGGGGGCGTCGGGCAGAGCGCGGTCCGGGCGGGCAGGCGGCACGGTTACGCTCCCCTGGGGCGCAGGCTGTCGTCAGGCGTCGTCCGAAGCGGTCAGCGACAAGGCGCCTCTCATGCCGGGCAACCCTCACGAGGCCCTTCGCGGGTCGTGGCCGCGGGTCGGGTCATCGACGGCAAACGGGGAATCCTACTTCACCCGCCGCGGATCCCCCGACGGCCGGCGTACCGCGGTTGGCTGGGGGCGGTCTCCCCCGCGTGCGGTTCGGCACATAATCTCCAATGTCAGGAAATGGAATGCGCGGCCCGCGCCCCCCGGGGAGCAGCGACGCGAACCCCTGAACCGCGAGTTCTCAGTGTCCCGGTGGCTTGCCGCCGGGGGCACTGACCATGACCGAAGTCCGGCGCCCATGGTCGACGCCATGCCCTCGTCCCCGGACCCGTCGCCGTCTCCGTTGGCGCGCGCGGCCGCCGATCGCGCGGTCGCCAACTACTTCGATGCCGTCGTCGACACCCTGGCCGATCTGGTCGCCTTTCGCACCGTCGTCGAGAACGGGGTGCCCAACCCCCGGAACCCCGAGTTCGTCCGGCTGAAGGTCCATTTGGCCGACGCCGCGGCCCGTCTGGGGCTCGACTTCGAGGACCACGGGGCGGCCCTGGTGCTGGGGATCGGGCGGTCGCCGGACCGCCTCGGCCTCCTGACGCACGCCGACGTACGGCCCGCCGACGCGGCGGCCTGGAAGACCGACCCGTTCACCCTGGATCGCGACTCCGAGCCGGGGCGGCTGATCGGCCGCGGGGTCGAGGACGACAAGGCGGCCATCGCCGCCGCCCTCTACAGCCTGAAGGCGCTCGCCGACGAGGGCCCGCCGGCCCGCCGCCGCGTCGAGCTGATCGTCTCGCTGCACGAGGAGTCCGACTGGACCCCCTTCCGCGAGTTCCTCGCCGGCTGGACCCCGCCGCCGCTCAACGTCGCGCTCGACGCCCTCTACCCGGTCGTGACCGGCGAGTTCGGCGCCGGCGCCATCCGCGTCACCCTGCGGGACGAGGCCCCGGCCGTCTCCCCGCGAGGACCGTGGCTGGCGTCGTTCACCGGCGGGGGCTACCTCTCGCAGGTGCCGGGCTCCGCCGAGGCGGTCGTCGCCGGCGCGGACGAGACGTTGGCCGCCGCCCTCGAGCGTGACGCCGCCGAGGCCGAGGCCGGCTGGTTCGAGATCGACCGCGACGGCGGCGCCATCCGCATCCAGTCCCACGGCGTCGCCGCCCACTCGTCCGCCCCGTGGACCGGGCGCAACGCCATCACCCAGCTCGCCGCCCTCCTCGGCCGTCACCCGTGGCCCCCGACGGCGGCGGGGACCATGGTGCGTTTCATCGACGACCTCGTGGGTGCCGGACACCACGCCGAGCGCTTCGGCGACCTCGCCTACGCCCACGACGTCATGGGCCGGCTGACGCTCACCCTCGCTACCCTGACCGCGGCCCACGGCGGCGGCCTCGTCGCCGCCCTCAACGTGCGCCGCCCCGCCGGTAGAAGCGGGCCGGTGGTGGAGAAGACCGTCCGCGCCGCCCTCGACGCCTGGCGGCGGCAGACCGGCCTCTCGCTCGACTGGACCGTCGACATCGGCGATCCCTACTACGTCGAGTCGGCCCCGCACGTCCCGGTCCTGCTCGACGTGTTCCGCCACTACACCGGCCGCTCCGCGCCCGGGCCCATTTCGGTGGGCGGCGGCACCCAGGCCCGGCTGCTGCCCAACGGCGTGAACTTCGGTCCCGCGATGCCCGACGAGCCCTACACCGGCCACAGCGACCACGAGTTCATGACCGTCGACCGCCTGCGGCTGAACCTGCGGATGTACACGGCGGCCCTCGTCGAGCTGGCGGGGTAGAGTCTCGTTCGCGCGGGTTGACGAGGGATCGCGCACGACGTACGCTCGGAATCCGGACCTCGTCAGGGTTCAGGGGTCGCGGTTGGGGCCGAGCAGACCAGGCGGAGGGAAACGGGGTACCGAGGCCATGACGACACTGACCGAATTCATGCAACCCGAGAGTGCTCATCGGTACGCGGTGAAGTGGATCGAGCCGATGGCCGAGATCCCTCGTACCTTCACCGGGTACTTCCAGTGCCTCTGGTTGCTTCGCAAGTCGGCCGGGCTTGCCGACCGAGTGGCCCGAGAGATTGGCGACCTGCCGAGTCCGTTGACCGCGGAACACCTGAAGCTGTTGGAACGAGTCGCCATTGCACACCGTGTGTACGTGCACAAGTGCCTGGAGTTCCGGGAGGAGTGGCAGATTCGCAGGGCCTTCCCATCGTTGATCAGAAGACTGGACACCTTGATTCGTCGATTCGAGGATATCGCCGAGACGGCCGCCCTGGCCGCGCACGTTCCGTTCACCAAGTCGGTTGCGGACGAGCTTGCGGCCTACGATGGGTAGCCGCCGGCACTGTGTTCGCACGAGCAGATTCGAGCGGGATCTGGATCGGTTGTCTCGGAAGCACCCCGGTTTTCGTGCGACGGTAGAGCAGGCGTTGTCCCTCTGCGCGTCGTCTCGACGAGCGCCGGGAGACCGGATACCGGGGACGGGCGGGCAGGGCTACCTGGTGTTCAAGTACCGTCTTCCCCTGGACGGCAAGGGCAAGGCTACCGGAGCCCGATTGATCTACGCGCGCAACGAGGAGCGCGTCGTCGCGCTGTTCATTTATGCGAAGGGCGATCAGGAGAACATCGGAGCATCCGTCGTTCTCGATGCCCTGAAACGGTTCGGGTTGCCGGCCTGAACCCACGATTCCTGGTCGGACCCTCTGCTCCCGGAGCTGTTTCCGCGCCGAGTCATCGCCGCCGCCAGGGGTGCACAACAGGAAAGTGAGACGGCTGCCGAGAACGGTACCCAGCCGCCAACTCGACAGCGCCGGGGGTGCTCGTCCCACGAATCTGTCGTGCACCCCGCCGCCAGAGATGTGTTGACGTCCCGGAAGCCCGGTTGCTAGGCTGTCCCGCTTGGGAGAGTCGACGATGGCACTGAACCGCGAGCAGATGGCGGCGCGCGCCGCCCGCGAGATCGAGGACGGCTACTACGTCAACCTCGGCATCGGGATGCCGACGCTGTGCGCGAACTACATCCCGGCCGGCGTCGACGTGAAGCTGCAGAGCGAGAACGGGCTGCTGGGCATCGGGCCGTACCCGACCGACGACGAGATCGATGCCGACCTGATCAACGCCGGCAAGGAGACGGTGACCGCGGTCCCCGGGGCCAGCTATTTCAGCAGCGCCCAGAGCTTCGCGATGATCCGGGGCGGGCACATCGACCTCGCGATCCTCGGGGCCATGCAGGTCTCGCGCACCGGCGACCTCGCCAACTGGATGATTCCCGGCGCGATGGTCAAGGGCCCCGGCGGGGCCATGGATCTGGTGAGCGGCGCGAAGCAGGTCCTCATCGTCATGGACCACGTGTCGAAGCGGGGCGACCTGAAGATCCTGGACGAGTGCAGCCTGCCCCTCACCGGCAAGGGCGTCGTCGACCGGCTCGTCACGTCGCTGGCGGTCATCGAGGTGACCCCAGACGGGCTGCGGCTCCTCGAGCGGGCCCCCGGCGTGTCCGTCGACGAGATCCGCGCCGCGACCGAGCCCGAGCTGCTGGTCGACGGCGACGTGCCGGAAGTCTCCGTCTAGCATCGACGCGGCCGACCAGGTTGTGTGGGGGGGCGGGACCGCCGGCCTGCACCTGATCCCCGGTGTAGCGCCCGAAGCTCGTCCACCGTCATGCCGGGGCATGGGCCGGCGTAATCGACGAGGTCGGCGGCGGCGATTGTCGTCGGGCACGACATCGCTCTCCGTCTTCATGAAGCCCCTCCGGCTCCGACGTCTCGGGCGCGTGCCACGGGTACATGATGTCGCCCGCGAAGACGTCTTCATGAAGCCCCTCCGGCTCCGACGTCTCGGGCGGACTTCGCGACAGCCTGCGCGCGGCTCCGTCGCACCACCCCGGCCGTATCGCCCCGCGATTTCGCGCCGGCCGGTCCCGTCCCGTATGATCCCGGATGCAAACCGTTTCGGAGGAGGCTGGAAGAGCATGACGACACAGAGTTGGCGCGGCATCCGCGCCGTGGCCGCGACGCTGGTCGCGGGAGCGCTGGCGGTGACCCCGATGGCCGCCCAGGAGGGGCCGGAGCTGCCCGAGCCGTACCGGGAGGCCATCCCCTACCAGCCCGCCGTGCTCGGGCCCTACTCCTTCGCCATCTCCTCGGACGACGAGAAGGCGCAGCAGTTCTTCGACCAGGGCATGCAGTTGATGTACGCCTTCGCCAAGGTCGACGCCGTGCGGTCGTTCCGCGCCGCGTGGGCCGAGGACCCGGACTGCGCCATCTGCTACTGGGGCGAGGCGTGGGCCTGGGGCTCGTACCTCAACGGCCCCATGCGGCCGCCCGAGGCGCCCCACGCCTACGCCGCCCTCCAGAAGGCGATGGCCCTCGCCGCCGATGGCCACGGCACCGCCCGCGAGCGCGACTACATCGCCGCGCTGTCGGTGCGCTACGTCGAGGACTTCGACGTGGCGAAGCGGCGCGAGCAGGACGAGGCCTACGCCGAGGCGATGAAGGCGCTGACGGAGCGCTACCCCGACGACCTCGACGCCGCGGCCCTCTACGGCGACGCGCTGTTCCTGCTCGAGCCGCGCCGCGGCACCCGCGACCTGAACGATCCCAACGTCCAGCGGCTGCACCGCGTGCTCGAAGGCGTGCTCGCGCGCGACATCGAGCACCCCGGCGCGTGCCACCTCTACATCCACGCCACCGAGTCGACGGTCGAGCCGGGGAAGGCGGAGGCGTGCGCCGAGCACCTCGGCACCGCCATTCCCGGCGCCAGCCACATCAACCACATGCCGTCGCACACCTGGAACGAGATCGGGCGGTGGGCGGACGGCGTGCGGGCCAACCTCCGCGCCTGGCACTCGGACCTGAAGGCGGCCGACGGCGGCGGCGAGGGCATCGCCATCTACCCGACCCACAACCTGCACATGCTGCTCTTCGCGGCGTCGATGGACGGGCAGGGCGCGGTCGCCATCCAGGCAGGCAAGGACTACCAGCGGCTGACCGGCGACAGCGTGCACCACGTGCTGACGCTGCTGCGCTTCGGGCGGTTCGACGAGGTGCTGGCGGTGACCGACCGGCCCGAGAACGAGGTCTCCTCGGGGCTGTGGGACTTCGCCCAGGGCTACGCCCACCTGCGCACGGGCGCCGCCGACTTCGCCGAGGTCTACCTGAAGCGCGTGCAGCACCTGGCCCAGACCTCAGAAGCCCAGATGCGGTTCCATCCGGCCGAGAGGCTGCTCGGCGTCGTGGCCGGCATCCTCGAGGGCGAGCTGCTGCGCGAGCGGCGCGACACCGACGGCGCGGTCGCCGCCTTCGAGCGCGCGGTCGAGCTGGACGACGCGCTCGTCTACGACGAGCCCGAGCCACTCCCGTTCGCGGCCCGGCACTGGCTGGGCGCGCTGCTGATCGAGCTGGGGCGCCATGCCGAGGCCGAGCAGGTGTACCGCGACGAGATCGCCGACCATCCCCACAACGGCTGGTCGCTGTTCGGCCTGAAGACCGCCGTCGAGGCGCAGGGCCGCACCGACGCGGCGGTCGACGCCGACCTGGAGGCGAGCTGGGCGCGGTCGGACACCTGGATCAAGGCGTCGCGGTTCTGAGGGGCGGCGCCGCCTGAGACGGCCGAACCCGAGTCAGGGGAAGGGTCTGCCTTCGCGTCGCGGTTCCGAGACGGGTGCCGCTTGGTCGAGACGCGCGGTCGGCGCGGCCCGGCGGTTTCGCACGACCCGCCGGTCGGGTGCCGCATCCGGCCACGACCCCCGCGCCGTGACCGGGCCGTGGCCGATGGCTTGGTGGGCCGTGGGCGATGGCTTGGTGGAACGGTCCGTCTCTCCGGCGCGTCCAAGTTGACCAGGAGGCGCTGCAATGTCACGAGCCGTTCTCGTCGTTCTCCTCGCCGTCGCCGGGCTCCAGATCGGTTGCCTGTTGACGGTGGTGGGCACTATCGCCCGCGGCGAGGCGCCCGCTCCCGTCTCCGCCGCCCACCTGCCGCCGAGCGGGGCCACGGCGGAGGGTGACCTCGCGGCGTCGCCGCGGCGCGGCGAGTTCGTCGACGTTCCGGTTCCGGGAAGCGACGTGCCCGTCCGCACCTGGGTGGTGCATCCCGAGCGGACGCCCGCGCCGGTCGTGGTCGTCGTGCACGACCTCTACCGGCTGGGCGACTGGGTGCGGAGCATCGCCGACGCCCTCGCGGCCGAGGGGTTCCTCGCGGTCGCCCCGGACCTCCCCTCGGGCCTGACCCCCGAGGGGAGCATCCTCGGCGGCGAGGACGGGCTCGTCCCCGCCGTCGCGTTGATCGGGCCGGGGACCCGCACGCGCCGGCTCGACGCGGTTCGATCCTGGGCCCTCGACCTGCCGGCCGCCGGCGGACGGCTCGGCCTGGTCGGCTTCAGTTGGGGCGGCTCGGCCGGCTTCGCCTACGCGGTCGAGCAGCCCGAGCTGGATGCACTGGTCGTCTTCTACGGCGACGCTCCACGGGTGCCGTCGGACTACGCACGGATCGAGGCGCCGGTCCTGGGCCTGTATGGCGGGGAGCTGGAGACGGCGGCGACGATGCCCGGCGCGAGAGAGGCGATGGCCGCCGCCGGGAAGTCCTTCGAGGGCATCGTCTACGACGGGGCGACCATCTTTCTGAAGGCCCAGGAAGGCCTGGACTCCAACCGGCGCGCGACCGAGGACGCGTGGCCGCGCACGCTGGCGTTCCTCGGGGAGCATCTGACCGAGTAGCCCGCCAATCTCGCCGAGTAGGCCGCCAATCGTCGCCTGCGGTTGCGCTTGGCGCCGAACCGACCTTCCAGGAGTCCCGCACCGTTCCTGCGGCTGAGATTGCTGGTCGCCGCCGTCCAGGAGTCCGAACCGTTCTACGGCCGCAGATTACTGGCCGCGGGCTGCCGTCGTTCGGTTGGCGGCTCCCGGCCCGAATCCCCCTGCCATTTGCTGCCGGTGCGCGGTGGGGTCGTGGAGACAGTGCCGGCCCGGCGGCTATTGCGGCTTCCGGAACACCGCCGCGTAGTGGGCGCCGAGGGGCCAGTCGAAGGTCTCGACGTGTGTCAGGCCGGCCGCGGTGACCTCGGCCACGACCTGCGCGTCGTCGACCCAGTGCTCCGATCCGCGAAAAGGACGCAGCAGGCCCTCGAACTCCAGCTCGATGACGGCCAGCCGCCCGCCGGGCTTGAGCGAGGCGTGGAAGCTGGCGTTCATGGCCGCCGTGTCGGTCAGGTGGTGGTAGACGCGGCGCAGGAAGATGGCGTCGCAGCATTCCGGGGCCAGGTTCGTCTCGCGCTCGCCCGCCTCGACCACGGTGACGTTGTCGAGGCGGGCGGCGGCGACGGCGGCCCGGATGTCGTCGCGGCGGTCCGCCGACAGCTCGGTGGCGAATACGTGGCCTGACTCGCTCACCCGGTTGGCGATCTCGATACTCAACCAGCCGTCGCCAGCCCCGACATCGGCCACGGTGTCGCCGGGCTCGATGTCGAGCACGCGCGCCAGTCGCTCGACCTCGGTCTCGCTGTCCCCGCCGGTGAGCCGGAGAACCAGGATCGCAAGGACGGCGCCGCCCAGAAAGAGGGCGATGGACTTTTTTCGTTTCATCACGTCATCAGTGCGATCCCCGCGGCGCCGGCAGCGCGCGACAGGGCATGGTCCAGCGTCGCAAGTGGTGCATCCGACCGTTGGGCCAGTTCAAGATACACGGCATCGTAGATGGACAGTCCGTGGCTTCGAGCCAGCGCGAAGGCGACCGCGACACGTGGTTCGGTGTCGGTCCGCACCAACAGTTCCCCCAGCGTGCGCAAGCGCTCGTCGACTTCATCCGCGCGTATCCGCCGACGGCGTTCTGCACCGAGCAACGCGCTCCGCACCTCGAGGTGCCAATGCTGCGGCACCAGGGCCACGTCGGTTTCGAGCCGCGCCAACGCCGCGTTCGCGCGGCCAGCGTCTTCGTCGTCGAGGAGCCATGCCGCCGTCACGGACGCGTCGAGTACGAAGCGGCTTGTCACCGTCGGCCTTCGCGAATCGAGGCGAGGATGTCCTCGGTCGTCATGTCGATGCGTCGCCACTGCCGCCGACGGGCTCGGAAGCGATCCACGGCTGCCCGCTGCAAGGCACGCTCGTGGTCGACCGCCGGAACCAGGTGGGCGACCGTCTTCCCGTGGCGGGTGATCGCCAGCGACTCGCCGTGCTCGACCACCCGCAGCAGTTCCGCGAAGCGCGACTTGGCCTCGGTTGTCGGTACTTCACGCACGTTTCCACTCCGGGAGAATCTGGTCATTTTGTCTGGTCAGAATACCACAGCCGCCGATTGACCCTGCGCTGAATCCTACCATTTGTGATATGTATTGCTCCGGCGGGAACGTGACATGGCACGACGCAGTCGAGACTGGAACGAAGGCTTGGCGCAGGACCTTCGCGACCCGGAGTTCGCGCGCGATTTCCTCCTCGCAGCCATGGACGAAGGGGTGTCGATTCAGACCGCCCTCGGGAAGGTGATTCGGGCGATGGGCGTCAAGGAGTTCGCTGAGCAGGCCGAGATGGCGAGCCCGAACGTCCTGCGGGCGATCAACCCGCGGCACAACCCGACCCAGGCCACGTTGAACCGCCTGCTGAAGCCGTTCCGGCTGCGGCTGAGCCTCTCCCGTCTCGACGGTCCCGGAAGCCGTCACGCTACGTGATGAGGTTGCCGCGGAGTTCGTCGCGGGTCAGCTCGGAAAGGACAGCGCGCTTTGACGGCATCGGTGTGTGTCGATTCGCGGGAACCGTCAGGCGAGGGGGCTCTTGTACGGATAGCGCTCGGCCAGCACTTCCTGGAATCGTCGAAATGCCGACACGTTCTCGAGCGGGCTGTAGTCCGCGATGTACTCGGCGACGCTTACGCGGCGATTCACGATCGAACGCTGGAAGATCCTTCCGCGGCGGCCGGAAGGCGTCCCGGCCGCGCGGAGGAGGAGTTGATCCAGGCGACCCTTGGGGTCCGGGATGTGCTCGATCTCGGTGATGCTGGGCACGGGGACCTGCGCGGTCGGCGCGCTGGCCGCCTTGGCGATGGCGGAACCGTCGAACAGGAGCCAGGATTCCGACATCCGAACGGGCACGACCGGAACGACATCGTGTCGAGCCACGTTGTGGAACTCCTTCAGGCGCTCGTCGAGCGTGAAGGCCTCGGAATCGCGGTGGACGAAGATCAGCATCGCCCCGGTTCTGCAGGCAGCCAGGAAGTCGGATACGCTGCCTCTTCGCTTCCTGAACTCCGGTTCGAGGATCTCCACGCCGGGGTCGAGCCGGTGTACCGCCCACTGGATGATCGGCACGAGGAGCCGGTCCGTTCCGCCATCCGCGACCACGGCATACGCCAACTGTCGGTTCACGTGGCGGATCCAAACTCCAGATTCAGTTGCCTGAATCCGGAGCTGACGGGCGAACCGCCGATGAAATCGGCGACCGCTTGCGGGTCTGCCGGCAGTACCGCGGACCCCGTTCCGTTCGACAGGGTCGTCCGCCACGTGTCGGCGATCGGCCTGAAAACGCTGATCGGCCCGTCGGCACTCGTGAGCGCCCGCTCGACGAAGATCAGATCGTCGCAGGAGAACTGGCGTGCCACTTCGGGCGAATGGGAGTTGAGCACGACCTGCCTCAGCGGATTGTCGGCGCCTGCCGGGTCACTCGCGTCGACGGCGTAGTCCCGGAGCAGCTCGGCCAGATTGGGCACCCGCGAGGGGTGGATCCCGTTCTCGGGTTCCTCGATGCACAGCACGGCGCGATCCTGAACATCGACCAGCATCAGGACCAGGGCGATGTACCGCAACATGCCGTCCGAAAGGGAACGGCCGTACAGCCAGTTGTCCACGCCGCGGACGCGAGCGCGCAGGGCGAACTGGTCACGGACGTCGTCGGCGTAGACATCCAGCTCCGTGACATCGGAGTTGAGCTGCCGGAGCCGGTTGAGAATCTCGGCGCTGGCATTGGGGTCTCTTCTGACCAGGGCGTGGAGCGTGGCCGGGATGTGGCCGCCCGAGGCGGAGACATGGGCGGGCGCCGAGCGAGTGTCCGGAGTCCTCATCGCGCTCGGCTCGAGATGGAGGATGCGCCAGGACGACATCTCCCGCTTCGCGGCCAGGACGGTCGGGTAGTCGGAGGTGTTGGTGCCCCCGACCACGGTCAGGGGAGACCGGCCCACCGGTGCGGGGCGCCCTCGGCTTCCGCCATCGCCGTGGAGCTGGATTCTGTCCTCCTTGGTGGAGATGAGCGGCCCGCCCCAACGCCCCTTCGAGGCGACCGATTTCCTGAAGTCCTTGGAGCAGCGGAACCCGATGAAGCTCTTCGAGTCCCCGAGCCTGGCGTGGGTCAGACTCTCGTGCTGCACCAGCAGCCGGTCCGACTCGGGCGTGTACCGCAGCCCGACGGTGTAGGTCAGGAGGGTCGTGCTCGGCTTCGCCGATTCGCCGAAGTCGTCCGCGACCACCGGGGGCACCACCATGTCGGCCGACAGCTCGATCCTGCGATTGGGGTCCCGGCCGAACACGAGGTCGAGGGGCGAGTAGCCGCCGTCGCTCGTGCGCCGCACCTCGGTGGTCGCGTCCGAGACGTTCCGCTCGGCCAGAGAGCTCAGGAAGTGAATGGCGTCGAACAGGTTGCTCTTGCCGACGCCGTTGTGGCCGATGAAGCAGGTGAACGGCCCGAAACGTACGTGCGCTTCGCGGATGCTCTTGAAGTTCTTGATCGACAGGGCAACGAGCATCGCGGGACCGGTCCTCGGAATGGCTCGACGATTATCGCCAGTTCGACCGGGCGCTTCAACTGGGCGGAGCTCCGGCCTGGCGGGCTGCGGGCCGGCGCTGGTCTCACAGCGGCGGCGGAAGTGTCTTGAATCCAGCCTGTAGCCGTTGGCGGCAGCCGTTGCCGCGCCCAGGGGTCGGCCACATTATCGAGAACAGGTCCTCGCGCTAACAGCGGAGCGGTCTACTTGCGGCCCCGCAAACAAGGACGACGAACGCGGATGCAGGGTGGATTCGCAGGGGCGACGAGCGGGACCTGCCGCCCGTCAATAGAACACGATTGCCAGCACGAAAACGACGATGGCGAGCATGACGAACCACTGCCAGATCTCCTGCTGGTCGTCCGAGGGGACGAGCTCGAAGGAGATGCTGCGGTGCGAGTCGATGACGTTGCGGAGGAAGGTGGCGGCGTCGACCTGGGGGCTGTCGACGATGACCGAGCGGCCGCCGGTGCGCTGTTCGACCATGTTGATGCCCTCGAAGCCGAGCTGGGTGCGCTGCCCGGCGAGGTCCTGCTCGAGGGTCTCGTCGTAGTCGATGCCGCGCACGTAGTCGATGAGGACGGAGTCGACGTTGGCCCCGGTGCGGCTGCCGATGCCGATGGTGTAGATGACGAGGCCGCGGCGCCGGAACTCGGCGAGGGCGGTGTCGAGCCGGCTCATCTGCTCGGCGTCGATGAGGAAGTCGCCGTCGGTGAACAGCAGCAGCACGCGGTCGCTGCGCTCCTCGGGCAGCCAGTCGTCGTCGCCCGACTCGAAGCGGTCCTGGTTGTCGAGCGACAGGTAGATCGACTCGAACGCGGTGGCGATGTCGCTGTCCCACGGGAACGCGTCGCCGGTGAGGCTCACGGGCGGGGCGATGCGGCCCACCTCCTCGATGAAGCGCTCGGCGTTCGAGGCCATGTGGGCGCGGCGCAGGGTGGTGGTGCCCCAGACGTACACCGCGGTGCGGTCGCCGGGGGTGAGGATGTCCTGGGTGTAGAGGCCCAGCGCCTCGCGCACCGCGAGCTCGAGGCGCGAGGGCCCGAGGTCCTTGACCCACATCGACGCGGAGGCGTCGATGGCGACGACGACGTCGACGTCGCCCCGCCGGAACGTCTGGCCGCCGTAGACCCAGAACGGCCGGGCGGCGGCGACGGCCACGAGGGCGAGGGCGAGGATGGCGAGGAACCAGAACTTGACGTGGCCGAAGAACGGGTATTTCGAGCCCTCGGTGCGGGCCGGGCGCAGTTGCAGCCGCAACGCGAAGACGAGGAGCCCGAAGACGAGGAGCAGGCCCGCGAGCGGGAGGATCGCCAGGTACTCGGGGTTGGCGAACTCGACGCTCTCCCGGAGCAGGCGGCTGATGGTGTCCATCTGATACGGTGAGCGGCGCCCCTCACGGGCCCGGAACCTCGCGGCGGCCCCGCCGGTGCTGGAGGCGGCGTCCGTCGTCGGCGGTGAACCTCACTGGGGGGCTCGCCCGGCAATCGTCGCCCGCGGCTCCGATTGCCGCCCTGCGAATCCTACAAGTAGTCCGCGCCGTTCCACGGCGCCGACGCCTACCCGCGGCAGTGACGCACCGGGGTGCCCTCGTCCTTCATCGGTGTGCGCTGACGCCTATCCGCGGCGGCGGCGCACCGGGGTGCCCTCGCCCTTCATCTGCTCGAGCTCGGGCGGCTCGATCTCGCGGGGCGCCTCGAGGGCGCGCCGGACCGCCTCGGCGTTGCTGGTCAGGTCGTAGTTCCACTTGTAGTCGAAGCGGTCGCCGGGGTCGCCGCGCAGCGCCCGCTCGTAGTCGGCGTTCACGGTCTCCATCACCTCGAGGATGATGGCCTCGCGCTGGGTCGCGGCGTCGGGGGCCTCGGGGTTGATGGCCCGGTACCGCTGCCGCGCCAGCATGAACTTGGCGCTCGCGAGCAGGTGCGAGGCCCGCGGGTCGTCGATCTCGTCGGCGAGGTCCTCCACCACCGTCCGGTAGTCGCCGGTCAGGTAGTTGTAGGACGCCTGCTGCAGGAACGAGTCGCGGAACAGGTACGAGTCGGCGAACCACTGCATGCCCCACGCCCGGCTGCCCTGGTAGAACGCGGACACCTCGGCGAGCTGCGTCTCGGCCGTCTCGAAGTCGCCCCGCTCGACGCTGGCGCTCAGCCCCTCCAGGTTGGTGTAGAACGCGGTCAGGCTGCGAGCCGGTATCGAGACCCCGGCGAAGAAGAGCAGGGCGAGCACGAAGCCGACGAGGTACCGGAACGAGTGCTCCTTGTCGAGCAGGTCTGTCAGTCGCATGTCACTTCTCTCTTCGAGATCCGCGTGTCTCGCGGCGGCGCGCTCCCGGCGCGCCCTCGCCGCTCTCCGGTCGGCGGGGCCGGCCGCCCTCGCCGCTCTCCTGTCGGCGGGACCGGCCCCACTACCCGTAGCGCCCGCGCGCCCGTGGTGTCCCCTGGCCTGTCGCCGTTCTCCGTTCCGCGGGGCCCCGCTACGGAGTGGTCCCCCACAGAAGCTCCGACACGAACCCGACGGGGATGCCCACGAGCAGCAGCCCCATCGCCACCAGCAGGAACCGCGAGTAGATGGGCACCTTCAGGGCCCGGTGCTTCAGCTCCATCCGCACCGCCTCGCGCTCGTCGATGGCCTGGTAGGCGCGCAGCAGGCTGTCCTCGTCGGTCACGTCGAAGTAGTCGCCGCCGTACTCCTGAATCTGCCCGACGAGCTGCGGCACGGTGGGGTGCAGAAAGCTCGCGGTCCGCGCGTCGCTGGTGTTGATGTAGATGATGTAGGGGACGATGTTCCGCCGGTTCAGCTCGGCGAACTCGGCGTCCGGGAACTCGTCGACGGCGGCGTCGGTGATGATGAGCACGGCCCGGTTCTGGTTCGAGCCGCGGCCCACCGCCGCCTCGTCCTGGTCGAAGTACTTCACGATGTCCTGCAGCGGCCGGATGATGTTCGTGTCGCCCTCGGCGGGCACGATGCGGACCTTGTCGCGCGGCACCACCATCGCCTTGTCGAGGCGCTGGGTCATGACGTAGGGCGCGTCCCACACCTGGTAGTAGTAGAGCTCGTCGTCCATGACGAAGTCGTCCACCTTGTACGGGTAGGTGGAGAACAGCCACAGCGACACGCGGTCGTTCTTGTCGCGCCGCATCTCGAGGAACTCGAGGTGGGCGTCGCGGGCGACCTCGGCCTTCGACTTGTTGGTGTCGGGGAACTCCCACGCCATCGACCCCGACGTGTCGACGAGATCGACGCGGACCCGCGATTCCACGTAGCCGCTGACCTCCTCGGTGGCGGTGAGGAACGGGTCGGCGACCGAGAACACGAGCAGCGCGAGGGCGCCGGCGGCCAGCGCCTTGGGCGCGGTGTGGAGGACGCGTATCCAGAGCCGCTTGCGGTGCCCCGGCTCGATGGCGTGCCCGGAGTGCTCGCGGACGTTGCGCTTGCTGACCGCGGCCAGCCGCACCAGCGTCAGGGCGAGCACGACGCCGAGCACGAGCGCGATCCCCATCGCTATGCCGACGTCGCCGTAGCGGATCGCCGCGAAGTCGGTCGCGATCAGCTCGCGGACGCCGCCGTCGACGAACATGACGAACTCTGACCAGGGCATCAGCATGTCGTTCACCCGCCAGCCGGGACACCGCCGCCCTGCGGCGCCGCTGCCCGCCCAGCCAATCCTACCGAAGTCCGCACCGTCCCGGCCCGGAAACGTCGCCGGTGAGCTTCGACGCGGCCCGACCGGGCCTGCCGGGAGCGGCACCGTTCCGCGCCGCCGCCGCTCGCTACCCCTTCGCCGGACGCGGGGCCGCGGCCCCCACCAGCGCCTTCAGGTTGTTCATCATCCGCACGTACGGCCGCAGCCGGTAGAGCGCCTCGCCCAGCATGCGAGCCTCGCCGGCCGGGTGCTCCACCGGCGCCGGCGTCCCCGTCTCGAGCCCCCGCTGATAGGCCACGAGCCGGCCCGCGAGCACGCCGAGCGCGGCCTTCCGGTAGCTGTCCTTCAGCCCGTCGACGTGCCGCTGGATGTCGAGGGCGGTGTCGCCGGGAACCAGCCCCGGCAGGTCCGCCTGGAGGTAGTCGCGCAGGGCCAGCACCAGCGCCCGCTGGCGGTCGCCGAGCTGATCGGCGGCGGCGTCCCGGGGCAGCCGCCTCAGCGCCGCCAGCTCGCGGCTCACCGCCCGGCGCGCCTCCCAGATCGACGGCGGCACCGGAATCTGGGCCTCGATGCGGGCCAGCTCGTCCTCCTCCTGCTGCTTCTCGATCGAGACCGCCTTCGGCTTGCGGGCGAACCGCACCAGCATCACGAGCCAGACGAGCAGCGGCAGGGGGGCGACGACCCACGCCAGGGTGCGGAAGAACGTCGCGAGGCCCGAGAACGTGCCGAGCTCGACGGTGTCGCGGATGTCGAGCAGGGGCTCGTCGGTGATCGACGTCACGTAGCGCACCAGCCCCTGCCCCCCGTCGACCTGCTGGACCTCGGCGTCCTCGATGTCCTCGCCGAGGTCCCGCACCAGGTAGTAGAAGCTGAAGCTCGGCAGGGCGTAGGTCATCTTGTTGGGGTCGACGAGGCGGAACTCGTACACGAAGTCCCAGATGTGGGTGTCGTCGATGCGGTCCTTCTCGACCACCAGCGCCGTCGCCTCGAACGGGTGGACCGGGAGCGCCTCGGGGGTCATGCGGTCCTCGAGGACGATGATCTCCTGGCCGCTCGGGATCAGGTCGGGGAAGCGCAGCCGGTAGCGCTGGGTGATGCGGTCGCCGGTCTTGACGACGGTGGGCTCGAGCTCCAGCGTCTCGACCCGCACGAGGCCTGCCCCGGGCATGCCGGGAGCCGGCGGCTGGGCGGAGGTCGGCGGCGCGATCAACGGGAGCGCGGCCGCGAGCGCGAGTAGGCGTGTCGTTTTCACCGGATCGTCCCTGCCAGTCTGCCAAGGCCCCGACCCCGTTCGGGCCGGCCGGGACCGGTGGCTCGCCCGGACATCACCGCCCAGGGCGACGACGTCCGCCAACCAATCCTACAGGAGTCCGCACTGTTCCGGTCGGAGACTCCTCGCCCGCCAATCGCCGTCTGCGGCTCCCCTGGCGCCCACCCAACCCGGTCAGGCACCGGCGCGGTTCCACGGCGCAAGCCCTCGCCCGCCCATCGTCGCCTGCGGGTTCGCTGGGCGCCCAACCAACCCTGCCAGAGTCTGCTCCGTTCCACGGCGCAGCCTCTAGCGCGCGAATCGCGACATCAGGAACTTGGGCAGCTCCTCGATGTGGTTCTGCTCGGTCAGCACCGTCGAGTCGATGCCCGCCTGGTGCTTCAGCTTGTACTGCAGCGACGCCCGCGTCTCCTCGATGCGCCGCCGAATCGCGCCCGCCTTCCGCGCCGAGATCACGGTCTGCTTGCGCGTCTCCATGTCCGAGATCCGGATGTAGCCGAGCCGGCTCCTGACCCGGAACTCGTCGGGGTCGTCGAGGACGAGCACGATCATATCGTGCTTCGCGGCCAGCGTGCTCAGTTGCTTGAAGTCGACCGCGTCGGGGTCGTTGACGAGGTCCACCAGATCGGTCAGCAGGATGATCGAGTGGCGCGTCTTCAGCCGCGCCAGCATGAAGTCGACGGCGACCTTCAGGTGGGCCTTCCGGCGGGTCGGATGCTCGCGCTCCAGGTTCAGCTTCTCGAAGATCTTGTACGCCATGTAGAAGACCTGCGAGGTCCCGAGCTTCGGGCGCAGGTAGAGCTCGACGCGGTCCGAGTAGCCGAGCAGCCCCACCGGGTCGCGCAGGTTGGCGCGGGTCAGCCCGATGTTGCCGAGCAGATCGAGCATCAGCAGCGCCTTGTTGGTCTCCTGCGACACCTGGAAGAGCGTCGAGTACGACAGGTCGCAGACGATCAGGGTGCGGAGCTCCTTGGGCTCCATCCGCTCGATGCGGTACAGCTTCTCGGGGTAGGTGCGGAGGCTGAGGCTCCACGCCACGTCCTTCAGGGGCTGGCCGGGCCGCCACTGGTCGACGCCGACGATGTCGTAGCCGGTCCCCTTGAACCCGCTCTTGTGCTCGCCGAAGTGGATGCTGTTGGAGGTCTTGCGGGCCCGGATGCCGTGCTTGATGTCCCGGAACCGGGCGTAGACCTCCTCTACTTCCACGGCGGAACCTCCATGTCCCGCAGGATCTGCTGGAGCAGGTCGTCCTTGTCGACCGAGAACTCCATGCCCTCGCGCAGCACGATGCGGTGGGCGAGCACGGGGCCCGCCACCGCCTTGATGTGGTCCGGCGTGATCGTCATGTCGCCGTTGAAGAAGGCGAAGGTGCGGGCCACCGCCTCGAGGTGGAAGTGCACGCGGGGGGAGATGCCCACCCGGATGTACTCCTTGACGGTCCGCGCCGCCCGCCCCATGACGCGGTGGGGGCGGGTGTTCCGGATCAGCCGCACCTTGTACTGCTGCGCGTAGTCCGACATCCCGACGTTGTCGAAGATGTACTGGGCGATGTCGAGCACCTCGTAGAGGTCGGTCAGCTTCTCGACCTTGCGCCCGACCACGTTGCGGGCGCTGATGTTCAGCTCGTCCTCCTCGTCCTCGGGGTCGAGCATGTTGATGGACAGGGTGGTGCGGTCGAGCTGGGCCACCGGGTTGGCGAACGTGCCCTCCTCCTCGCCGAAGATGTTCTCGGTGCAGATGACCATGAAGAAGCGGGGCCCCTCGATGTCGTTGAAGTCGCACGACAGCGGGAACAGGGGCAGCATCTTGCCCTCGGCGAGGTTGCCGTAGTCCGAGCTGAGGGTGGCCGAGCTCTCCTCCATGCCCTCGAGCACCGCCGCCTTGGTCTTGCCCGACAGCCGGTTGTCCTCGTCGATGAGGACGATGTGGGCCATCAGCTTGCCCGGCTTGAACACCAGCTTCCGCGAGCCGTCGGTCTCCTCGACGATCGTCTCGTAGCCCAGGATGTCCTCGGGCATGTACGTCGGCAGGCCCTGGATGCGCTCGAACTTGGCGTCGATGGCCATCGCGCAGGCGCTGACGAGGTCGGTCTTGCCGGTGCCCGTCGGCCCCCGGAACATGACGTGGGGCTGGCGCAGCAGCTTGCTCTGGCTCAGCTTGTCGGTGTACGGCAGCAACGTGAAGAACGCCCAGGACAGGATGCGGGCGGCGTCGTCGAGGCCGTAGAGCCACTTGGTCGACTCCTGCTGGAACCGCTGGACCACCTCGTTGGCCCGGTCGAAGTCGATTTCGCGCGTCGGTTGCACGGCCATGAGTCTGTCCTGGTCTCCCTTCGATGGTGCTGCGCGGGCGAGCCGGTCACCCGGCCGACGAGCCTGTCACGCCCGATCCGCCGGCAGTCGGGGCCGGTTCAGAGGCGCCTGCTTCACACCGGTGTCGTGAAGCGAGCCCCTAAGTGTGTCCGCACGGCCGCCCCGCGTCAAGGCGGAGGGGTGCTAGCGGGGGCCGCCTCCGATCGTCAGTCCCACGTAGTACTCGCGGTCGGGGGAGGGCTCGAAGTAGCGGCCGCCGAACGCGTTGGTGATGGTGGACGAGTTGTAGATCTCGTCGAACAGGTTGTCGATGCCCCAGAACGGCCGGACGTCGACGCCGCCCACGGTCGCGTCGAACCCGAAGCGCAGGTCGACGACGGTGTACGCCCAGTTGAAGACGGTGTTGGCGTTGTCGAGGGTGTAGTCGTCGACCCACCGGACGGTCATGCCCGAGCGCAGCCCGAACGGCGCGGTGTGGTTGAAGCCGGCGAAGATGCGGTGCGGCGGCGACCCCGGCTCGATGTTGCCGGCGAAGTCGTTGCCGCCGGGCGCGAACTGCACGAACTTGAAGTTCTGGTACGTGTACGCGAGCCGGGTGCTGAACGCGGGGTCGGGAATCCACTCCAGCAGCAGCTCGACGCCGTCGCGCGACGACTCGCCGGCGTTGCGGAAGAAGACCTCCTCGGTCGGGCTCTGGAACGAGACGAGGGCGTTGTCGACGGTGGACACGTACACCGCCGCCTCGTAGCGCAGCCGCGCCGCCTCGGCCAGCCCCCGGATGCCGACCTCGAAGCTCCGCAGGTCCTGCGGCCCCAGCTCCTGGTTGAACCCGCCCTCGCCGGTCGGGGTGTTCGACAGCTCGACGGTGGTGGGGGTCTCGTAGGCGGTGGCGAAGCTCGTGAAGAAGTTGACGTTGGGAGTCGCGGCCAGCGTCAGGCCCACCGAAGGGCTGAACGCGTCCATCTTGCGGTCGCCCGACTGGTCGCCGTCGTCCAGCTTCCGGTCGCCGGCCCGGAAGTCGTAGTAGTCCCAGCGCACGCCGGCCGTGAAGCGCACGCGGTCGGTCGGCGAGACGCCGATCTGGGCGAAGGGGCCGGCCGACCGGACGTCCTCGGTCTGGTCGATCTGAAGGGCGCCGCTCGTCGCGCGCTCGCCGCTCACCTCGGGCGCCACCTGCGAGAACTCCCGGCGGTCGTCGTTCTGCGACGCCACGTCGACCCCGGCCGCCCAGTCGACGCCCGCGGTTCCGGCGGCCGCGCCGCCGACGTACTCCGACCGCAGGCCGCGTCCGTTCCGCCTCAGGTTCACGTTGCGGAACGCGCCGACCGCGTCGAGGTCGCGCCACATGCCCCAGCCCGTCACCCGGAACAGTTGGCTCTCGGTGAAGCGGTGCTCCAGGGTGATGCCGCCCTGGCCCTGGTTCGCGCCCTCGCCCCAGTTGCGGGCGGCGGCGACGCCTCGCGCCATCCGCCGCCGCACCGGGTCGCGGGCGTCCTCCTCGTTGAGGAAGCTCGCGCTCTCGGCGAACGGGCTGTCGTAGTAGTTGAACACCCCGCGGATCTCGGTGGCGTCGCCCAGCTCGCGCCGCACCACGAAGTTGGCCTGGGTGATCTCGGCGTGGCTGTTGTCGCGGAACCCGTCGGTCTCGAAGCGGCTCACGCTCGTCATGAACTGGGTGGGCCCGTCGCCCCCGGCATCCACGCGGACCTGCTGCCGGTTGTAGCCGTAGCTGCCGAGCTGGACGTCGGGCCGGATGACGAGGGGGCGGGAGGTGTCGAACGTCGTGGTCAGGTTGATGACCCCGCCGGCGGAGTTCCCGTACAGCACCGAGCTCGGCCCCCGGATGACGTCGATGCGGCCGACCGAGCCGAGGTCGACGTTGCCCGGCTCGGTGGTGCCGTCGGCGGTGGTGATGGGAATGCCGTCCTGGATGAGGGCGAGCCCGCGCAGCCCGAATCGCGGCTCGGGGGCGCGGATGCTCAGGCCGATGCCTCCGGACAGGCCGTAGTTGCGGCGGTTCTGGACGAAGAGCCCGGGAATGCCCCGCAGCGCCTCGTCGAGCGACGAGCGCCGCTGGGCGAACTCGATCTGCTCGCGCGCGACCACCGCCACCGACTGCGGGACGGCGGCGAGGTCCTGATCGGCCCGGGTGACGGTGACCGTCTCCGTCAGCGGCGCGAGCCCGAGCAGCAGGTTCGCGGTGGCGACGGCCCCCGCCTCGACGGTCACGAACGCGATCTCGCTGCTGAAGCCCGGCAGCACGCCGCGCACCTGGTACCGGCCGGCGGGGAGGTTCGCGATCTCGTACTCGCCGAAGCCGTCGCTGACGGCGGCGCCGACGGGGCCGCCTCCCTCGGGGACCGCGGTCACCGCCACCCCCGGCAACACGCCGCCGCTCTCGTCGACGATCACGCCGGCGATGGCGCCCGAATCCTGCCCCGCCCGGCTCGTCGATGCCCCGACGGCGAGCAGCATCAACGCGGCGGCCCCCAGGTGTGCGATCCACCGCGGCCAGTTCGGCTGTTTCCGGTCGTTCATGGTCCTCGTTTCCCCGCTCGGCGCGGTACGGTGACGACGACTCGCCGACGCATGGCGGTTCGCCCGATGCGCGCTGCCCGCCCCTCGCGTCGCCGTCGTCTGCCGACGGCGGTACCATTCTCCCTGACCGCCATGATAGCAATCAGCCCCGTGGGCGAACAACGAGCGGCGGTTCGGGATCGGGCCTGACCGGTCACCCCGCCCCGCTTGCCGCCGCCGGGCCAGCACCATGATCCGAGCCAGGAGTCTGCGCCGTTGAACTGTAGTGTGATGTTCTTCTCGGGCGGCGTCTCGCCGAACGACGGCGTCGCCTGAAGGTGGGAGTGGGCCTCGTCCTGGCTTCGGGTGCGTGCACGCCGAGCCGGGAGCGCGGTCTGCCCGCCGAGGGACGTCCCGCCGACGTGGGCGCGGGCGACCGGCAACGGTGGAGCGGGTTTCGTCGCGAGCTTGCTGGCGGTGGTGCCGCCGGGGGCTTCCGACCGGCAGCCGCCGTCGACGCGGCGTCAGTCTGCCGGCCGAGTCCCGGCTTCCGTCTCGTCGCCCACGGCGTCGCACGCCGCCAGCTCCCAGCCGTGAAACACCACGGCGAGGCCGACGTGCCGCACCGCCGGCGACTGGAGGCGCAGGCGCGCGTCGGCCAGGTAGCCGCGCAACTGTGTCCGGGCGTCCTCGAGCCGCGACGCCACCGCCGCCGCGTTCGCCTCCTCGCCGCGCTTCAGGTACTTGATCTCGATCACGTAGCCGTAACGCATGTCGGGGTAGCGGGCCAGGAACGGCTCCAGGTGCAGGTCCGCGTAGCCCTTGCCGAGCTCGCGCTCGGAGTGGATCAGGAAGTGGCCGACGATGCTGAAGTAGGCGGCCAGGAAGGCCTGCACCACCTTCTCGCCGTCCAGGTAGTCGCGGATGCCCGTCTGCGTCTCGATGGCCTCGGCCAGGTACTCCAGCGCCGGCCGCCACGCGCCGCGGTAGGCCATGTGCCGCACCAGGTTGGAGAATCGGTAGTGGCTGACCGAGAAGACCCCTACGTCGCGGTAGCCGTCGCGCAGGTAACCGTACAGCAGCCGCCGCACCGTCTGGTTCGGGATGCCGAGCCGTGTGGTGCCGTTCGCCGAGCCGCGGATGCTCAGCAGGCCGAAGTAGTAGAGCAGCGACAGGAAGTTCTCGGGCTCGACCAGCGCCTCCAGCGGGAAGGTGAGATTGACGTCGGCCTCGGCGCCTCCCGTGCCGGCGACGTTCCGCAACAGGTCGAAGTTGCCGTTCAGCTTGGCGCCGGCCTCGCGGCCCGTCACCAGCAGATGCCGCAGCTTGCCGTAGTCGATGCGCACGTTGACGTCGATCGGGTCGTCGGGCATCGGTTTGTTCGGCACCGACTCCGACAGGTAGTAGAGCACCATGTCGGTGTTGTAGAGGTCACCCCGGGCGCCCTTGGCGAACCGGTATCCGTCGTACCACTCGTGCATGACCTCCAGCGCCGCGTCCGCGTCATGGTCGAAGGCGCCGCGGTCCCGGTACAGCGCCAGCAGGCCCCGCACCTCCTCCTCTGTGAAGCCGAGCAGGTCGTTGAACTCGGGCCGCAGGCTGACGTTCTTGCCGATGTTGAAGCCGCTGGTCACGTCGTCCATCGTGATGGGGGAGACTCCGGTGATGAACAGCCGTTCCAGCCCCCCCCCGCTCTCGCCGGCCCCCGCCTTCAGCGTGGCGAAGAAGTTGCGGTAGAAGCCGCCGCCGTGCGTGAACGACTCGTACGCCTCGCGGCCGTGGTGCGCCAGGACCGTGTTGGCGAAGTTGTCGTACTCGTCGATCAGGCAGTACAGCGGGATGCCGTGGTCGCCGGCGTATCGGAACAGCTCGCGGAGCTTGCCGTCCACCGAGGGGTGCTCCAGGATGCGGCGGATGGCCGCCTCGGGGAAGAGGTCCGCGTTGCGCTCCAGCGCCGCCCTTATCTCGATGAGGCAATAGGTCTCGAAGCGTTCGCGCAGCGTCTCGAGGGTGTCGTCGAAGGCCGAGAAGTTGAACCGCAGGATGACGTAGCGCGACCGGTCGTCCGTCGGCCGCCGGCCGATGTCGGTGCCGTCGAAGACGGCATGCCACTCGTCGGCGCGCGTGCGGTCGTAGTAGTTCTCGAGCACCGACACCCAGAGGCTCTTGCCGAAGCGGCGGGGCCGAATCAGGAAGACGTAGCTCTCCTCCTCCAGCCGGCGGAGAAACCGCGTCTTGTCGACGTAGAGCCAGCCCTTCAGGCGGATGCGCCTGATGTCTGCTTCGCCGTAGGGGATGCGCGGGTAGGCGGCGGCCATCGGGTGCGGCCTCGTCGTCGCCATGGGCGGCGCTGTCCGAGTTCGTCCATCATGCCACAGGCCGTCCTGCGCCCGGGACGGGCGGGACCAGGTCGCGCCCGCGGCTCTCGCGGGGCGCGCTCCGCTTGCGGACCCGACCCCGGCAGGTGAGCGAGGATCTCCGATTCCGGGGTGCGGACGGGGTACACCCCGATGACGGGGTGCCCCGACCGAGATCGCGTGAGGTTGCGAGGGCGGAAACAGGTTCGCCGGGAGCCTGCTCCGTGGAGCGATGCGGACGCTTGGTCGGTCAGGATGAGGCTGCGGCGCCGCAATGGTGACATCGGAGCCCGAGACGACGATTCTCGGGCCAGCAGTCTGCGCAGAGACGCAGCGCAGACTGCTGGCAGTTCGGATGGGCGCCGAGCGGCACCGCAGGCGACGATTCGCCGCCGGTCAGTCCGCCAGCGGGTCGGGGCGCACCTGGAACTTCAGCATGCCGGGCTTCACGCCGCGGCCGCCCTCGATGTGCCAGGTGGCGGCGGCGCCGTAGGTGGCCCACACCCCGCGGCCCTTCCACCCCGCGTCGGGGTCGTCGATGCGGCCGTCGAGCCCGCGGGTGAAGAAGCCCTGGGGGTACGGCACCCGCAGCACGGTCCACTCGCCCGTCTCCGGGTCGAGGGCGAGCAGCGAGTCCGAGTTCGACCCGGTGGCGATGGGCACGTCGCGGCCCAGCCCCAGCGTGTTCCACTGGTCGACCCAGTTGTAGTAGTGGTAGTCGGACCGGACCGGCGGGTCGGTGCCGGCGATCACGGGGCCGGGGGTCGGGTAGAGCGTCCAGCCGTCGACGCAGTGGCGGCCGTCGGCCGTCTCCGGGCCGTTGTGGACCGGGCACTTCGTGCGGTCGAAGCTGGCGAGGTGGCTCGAGCCCGACAGGGCGGTCCAGACGACCCCGTCGCGGTCGATGTCGAGGCCGCGCGAGCCGAACCCGATCTTGTCCCGCGGCACGTTCGGGTCGAGCGTCGACGGCACCTCGTACATCTCGGTGACGCAGCTTTCCGGCGGATTGTCGCCCACGTGCAGGCGGGCCAGCCGTCCCGGGAACCGGGTGGAGCTGATCCAGACCACCTTGTCGTCGGTCGGGTCGCCGATGACGCCGTAGCTCCCGACCACCACGCGGGTGTCGAGGGCGGGGTCGACCTCGGCCGCCTGGCGGCCGCGCGGCGGCTCGTTCCACGGCTTGGTGATCACCCCGTCGCCGTTGGTGTCGAGGACGGTCGGGCACCAGCCCTGGGCGGCGATTTCGTCCCCCGTCTCGTCCCACAGCTTCGTGTCGATCCAGCCGATGACCTGCCCGCCGCCGCTGAAGTACAGCGTGTCGTTGTCGTCCTCGGCGAACTGCAGGTGGTGGGTGCCGAAGCAGGTGTCGACCATCACGAACTCGCCGGTGTCGGGCTCGTAGTAGACGGCCGAGCGGAACCCGTTGTCGAGGGGGAAGTAGCTGGCGAACCGGTTGTCCGACCCCTCGCGGCAGTAGTCCGGGTTGGCCCGGTTGCGGATGGCCGAGGTCATCCACACCCGCCCCTTCTGGTCCATCATCGGGTTGTGGGGGTTGGCGGGGTCGTTCCAGATCAGCTCGTCCCCGAAGAACCGCGACGGGGCCGGCATCGACATCGCGATCATGCCCGGCACCGTGGCCGGGTCGACCCGAAGCGGCACGTCGAGGCTCGTCGCCACGTTGGTGACGGGGTCGAGGATGGTCAGCGCGTCGTTCGAGATGTTGACGCCGTAGACGGGGCCGTTCGCGTTGATCTCGGGGTTGCGCTTGTCGGTGGCGATCTCGTCGTGGATGTAGTCGATGTCGGTGCCCCACTCCCACATCGAGACGACCACGTTCCGCTCGACGCCCTGCGGGCGCGGCGGCGCTTCGGGCACCGCGCCGGCCGCGATGCGGTCGCTCCAGTCCGAGAACATCTGCAGCCCCCGGGTCCGGCCGAAGCGGTTCATGACGTTGGTCATCTGGCCGCCGCGCTGGCCCATCTGCACCCGGTGGTTCCACGCCTCGAGGCTCGAGTCGAACTGCTCGAGGTTGTCGATCTCGCGGATGATGCGGTTGCCGAGCTGGTGGCAGAGCATGCAACCCTGCTTCTGCACGTCGATCCACTGGTCCTGGTGCTGCAGGTTGGTGCTGATGCCGTTGCCCTCGTCCCCGGTCCCGGGGAACTCGTCCTGCGCGGGCGGCCGGATCAGCGAGTACCAGTAGTTGGCGGGGTAGACCGCGGCGGCCTCGCCGGGGGTCGCGGCGACCGTCGCCGCGAGGTCGACCGTGTCACCCGGCGACGCCTGCACCGGGGCGGAGTCGACGAGGCCGTAGCCGCGGACCCAGACGTCGTAGGTGGCGTCCGGCAGGTCCGGGATGAGATAGCGGCCGCCGTCGCCGGTCACCACGCTCTTCACGAACTTCGTCGGCAACCCGGTGGTCTCGGCGATCACCCAGACCCCCTCCTCGGGGCCGTTGGCGCTCGTCACGACGCCGCCGATGTCGTCCTCGGCGGCGCGCACGAACGTGGCGAACGAGACGAGCGCCGCCGACACGAGCAACGCAACGGCCAACGCACCTGCAAAGCGGTTTCTCATGGCTGCCTTCCGTTTCTCTGCGCGGTCACCGCACGACCCGCAAGCTCTCCGGGCCTACTTGCGGGACGCTTCCCAGTCTCCGGTCCCGTACCAACTGAAGCTCCCCGGGGCGCCCTGGATGGCGTCGCCCGTCACCTCGCCCGCGAAGTCGATGGGCTGGTCGCCGTCGAGGTCGGGCACGACGATGACGAACGCCAGCTTCGCGCCGTCGACGGTGCCGTTCACGTCGAGGATCTCGTTGTCGCCGAGGTCGATCTCGCCGCCGAGCCGGTCGCCGTCCTGCTCGAACCGCGCCTGCCACGTCGTCACGCCGGTCTGCGTGTTCAGCCGGATCTCCCAGTCGCCGGTCAGGTCCCCCTGGGCGTGCGCCAGCGACAGGCCCGCCGCGCCGGCGACGAGCGCCGCGAGGGCGGCCGTCAGTCTCCGTCTCCACGTCATCGTTCCTGCCCCGTTTCCTCCAGAACCTTCGTGTACCACATGACCCCGAAGTTCACGAACGGCTCGCCGTCGACCGAGACCTCCTGGTTGACCCGATACGCGTACGGCGAGACGAGATAGCTCCGGCCCCGGATCACCAGCTCGGCGTCGCCGTGCCGGATCGGGGCCGGCGTTTCCCAGAACTGGCTGTAGTAGCCGCCGAGGTCCCCGCCGAGGGGGCCCGGCTGCAGCAGCGCGAACCCCGCGTCGTACACCACGTACTTCGTGAGGTGGGCGCCGAAGGGCCCGGTCTCCAGGAAGAGGATGCCCTGGCCGCGCAGGGACCGGTCCTGACCCTCGAGCTCGACCGTCACCTCGAGATAGCGGCCGTCCGCGATGTGGCGGACGCGCTCGACCCCGGTGTAGCTGCCGCCGGGCAGGAGGGGGGTGTCGAGGGGAGACCATTCGATCTCCCAGTCGCCGAGGAAGTACCGCAGGTCGAACGGCGGCATCATCTCGTCGCCGGTCGTCGGCCCGCCCTGCGTCGCCCCCGGCTGCTGCCGCTGGGCCTGCAGGGGAGACACGGCCGCCCCCGCGGCGACGGCCATCGCCAGCAGAACCGGAAGCAACTGCCTCATGCGGGGATTCTATCCCGTCTTCGCCCGGCTTGGGGTGGATCTCGGTGCTCCGGGGGGTGAGAGCGGGACTGGCCCGCTCCGGCGGGCCCCATCGACCGCGTCGTCGCCGGTCCCGCCGGAGGGGCTTCGGTTCCCAGGCGCCAATCGTGCGCCACGGAACCGACCGGGGTCCGTGTCGAAGCCCCCGTTGCACCAGAGCCGCTCGCATGACGCGCGTCAATGTCGAGGACGGCCCCCGGCAATCGCGTGTGCCGAGGCCGCCGTTGCACCCAGGTCCCGCGCCCCACCACACGCCGTTCGCTCGGTCCCCGGCAATCGCGTGTGTCGAGGCCCCCGTTGCACCAGAGCCGCTCGCATGCGCCGGAGGCGTTCCCGGTGGGGCGCGGCTGGTTGATTGCACATCGGGGCCATGGTACAAGTTGGCGGCCCCGGGGCGTCGCGCCGGTTCGCGGCGGTTCCCGATACCGTCATCAAGTCATGATGCGCTTCTACCGGATTCCCGCGGCTCCGCTCCTCTTCGCCGGGCTGGTCACGGCGGCCTCGGCGCAGGTCGGCCAGGAGGCGGCGGTCGAGCTCCGGACCGTGGTGGGGTGTGTGGCGCGCAGCGGAGGCGGCTGGATGCTCGAGCGCGCCACCGAGGGCGAGCCCACCGAGCGGGCGTTCACCAGCGAGGACGAGCTCGACGACTCCCGGCGGCGGGGGCTCGGCTCGCTGAGCTACCGTCTGCTCGGCGTGGGGGAGTTCGCGGTCGGGGACCACGACGGGCACAAGGTGCAGGTCAAGGGCCTTCGTTTCGCCCGCGACGGGGAGCTCCGCCTGAACGTCACGTCGTTCCAGCCGCTCGATCCGGACTGCCGGTAGCAGCCGGTCGGAACCCCCGTGGTGCACTGCGGGCAGCGTGGCGCGGGGTGCACCGCTGGTGGAATCTAGCGGCGCTTCGCCACCGGCTTCCGGAGCGGTTTCCGGCGCCCTCTGGAATCGCGCCCCGCCACCCGGGAGCCCAGCCGTCCATCCGACCTGGCTCTCCCGATACACTCGAGGCAGGAGAGCCGATTGCCCGGCCGCCGAAGCCGGGCAGACGCCGCCTGATCTGACCAGGCGCCGGATCGACAAGTTCCCCCAGCCGGGTGGGCGATCGGCACAAGCACGGAAGTGGGACGAGGAGACGGAATCGAACGTGCCGTCCACAAGGGCCGACCGGGTGCGCCTCGGCCTGGACAGGAAGCGACCCGCAGCCCGGCCAGCCGCCGACCGTCGCCAGGCGCGAGCGGCAACGGAGAAGCATGAAGACCGAGTTCGAGCCGTTCCGCATCAAGATGGTCGAGCCCATCCGGCTGCCCTCGGCCGAGGAGCGCGAGGCCGTTCTCCAGCGCGCCGGCCTGAACCTGTTCAGGGTGGCGGCGGCCGACATCGTGATCGACCTGCTGACCGACAGCGGGACCGGCGCCATGAGCGCGGCGCAGTGGGCGGCGATGATGCGCGGCGACGAGAGCTACGCCGGCGCCGACAGCTTCGAGCGGCTTCGGGAGGCGGTCCGCGAGGTCACCGGCTTCGACGAGCCGCTGCCGACGCACCAGGGCCGGGCGAGCGAGCGGGTGCTCTTCGAGGTCGCGGGCGGCGCCGGCAAGGTGGTGCCGAACAACGCCCACTTCGACACCACGTGGGCCAACATCGAGCGGACGGGGGCGCGCACCGTCGACCTCTCGATTCCCGAGGCGGCGGACCCGACGAGCCGGCATCCCTTCAAGGGCAACATGGACCTGGCCGGGCTCGAGGCGCTGCTCGCGGCCGAGGGGACGCGGGTCCCCCTCGCCCTCTGCACCATCACCAGCAACGCGGCGGGCGGCCAGCCCGTCAGCCTGGAGAACCTGCGGGCGGCGCGGGACGTCTGCCGGCGGCGCGGCGTGCCCTTCTTCCTCGACGCCTGCCGCTTCGCCGAGAACGCGTGGTTCATCAGGGAGCGTGAGCCGGGCCAGCGCGGCCGGCCCGTCGCCGCCATCGCCCGCGACCAGTTCGACGCCGCCGACGGGGCGATCGTCAGCGCCAAGAAGGACGGCCTCGTCAACATCGGCGGCCTCCTGCTGGTCCGCGACGACGACCTCCGGCGCCGCGCCGGCGAGGTGCTCATCACCACCGAGGGGTACCTGACCTACGGGGGGCTGGCCGGCCGCGACCTCGACGCGATGGCGGTGGGCCTGCGCGAGGTGCTCGACCCCGAGTATCTCCGCCACCGCATCGGCACCGCCGCCTACGTCGGGGAACGGCTGCTCGCCGCCGGCATCCAGATCGTCGAGCCGCCGGGGGGCCACGCCGTCTACATCGACGCGCGCCGCTTCTGCCCCCACCTGCCGCCGGAGCGGTTCCCCGCCCAGGCGGTGGTCGTCGCCCTCTACCGGCTGGCCGGGATCCGGGCGAGCGAGGTGGGCTCGGCGATGGTCGGGGCGGGCGGCCACGCCCCGCTCGAGCTGGTGCGCCTCGCGATGCCGCGGCGCGTCTACACGCGCGCCCACCTCGACTACGTCATCGAGGCCCTGGTCGAGCTCCACGCCCGCCGCGACGCCATCCGCGGCCTCCGCGTCGTCGACGCGCCGGCGAGCCTGCCGCACTTCACGGCGCGCTACGCCGAGGTCGACCCCGAGGCAGGTTGAGGGACACGCTGAGAGCTGGGTGCACGTCAGGAAAGTTGGAGATTCGCGGTTGCGAGCATTTCCGGGCCAGGTTGGCGTGCTAACAGGTGGCTTTCGGCGAAGTGCTCGCCGCGGCAGAGGCGGGTCCCACAAATCTGACGTGCACCCCTGAGAGCTCCGCAAGCTCCGGCGGCACCGGGAACGGTTCGGTCGAGAGGGCTTCGACCCCGGATGGGTCCGTGAACCCGCGATGCCTGGATCGTCAAGGCAGTGAACGGCGGCGGCCGGTCATTCAGAACCTGAACCCGATGCGGTAGAGGGCGATGCCGAGCGTGCGCGCATCCGGCAGTCCGCTCACCTCCCGCGGCGACCGGGCGCCGTCGATCTCCAGCTCCACCGCGCACGCGTCCTCGAGGTCCGTGCAGGCGAGGGGCACCTCGTGCACCCCGGTTCCGCCGTCGTCGAACCGGACCACGTGCTCGGTGCCGCCGGAGCGGGCGGTCACGGTCACGGGGTGATCCGGCGCCGCCAACGCCCTCGTCTCCAGGCGCATCGCGGCCGGCCATCGGCCGGTCGGGAACCAGTTGCGCGACAGCGTCAGCGTGGCTTGCGGCCCGGACCAGGCGTGGCGCTCCTCGGCCCCGTACCAGCCGGTGCCGAGCATCCTCTGGTGGTAGACGTAGCCGCGACCCAGGGAGTAGAGGGCGCCGTCGCGGAGCCGCAGATCGCAGCCCGGCGCGGCGCAGACCTCGTACCGGTACAGCAACAGTGTCTGGTTCCACCAGCGCTCGCTGCTGGTGACGGGAATCGTACGAGCGCGTTCCATGCGGTGGTCGCGATAGGGGAACGCCTCGCGCAGGCGCAGTCTCGGGTGGCCGTTGTGGGAATTGGAGAGCAGCCACAGGTTGGCGCCCAGGAGCCCATCGAACGACTGCACGACGGCGTCCAGGTCTTCCGCGGCGTAGGGGAAGACGTGCGTGCCGAAGTACAGGCTCAGCGGCGTCTGGAGCCGTGCGTGCAGCGGGTCGCCGAATCCGTCGACGTCCAGCAGCAGTACCCCCTCTCCCACACGATCCGCGATCCGGCTCAGTACCGCATACGGCTGTGACCCGTGCCTGACAGGCATCTGCCTGGTGGTGTAGTAGAGGTGAAAGGGCATCGCCGCGAGGATCGCGACCACGCCCAGCCGGCGGAAGGCGCCCGGCCCCGCGAGCGCGGTCAGGGTGACGGCGAGGACGATGCTGTAGGGCACGACCTCGCTCAGCAGGTATCTGGCCCACCAGTAGTGCTGATAGATGACGGGAACGTGGAAGATGACGGTGGCGGCGAGGCAGACGGCGAGGAACACGTAGAGCAGCACCTCGACGGCGGAGCGGTCGGGGCGGTGCATCCCCCAGACGAGGACCACGACCAGAAGCGGCGACGCGTACAACAGCCACGCGGCGGCCCCCGACTGGAGGAGGATGCCGGCGCCGGCGCCGACGATGCCGAATGCGTTGAGGAACGCGTCGTCCGCATGGCGGTCGGTGAATCCGATCAGGTACGCCTGGTACAGGCTCCCGAAAACCGCCGCCGCGACCGTTGCGGACCCCAGCCAGACCCACGGGCGCGGTCTGGCCGCCCATGCCATCAGCCGACGCATGGCGGGACGGTGCGTGTTCCGCGCCGCCGCGGCCATCGCGGTCACGGCCGCGCCGGCGACGCCCAGGGTGATGAGCGGGTAGTTGGCGCCGAGCAGGTCGCCGAAGGTCTGTCGGTAGATCCCCAAGACGTAGATGAGCGAGTACCCCAGGCCGTAGAGCACCGAGAGGCCGTACAGTGCGCCCACGGCGGCGCAGAACCCGACGATCCGGCGGCCCTCGCTCATGCGGCCCTCGATCATCCACCAGACGCCCATGCCGAAGAGCGGCACGAGGGCGGGCATGTACAGAAACCCGGTGATGCGGACGAAGAACACCAGCGACACTGCTCCCGCCGCGAGGGCGAGGAGGGAGGTGACGGCCGCAGCGGGCGCGGCGTCGCGCATGCCCCGGAACGCCCGTGCCAGGTAGTAGAACCCCACCGACGAGAAGGCCAGCGCCACCACTTCCGTGACCTGGAACCGGCTGAAGTACGCGTGCAGAGGGTTGACCGCCAGCAGGAGGCCCACCGCCAGCACGGCCAGCCGCGATCCGGTCAGCTCGAGCGTCAGCAGGCAGAGCCCGAGCACGCTCAGCAGTCCGAAGAACGTCAGCGAGTAGAATCGGGCGCCGTCCCCGAAGAGCTCGGCGAACGCGGCCATCCAAAGAGAGTGCAGGTGGTAGAACTGGAAGATGTACTGGTTGTCGTACCAGTAGAAGACACCGGGCTGAACCGACAGGCCGACGGGAGGTCCGGAGAATAGTTGGGCCTGGTAGATCTCCCGCGAACCGTCGGGCAGCGCTTCCGGGAGCGGGTCGTCGATGAAGACAGTTCCCTCCCGCTGCAGGTAGCTCGACATGGCGACGTAGACCCCCTGGTCCTCGCCGCCGTGCATGGTTCGGAAGGGCTCGCTGCGGAACAGCAGGGTCGCGAGCAGCACCAGCAGCAGTACGGGGAAGACGGGCCGGCCCGGCGCGGTGCCGTCGGCCTCGAGGCGCGCCGGCATGAAGCGGGCCGGCGTGAAGAACCACACGACGGTGCTGACCAGGGTGCCCGCGATGATGGCGGTGGTGGCGTCGTACGCGCTCAGTGCCAGCAGCGCGACGGACACGTACGAGACCGACGCGACCCATACCACCAGCACGTCGAAGGTCCGGACGAACACCGCGTCCATGCGCGCCCCGCGCAGCCCGTCGCCGTCCGGGTCGTCCGTCTGCTCGAACCACCGACAGAAGCGCTGGAGTCCCCAGAGGATCGTGGCCCTGTCGACCAGGTAGAAGCGCAGGCCTCCGACGATCAGCGCCAGGAGCAGGGGGCGCCGGGGGTCTCGGATCGAGAGGCCGGGCATCTCGAAGCCGCTGAAGACCGCGGCCCGCAGCGCTGCCAGCAGGAGCAGGATCGTCAGGGCGTCGGCGGCGCGCACCCATCGCGGCCGCGGCACAGGGGAAGGAGACGGGGTGCGTAGTTCGCGCCCGCTTCGCGCGATTGTGCGCCTCGCCCGTTCGGATCGGAGTCAGCCATGGCGGCTCTCGGCCGGCGCGACCGGCCCGCGGGGTGCGCGGTCGACCGCCTCGGCGGCCGGCGGCAGGTTCCGGCGGCGGCGTCCGAACCATCCCGGCATCGGCTCCATCGCCCGTCCGCCCGCGGCCCCATCCTCCTGCCGCAGGCGGTCGAGCAGGTCCAGGTACTTCCGGTCGATCTCCGGCCACGTGTAGTGCCGCTCGAAGTACCGGCGGCCGTTGGCGCCGAGGCCGGCGCGCAGCCGGGGGTCGTCCTCGAGGAGCCGCAGGGTCTCGGCGAACTCCGCGTAGCTCGTGTAGTAGAGGCCGGCGTTGCTCCGGACCGCCTGACCGCGGAGCACGTCGCAGTCGCCGTTGACGAGCACCGGCCGCCCCATCGCCCAGGCTTCCAGCGTCACCATCGACAGGCTCTCGTACGGCGACGGCATGATCAGCACGTCGGCGGCGGCGAGGGCGTCGTACTTCTCCTCTTCGGACACGAACCCGAGCTCACGGATGCGCGGGTCGTCCGGCACGGGCATGCGGGCCGACCCGGCGAGAACCAGGTCGAGCCGCCCTCCCTCGGCCGCGTAGCCCCGGAAGTGGTTGAACAGGTCGGCGCACCCCTTGTTCGGGTCGATGCGCCCGACGTAGAGGGCGAAGGGGCCGGTGATGCCGGTCCGCGCCCGGAACCGCGCCGCGTCGGCCTCGTCGGGCACCTCCGACCCGACGCCCACCACCACGCCCGGCACCGCCTGGTTCCCCGAGACGTGCTGGATCAGCGCCCGCTCCTCGAACGAGTTGTAGAGGATGCCGCGCACGCCGCGGAACGTCGGGCCGAAGAGGGACAGGCCGATGGCGGGGTCGCGCTCGGCCGTCGGCACCAGGAGGGCGCGGCTCGCGACGGCCCGGATGCCGTGGTAGGCGTGGTAGTAGCGGTAGCTGAAGAAGATGCAGTAGTCGTACTGCTCCTCGTGCCGGGTCAGGTACGAGAGCAGGGCGGGGCTGGTGGGGCCCTGGCTCGACAGCCACCCCAGCTCGTCGGCGAGAGAGTGCGGCTGCTCGAACACCCGGCGGGAGCGCAGGCCGAAGTCGTGGGGGTCGCGCTCGCGGGCGACGGGGAACCGGCGCACCGGCACGCCCTCGATCGTCTCGACGCCCGCCGGGTACTCGTTCCGCCAGGTGACGTAGTCGCGGGCGCAGGTGGTGAGGACCTCGACCTCGGCGTGCCGGGCCAGCCGCTCGGCGATGTAGCGCGCGTGCAACTCGGCCCCGCCGTTGATCTCGAGCCCGTAACGTTGGACGATGACGGCCAGCCTCATCGATTCGGCGTGGGCGGCGCGGGCGGCGAAGCGTCGTCGTCGGGGTGCTCGTCGGCCTGCCCGCCGATCGACGGCGCATCGGCCGCGTGCGGCGAAGCGTCGTGGTCGGTGCGCTCGTCGGCTTGCCTGCCACTCGACGGCGTGTCGGCCGCGGGCGGTGGAGCGTCGTCGTTGCGCTCGTCGGCCTGCCTGCCACTCGACGGCGCATCGGCCGCGTGCGGCGAAGCGTCGTGGTCGGTGCGCTCGTCCGTCGGCCCGTCTCCCCGCGGCTTCGCGCCATGTTCGCCGGCCCGGTCCAGACCGCCGGCGTCCCGAGGCGGCGTCGGGTCTCCCTGCGGCTTCGCGGCATGCTCGCCGGCCCGGGCCCGCTCGAGCGCGTCGAGCCGCTCGAACGCCGATGCCACGAGCGTCCGGTGGCCGTTCATGTCGGCGGTGAGCCGCTCCATCTGCACCGTCAGGCTCTCGACGGCCCGCCGGTTCAGCGCGTCCCGCTCTTCCCGGGCCGCCAGCCGCCGGGCCACGTCGTCGTCGAACGCCGCCTGCTGCGCGTTGCGCCGCGCCTGGATCGCGAGCGCGTCCACCATCGGGTCGATGTTGAACACGAACTTCACGAGCGGTGCGAGCAGCCTCCGGCTCGCGTGCAGCAGCTTTCCGACCCCGCCGCCGCGCGACGACCAGTAGATGCTGTTGCCGTGGAAGGAGAACGACGCCGAGGGCGGCAGCGCCACCGAGGCGCTTTCGCGTTCCGGTTGCGCCGCACCCCGACCGCGTTCCGGCTCCGGGGCCGGCGACGGCTCGGGTTCCCGCTCCGCCGCCTCGCGGCGGATCCGCGCCTCGACGCGGGCGCGGACCTGCGCCATGATCCGCTCCACGTCGATTTCATCGGGCCGAGCTGGAAGCGCAGGCATCCGTCACCCCCGAAGAACGCTGCCTCGCCCGAGGTCGGGCCAACGACCCGCGCCCGGCTGGCGGCCAGCGCCATGGAGTCGTCCCGCGCCGTGCAGGGTCCGCCTACCGTATCGGCGCCGACGAGGGTTGTCAAATCACCCCCGGGAGTCGGAAGCCAGGCTGGGCGGCGCCGCCCGCAGGTGGGCTGGACATAAAGCGCAGGCGGGATTTGGCCGATAGCCGTCAGTGACGACGGCGGTTGGCCGGAGGCTCTCGAAGTCCGGTTGGCCGGGGCTGGTTGCGGGCGGGGACGTGGCGGGGAGGGGGCCGGTCCGGGGCCGCGCTGAGCTTCCGGCCCGGCCGCCGCTCCGAGTCGTTTACCTGGAACGGCCGTCGGCACGGGTATGCGGACGCCGGATTGACGATCGTCACTCACTCGGGGGCCGGATACTCGTGTCGGGCCAGGAGTCCCGCGCCATGCACGAACGAGACGACGACCCGGCGCCCGAAGAAGCCTCTCCCTCCGGGGACGGCCCCCGCCCGGGCGACGTCGCGCTCGCCGCGATTCGGAACGCCGCCGCGCCGAAGCCGGAGCTGCCGCAACCGCCCGCCGGCTTCGACGACGGGCAGCTCGCCGCGTTGAGCCGGG
Source organism: Vicinamibacteria bacterium (assembly GCA_022820675.1). Lineage (GTDB taxonomy): Bacteria > Acidobacteriota > Vicinamibacteria > Vicinamibacterales > UBA8438 > JAJEEA01. The sequence continues at coordinate 529 of JAJEFC010000374.1, read as the reverse complement.
CCTGGCGCCTGCTTCCCGCGGAAGTCGAGAACGAAATCGACCTGGGCACGGGGTGGCGCCGCTGGCTCCGGGACATCGCGTGGCGGATGCTGCGGCCCATCCTTCAACGCCAGCAGCAGTTCAACACGCTGCTCCTCCGCCATTTCGACGGCAACATCCGGGCCGCGTCCGAGAGCCGGGAGTCCGCCGCCGCGGTCGTTGCGACGCTCGACCGCCACCTGGGGCTCCTCGCCACGTTTCAGTCTCATGTCATCGAGTTCCTGCGGCATCTCGATCGGGCCGCGGAGGATCTGCGCCAGTCCATCGAACATTCGGCGGAGGGCCTGCGCCAGTCCATCGACGCCCTGCAGCAGGCCACTCGGCACACGACGGATGGCTTGCGCGAGTCGGTCGATGCCCAGGAGCGCGCCGCCGAGGATCTTCGGCAATCCGTCGACCTCGCCACCGCGTCGGCGCACGGGTTGAAGCGTGAGGTCGAGCGGTTGCGGCGCCGCTCCCGGCTGCCAGCCGGCCCCGCCGCCGCCGACCT
>JAJEFC010000072.1 GCA_022820675.1 Vicinamibacteria bacterium | reverse complement strand
GGCCGGCGCCTGCGCGGGGTCCTCCCCGGGCGGCCGGGCCTCGTCGCGGGCCGGCTCGGACTGGCCCGGCCGAGGGAACGGCCGGGGCACCGGCCGGCGTTGCGGCTCGCCAACGGGTGATGCGTCGAGCGGCGCCGAAGCCGCCAGCAGGGACACGAGACAGCCTCCGACGAGGGTGCGGAAGCGCATGCCGACATTATGCGGCCGGGACGGCGGCCGCGCAACCCGACGGCGGGCGTACGTCAGGAAAGTGAGACGCGGCCCGCAAACCGTACCGGTGAGGCCGGGACGGCGCGTTCCGGAGGGGGTTTCGCAGCCGAGAACACCGAGAATCGGGAGCTGACACCCCGGGGGGCAGCCATCTCACGAATCTGACGTGCACTCCCCGACGGCGGCTCGGCGGGGGTCGCCGCCGCGACCGGGCCTTGGGCCTCCCCGCCTGACCCGTGCCACCCGCCGCGGTCCGACGTCGCCGGGGCCAGGATCGAGTACGCGTCGCCAGGGCCAGGATCGAGTACGCTGGAATACGATGGGGACCGGACTGGACACGTCGAGCGCCGCGGTCGAGCAGGCGCTGCTCGCCTACTGCGAGTCCCGGCGCGAGTGGGTCGTCGAGACCACCCTCGCGCTCGCGCGCCTGGAGTCGCCCACCGACGACAAGATGGCCGTCGACGCCTGCGGCCGCGAGCTGCGGGAGCGCATGGAGGCGATCGGGGGGACCGTCGCCCGGCTGCCGCAGGCGCGGGCCGGCGATCATCTCCGGGCCGAGTTCGGGGCCGGCGAGAGCCAGGTGCTCCTGCTCGGCCACTTCGACACCGTGTGGCCGGTCGGGCAGCTCGCGCGCATGCCGCTCGAGTTCCGCGACGGCCGGCTGTTCGGGCCGGGGGTCTTCGACATGAAGGCGGGCATCGCCCTCGGCCTGCTGGCCGCCCGGGCGGTGCTCGATGTATGCCCCGCCGCGGGGCGGCTCGTCATGCTGTGGACCTCGGACGAGGAGCGCCGCAGCCGCACGTCGCGCACCCTCATCGAGGAGGAGGCGCGGCGGAGCCGGGCCGCCCTCGTGCTCGAGCCGGGGCTCGCCGGCGGGGGCGTGAAGACGGCGCGCAAGGGCTGCGCCGAGTTCCACCTCGCCGTCCACGGGGTCCCCGCCCACGCCGGGGTCGAGCCCGACAAGGGAGCCAGCGCGGTCCACGAGCTCGCCGCCCAGGTCGTCGATCTGCAGCGGGTGCGAGAGCTGACCCCGGACGTATCGCTCAACGTCGGAACGATGAGCGGCGGAACCCTGCCCAACGTCGTCGCGGAAGAGGCCCGCGCCGTCGTCGACGCGCGGGTCACGGCGGCGGCCGACATGGACCGGGTGATCGACTTCGTGCGCAACCGGACCCCCACCGTGCCCGGGACCCGCATCGAGGTGACGGGCGGGTTCGACCGACCGCCCCTGGAACGAACCGCGGCGGTGGCCCGTCTCTACGAGAGGGCGCGGGACATCGCCGGCCGGCTGGGCCACGACCTCTCGGAGGGCGCCACCGGCGGCGGGTCGGACGGCAACTTCACGGCCGCCGTCGGCACCCCCACCCTCGACGGGCTGGGGGCGGTCGGGGCCGGGCCGCACGCCCTCCACGAGCACATCGAGGTCGACTCGCTGCCGTGGCGCGCGGCGCTGGTGGCGTGTCTCGTGGTCGACGTGCTGGGCGACGGCCCGGCGCCGGCCGCGTGACCGGGGACTCGAAGCTGCTCGGCGCGTTCGGCGCGATGGTCCCGAGCGCGCCGCAGGTGACGGCGGCTCGGCCGATGCCCGAGCGCATCGTCGCCGAGCACCAGGAAGCGGATCGGCAGCCACCGAGGCCCGCGGCCACACGGGATCGGTGACGCTCCGGCTCCGGTCGACGGGGCGGTCAGGCAGGACGGGCCCTGAAGGACCGAGGAAGAAGCGAGACGCAAGAAGAAGGAGAGCTGCAACCCATGGGCAACTCGGTGAAGACGGTCGTGCTGCTCGGCCTGCTGAGCGGGCTCCTGCTCGTGATCGGCGAGCTCCTGGGGGGTCAGACCGGCCTGATGTTCGCGTTCGTCATCGCGGTCGCCATGAACTTCGGCTCGTACTGGTTCTCCGACCGCATCGTGCTGCGCATGTACAAGGCCGAGCAGGTGGGGCCCGGGCATCCCCTGCACGAAATGACCGCGCACCTCGCGAGCCGGGCGGGCCTGCCGACCCCGAAGGTCTACGTCATTCCCGACGACTCGCCGAACGCCTTCGCGACGGGGCGGAACCCGCGGCACGCGGCGGTCGCGGCGACCCGCGGCATCCTGCGCATGCTCGACCGGGAAGAGCTCGAAGGGGTGATTGCCCACGAGCTCGCCCACGTGAAGCACCGCGACATCCTCATCGGCTCGGTGGCCGCCACCATCGCCGCCACCGTCATGATGGTCGCCCGCATGGCGCAGTTCGCGGCGATCTTCGGCGGGTTCGGCAACCGGGACGACGGGGAGGGCAGCAACCCCCTCGCCCTCATCGCGACCATCATCCTCGCGCCCCTCGCCGCCGTCCTCATCCAGTCGGCGATCTCGCGCTCGCGGGAGTTCGCGGCCGACCGCGGGGCCGCCGGCATCGTGGGCAGCCCGCACGGGCTCGTCCGCGCCCTGCGCAAGATCGACGCGGGCTCGAGGCGGGTGCCCATCGATGCCAGCCCCGCCACCGCCCACATGTTCATCGTCAAGCCGTTCTCGCGCGCCGGGGTGATGTCGCTCTTCAGCACCCATCCCCCGACCGAGCAGCGCGTGGAGCGCCTCCTGCAGACGCCATAGGCGCTGCCGCCCGCCCCCGCGCGGCCGGTTGCGGCGGGGTGCGGGCCGCGCACCGCGGGACGGGACGACCA
>JAJEFC010000134.1 GCA_022820675.1 Vicinamibacteria bacterium | reverse complement strand
GGCGATGGCGGCGCCGACGGCGTCCGCGCCGGGACCGGCGACCTCGACCACGCCGGCCACCGGCTCGACGGAATCCGTCGGGGCCTCGGGGACGCGGGACGCCCGGTCGGCGGCGTCCGCCACCAGGAACCCGACGCGGCCGGCGCCGCGGGCGCGCACGAACGCGATGCCCGCCTCGGCATCGGACCGGGACGGGACGACGACGTGCTGCAGCAGATCGCCGAGGCATGCCTCGACCGCCCGCTCGCGGCCCGGCGCCACCTCGAGGTGGTCGGCCACCGAGCCGAGGTGGCGCACCCCCGCCGCTTCGGCCGACAGCAGCAGCCGCGCCGCTTCCGTGTAGCCGGCGCGGGTCGCCTCGAGATCGCGCAGGGAGGTCAGCCGGCCGGTCAGGCCGGCCAGCCCCTGCTCGCGCCCGCGCAGGTCGCGCTCGAGCCCCTCGCGCTCGCGGCGCACGGTGGCCAGCTCCGCCTCGCGCTCGGTGCAGGCCGAGCGGACCCCTTCGAGGGCCGCCTTCGTCTCCCGCTCCGCGGCGTCGAGGCGCGCCCCCTCGGCCTCGATCTCCCGGGACTCGATGGCGAGATCCGCGGCCTCGGCGTCGAGCTTGGCCAGCGACTCTCCCAGCTTCTCGTGGCTGGCCGACGCGTGCTCGATGGCGTGCTGCAGCGCGGTGGCCGCGTTCACGGCCGCGAACACCTCGCTCCGGGCCGCCTCGACGTCGCCCTCGAGCCCGTCCAGCCCGCGCTGGGCCTGCGCGAGCTCGTCCTCCCGCGCCTGCAGGCCCGCACCCACCTCGTCGCGCTCGGCGCCGCAACGCCGCGCCTCCTCGATCTGGGCGTCGAGCTCGTTCCGGGCCGGGTCGCGCCGCGCCCGCAGGGCCTCGACCTCGCCCGCGATCTCGCCGAGCGAGCCGGCCAGCGTCTCGATCTGCCGGCGGTCGAACGTCAACTGCTGCTGGCGCCGCTCGACCGCGAGGTCGAGCGCGTGGGCGGCGTCCCGGCTGCCCGTGGCCGCGCTCTCGGCTTCCGTGAGCTCGATCTGGCAGCGCTCGCGGTTTCCCTCGGCCGTCGCCACCCGCGCCGCCGCCGCCTCCTCGACCTCGCGCGCCGCCTCGAGCCGGGTGCGGGCGGACGCGAGGTCCGCGACGAGCACCCGGTGGCGCCGCGCGAAACCCAGCGTCTCCCACCGCCGCAGCTCCTCGCGCAGCCGGCGGTAGCGGCGGGCCTTGGCCGCCTGGCGCTTGAGCGACCGCCGCTGCTTCTCGACCTCGTAGACGATGTCGTCGACCCGGGTCAGGTTCTGCCGGGCCGCGTCGAGCTTGAGCTCGGCCGCCCGCCGCCGGCTCTTGTACTTGGTGACGCCGGCCGCCTCCTCGAGGAGCTGCCGCCGTTCCGTCGGCCGTGCGCCCAGGATCTGGCCGATCTTGCCCTGCTCGATCACGGCGTAGGCCTTGACGCCGACCCCCGAGTCCATCAGCAGGTCCTGGATGTCGCGCAGGCGGCAGATCCGGCCGTCGATCAGGTACTCGCTCTCGCCCGACCGGTAGAGGCGGCGGCCGACCTCGATGTCGCGCGTGATGAGGGGCAGGAGGTCGTCGATGTCCGCGTCGTCCGACGGCGGGTCGGCGGCGGGCGGCGCGGGAACCCCGCGCAGGTCCGGATCGGGGCCGCCGACCGGTCCCGGCACGGCCGCCACATCCGACGGCGGGTCGGCAGCGTCCACCGCGAGCGGGGCGGCGACCGGCACGGAAACCCTGCGCAGGTCCGGATCGGGGGCGCCGACCTGTCCCGGCGCGGCCGCCACCTGGGCGAGGTACAGCTTGACCTCGGCCGTACCGATGGGCTTGCGGGCGTCGCTTCCCGCGAAGATGACATCCTCCATGCGCTCGCCGCGCAGGCTCTTGGCGCTCTGCTCGCCGAGGACCCAGGTGATGGCGTCGATGACGTTGCTCTTGCCGCAGCCGTTGGGGCCGACGATGGCGGTCACGCCGTCGTCGAACACCAGGTTGGCCCGTTCCGGGAAGCTCTTGAAGCCGGAGATGGCTATCTGCTGCAGTCGCATGGAGATGCCGCCGTACACCAAAACAGCCGCCCGAAAACGGGGGGACGGATATCACCCCTTTTCGAGCGGCTGGGAACGCTGCGAAAAGACCGACGCTCTGCGAACGCCGTCACGAGCCGCCCCCGCCAAGAATGGGACGGCTCGCCGGCAGTGTACCAGGAGCGCGTCCGGGGGGCAAGCGAGTCGGCGCAGGCCCTCGGGGCCGGCCACCGCCCGCCCGGCCAATCGCCACGCCTGCGGCGCGAGCTCCTCACCGCCAACGCTCGCCCGCCATCGCCACGAGTGCGGGGGCGAGCTCCTCGCCGCCAATCGTCGCGTGCGGCTCCGTGGCGGCGCGAACGCCTACTGACCCGCCGCCACCGCGGTCCCGCCCCGCTGTGACCTCCGCAGCAGGCGCTCCGCCTCGGGGAACAGGCTCAGGGCGAGCTGCGCCTGCGGATCGGCGCCCACCAGGTTGCGGCGCGCCTCCTCCACGCTGAAGAGGGCGAGATCGATCTCGTACCGCATCATCGCCCTGATGAAGACGATGTCCGCGTCGAACGCCTCGTCGTCGATGGTCAGTCCCCGCTCCTCTAGCTGCGCGCGGAATGCGCCCATCATGGCGTCGTCGATGGCGTAGCCCGGCGCGAGCCGCTGGCGGCCCTCGCCCTGGTCCTCGATGCGGGTGTCGCCCTCGGCCGAGAAGCGCTCGGCGAACGTGGCGAACTCCTGCCGCGCGAACAGCAGACGTCCGAACCGCGAGGGATCGAACCCTTCGATGGGCCCGGCGAGGCGGTGGTCGGGCTCGATGCCGCCGCCCCCGTACACCTCGCGGCCGCCCTCGGTCAGCCGCCGCTCGTCCGGGTCGGGCTCGGCGCGCTCCTGGTCGCGCAGCGCGTAGGTCAGGTACTCGTCGAAGGTCCCGTCCCACGGGCGCTGGATCATGCGCCCGCTCGGCGTGTAGTAGCGCGCCGTCGTCAACGCGAGGCCGGCCTCGCGGCCCACCCGGTAGACCGACTGCACCAGCGCCTTGCCGAAGGTCGTCTCCCCGACGATGAGGCCGCGGTCGTGGTCCTGGACCGCCCCGGACACGATCTCGGCCGCGCTCGCGCTCTGGCGGTTGACCAGGACGACGAGGGGGATGTCGACGTGGTCGCCGTCCTCGCGGGCGTTGTAGTCCTGGTCGGAGTTCTGTATCCGGCCGCGGGTGTAGACGATGAGCTCGCCCCGCGGCAGGAACTGGTTCGACACCCGGATGGCCTGGTCGAGCGGCCCGCCGGGGTTGTCCCGCAGATCGAGCAGCAACTGCTCCATGCCGAGGCCGTCCAGCTTCCGGAGCGCCTGCCGCAGCTCGCGCGAGCTGGTCTCCGAGAAGTCGCCGAGAAGCACGTACCCGGTGACGTCGTCGACCATGAACGCCGCCTTGACCGTGGGTATGTGGATCTCGTCGCGCTCGACCTCGAGATCGATCAACTCGTCGTAGCCCCGCCGCCGGATGGACACGGTGACGGTGCTGCCCTTGGGGCCGCGGAGCTGCCGGACGGCGTCGTCGCTGGTGATGCCGCTGGCGTCCTCGCCCTCGATGCGCGCGATCACGTCCCCGCGCCGGATGCCCCGGCGGTACGCGGGCGACCCCTCGAAGAGGCTCATCACCGTGATGTCGCCGTTGATGACGTTGATGGAAATGCCCAGTCCGTAGTAGCGCCCGCCCTGCCGCTCGCGGAGGCGGGCGTAGTTGCGCGGGTCCATGAAGTTGGAGTGGGGGTCGAGCCGCTGCAGCATGCCCGCCGTCGCCCGGTAGACGAGCTGCTCGGAATCGACCTCGCCGACGTACGTGGTCTCGACCGCCGCGAGGGCCGTCGAGAACACCTCGTACTGATCGTCGAGGCGGTCCTGACCCGCCAGCACGCGCCCCCCGAAGAATCCGCCCAGCACCGCGGACCCGACCACGACCGCCACCGCCATCGTGAGAGTTCGCCTTCCAGTCATGGCTAGATGCTACAACAGAAACCGGGCGGGATGCTGCACCAATCGACGCCGGGCGGCGGGGAGGACGGGCGGGGGAGCCGGCCCGTCCGCGCCCGGAGTCGGCGCCGTGGAACGGCGCCGACTCCGGAGGAGGCGCAGACTCCCTGCCAGGGTTGGTTGGGCGCCAGGCAGAGCCGAAGGCGACGATTGGCGGGCTCGGGCCGGGAACCGCCGTCCGGCGTCTCCGCGATGGGGACGTCGTGGGCAGTTAACACACTGTACAGGAACGACTTGCACCAGGAACCGCGAGGCCGTCAGCTTGACCGTTCCGGCGGCTCGTTCCTATAATGGCGAGTCCGGGATTGTGTGTCACGCTGCCGCTAATCCTGCCGCCGACCCTGTTGGCGTCGCGGGCTCGCCTGCGGCCTGAGGAGAGCGACCGTGATCGGGACGATGGACTTGATCGCCCTCCTCGTCGTCGCCTTGATGGCGCTCGGGCCGCGCAGGCCGCCGGATCGGCTCGTTCCCGCAATGTCGAGACTGGGACTCGTGTCACGCCGTCGCCGATACCGCCGCTCGACCGTGTCGGCGTCATCGGCTCGCCCGCAGCAAGGAGCGCGATCATGATCGGTTCGATCGGAACGATGGAGTTGGTCGTCATTCTGGTCATCGCCCTGATGGTGTTCGGGCCGCGCAAGCTGCCGGAGCTCGGCCGCTCGATCGGCAAGAGCCTGGGCGAGTTCAAGCGCGCGTCGAACGACCTCCGGCATACCCTCGAGGACGAGATCCACGTGGAGGAGCAGGCCCGGCGCGAAGCCGCCAGGCCCGCGCCCGCCCCGGCTCCCGCGCCCGCCCCGGCCCGCGCGAACACCCGCGACCCGGACCCGGTGCCCAACACCCTCGGACAGGAGTTCGACCCGGAAGCCGCGGCCGCGAGCGAGGCCGCCGCGACCGCACCCGCGCCGACCCCGGCCGCCGCCGCGACCGACCCGCACCAGGAGCAGCCCGGCACGGTCTGATCGATCGAAAACCATGGCCACGTCCGCGGTCCCCGTTCCCGACTCCCCGGAGCCGGACCCCGAAACCCAGCTCGCGACCCCGCCCGACGACGAGCGCCCGGAGCTCGACGAGGACGAGCTCGACGGCGCCGGCGGGCGGATGTCGTTCCTCGACCACCTGGACGAGCTGCGCCGGCGGCTCATCACGTCGGTCAGCGCCATCTTCATCGCGTTCGTCGGCGCGTACTTCTTCCACGAGGAGCTCACCGCGTTCATCATGGTGCCGCTGAACGCGATCCTCCCCGAGGTCGAAGGCGGGGAAAGCCGCTTCATCTTCACCGAGCCGACGGAAGCGTTCTTCCTGTCGATCAAGATCGCCGCCCTCGTGGGGCTGATCGTCGCGATGCCGGTGGTGCTCACGCAGTTCTGGCTCTTCGTCGCACCCGGCCTGTACGCCCACGAGAAGAAGTTCGCGATTCCCTTCGTCACCCTGTCGTCGCTGTTCTTCGCCGGGGGATGCCTCTTCTCCCACTACATCCTCTTTCGGGTGGCGTGGATCTTCCTGGGCAGCTTCTCGACCGACTACGTCACGTTCATGCCGCGGCTGCAGCCGACGTTCTCGCTCTACGTCCGGTTGACGCTCGCCTGCGGCGTAGTCTTCCAGATGCCGACGGTGGTGTTCTTCCTCGCCCGCATCGGGCTGCTGACCGCCCGCTACCTGATTCGGAACACCAAGTACTCCATCCTCATCATCTTCATCATCGCCGCGGTGCTGACCCCGACCGGGGACCCCGCGACCCTGACGATGATGGCGGCGCCGATGATGGTGCTCTACGCGCTGAGCATCGGCATCGCCTGGCTCGTGGCGCCCAGGAACCGGGGCGGCGACGACCTCTGACGCGCGTTCACCCGCGGCGCCGCGCCGGGACGGCCGGCCTCGTCGGTAGCTCCTGAACGTCGGGGGTGCCGTCGGTGGTGGAGCTCGCCGGCGGCCCCGGCGCAGTCCACAGCCCGGCGACCGTGGTCGGCGAGGCGCCGGCGCGCTGGACGGTCAGGACGAGGCGCCGGCCGGGGACCCGGTTGCGGAGGCCCCGGGGCAGCGCGGCCGGCGGTCCGGCGGCGGCGGTTCAGCGAGGC
>JAJEFC010000213.1 GCA_022820675.1 Vicinamibacteria bacterium | reverse complement strand
GCCTGTCGCCCGCCGGCGTCTGCCGACGCCGCATGGCGACCGACCGACCCGGCCGGGGCCCGCCGACGGTCGCCCGACGCCCCCGCCGGTCCCCGGCCGACCCGAAGGGCCGGCGCCGATCTACGGCCCGGGCTCCTCGCCCGCTTCCCGTTTCAGCTCCGCCAACAGGTTGAGCGCCTCCAGCGGCGTCATGCCGTCGACGTCGAGGCCGCGAAGGCGACCGACGACCTCCGGCTCCGCCGGCGGGTCCGCGAACAAGGTCAGTTGCGCCTGCCCGTCCGCGCTTCCGGCGGCCGGGGCGGGGCGTCCGCCCCCCCGAGCCAGCTCGTCGCGCTCGAGGCCGTGCAGGAGCTCCTTGGCCCGCGCGACGGTGCGGGCCGGCAGGCCCGCGAGGCGCGCGACCTGGATGCCGTAGCTGTGGTCCGAGCGCCCCGGCTCGACCTTTCGCAGGAAGTGGATCTCGTCCTCCCACTCGCGGGCGACGACGTGGTAGTTGGCCACCGCCGGCAGCACGTCGGCGATCTCGGTGAGCTCGTGGTAGTGGGTGGCGAACAGGGTCCGCGGCCGCGCCGTCGGATCGGTGGCGAGGTGCTCGGCGACGGCCCAGGCGATGCTCAGCCCGTCGTAGGTGGCGGTGCCCCGGCCGATCTCGTCCAGCAGCACGAGGCTGCGCGACGTCGCCGAGTGCAGGATGTTGGCGGTTTCCTGCATCTCCACCATGAACGTCGACTGCCCGCGGGCGATGTTGTCCGAGGCGCCGACGCGGGCGAAGATGCGGTCGGTCATCGGCACCTTGGCGCGGTTCGCGGGGACGAACGACCCGACGTGCGCGAGGAGCACGATGAGGGCGGTCTGCCGCAGATAGGTGGACTTGCCGCCCATGTTCGGGCCGGTCAGGATGATCACCTGGTGCGTGGACCCGTCGAGGGTCACGTCGTTGGGCACGAAGGCGTGCCCGGCGTGCCGTTCCACGACGGGATGGCGCCCCTCGACGACGACGAGCTCGTCGCCGTCGTGGACGTGCGGCTTGATGTAGTCGTTGACGGCGGCGGCCTCGGCGAGCGCGGCCAGCACGTCGAGGCTCGCCACCGCGCGGGCCGAGTCCTGGATGGGCGGCGCCGACGCCGCGACCTCGCTCCTGAGCGTCTCGAAGAGCTCGATCTCCCGTTCGAGGATCTGCTCGTCCGCCCCCAGCACCTTGTGCTCGTAGTCCTTCAGGGCGGGGGTGATGAAGCGCTCGCCCCCCGCGATGGTCTGCTTCCGGTGATAGTCGTCTGGGACCGCGTGCAGGTTGGGCTTGGAGACCTCGATGTAGTAGCCGAAAACGCGGTTGAAACGGATCTTCAGCGACCCGATGCCGGTGCGGGCGCGCTCGGCCGCCTCCATCGCCGCGATCTGCTCCTTGCCGCCCCGGCTGACGGCGCGAAGCTCGTCGAGCCGGGCGTCGACGCCGTCGCGGATGACCCCGCCGTCGCGGGCGACGGCGGGGGGGGACTCGTTCACGGTGGCCTCGATGGCGTCGCGCACCGCCGGCACCTCGTCGAGCTCGGCCGCGAGGCTTCTCGTCAGGGGCGCGTCGAACGCCTGGAGGATCGCCTTGAGGCGGGGGACCGCCGCGAGGGAGCGCTGCAGCGCGAGGAGGTCCCGCGGGCCGGCGGTCCCCATCGCGGCCCGGGCGACCAGGCGCTCGACGTCCTGCACGGGCTTGAACGCCTCCCGGAGCTTGGCCCGCTCGGTCGACCGGAACGCGAGCTCCTCGACCGCGTCGAGGCGGTTTCGCACCCGCTCGAGGTTCACGAGCGGACGCAGCAGCCAGCCCCGCAGGAGCCGGCTTCCCATGACCGTCACGGTGTGGTCGAGCTCGCCGAGCAGCGAGCCCGCGCGGCCGCCCTCGGCCGACCGGACGACCTCGAGGTGCCCGAGGGTGGCGGGGTCGACGATCAGCGCTTCCGCGTTCTCCCGGAAGGCGATGCCGCGGACGTGGGCGAGGCGGCCGCGCTGCGTCTCGCTCAGGTACTGCACGAGGGCCCCGGCGGCGGCGACGGCGGCGGGACGGTCCCGCAGTCCGAAGCCGTCGAGCCCGGTCGTCCCGAACTGCCCGGTCAGCGCCTCCCGGGCGCGGTTCACCTCGAAGGCCCACGGATCGAGGGGCGTGACCGCCGGGGGAGGAGTGTCGGGCAGCAGGGGAGAGACGTCGCGGTCCTGCGGCGCCACCACCTCCCGCGGCTGCAGCACCGCGATGTCGTCCGCGAGCGTCCGGCGCCCGGTGTCGCCCGAGTACTCCGCGGCCACGAAAGCGCCGGTCGAGACGTCGAGCAACGCCATGCCGTAGCGCTCGTGCGCGCCGGCGGCCTCCGGGGCCGGGACGGCGATCCCCATCAGGAACGCCGGCTCCCGATCGTCGAGATAGGCGGTGTCGGTGAACGTGCCCGGGGACACGACCCGCACCACTTCGCGCTGCACCACTCCCCGGGCCTTCCGGGGGTCCTCGACCTGCTCGCAGATGGCGACGCGGAACCCCTTCTGCACGAGCCGGGTCAGGTAGGTGTCGGCCGCATGGTGGGGCACGCCGCACATCGGAATCGCCCCGCCCGCGGCGTCCTTCGATCGCGACGTCAAGGTGAGGTCGAGGGCCCGCGCCGCGGTGACGGCGTCCTCGTAGAACATCTCGTAGAAGTCGCCCATGCGGAAGAAGACGATGGCGTCGCGGTGCCGGCGCTTCGCGTCGAGGTACTGGCGCATGGCGGGCGTCGGGGCCCGCACGGCGGCGGCGCTGTCCGTCGGGGAGGGGGTCACGGGGCCAATCGGGGGAACGGGGCGACCCGGCCGCCGCCGGATGGCGGGGTGCGGCGGCCGTCGGATCGTGCGAGTATAGAAAGCGCGCCGGGAGCCCGTCAAGGCGCCGAAGGGAAACCGGATCGTGCTCACGCTGGCCGTCGACACCACGACGAATCGGGGCAGCTTCGCGCTGGCGCGGAACGGGCGCCTGCTCGAGGAGACGCGGGGCGACGGGGAGTCGACTCACGGCGAGCGCCTGCCGGGGGCGATCCACGCCCTGCTCGGCCGGCATGGGATGACGACGGCCGACGTGGATCGGTACGCCGTGGCCCTCGGGCCGGGATCGTTCACCGGACTTCGCGTGGGCATCGCGACGGTCCAGGGGCTCGCCCTCGCGCACGGCCGGCCCGTGGTCGGGATGCCCGTCCTCGACGTCCTGGTCGATGTCGCGGCGCAGGCGGCCGGCGCGGGAGCGGCCCCCGACCTGATCGTGCCGTGGGTGGACGCCAGGCGCGGAGAGGTGTTCAGCGCCCTCTACGAGCCGGCCCCGGAGTCGCCGTCGGGTAGCGGGCCGGAGGACGCCGAAGCGGCCGCCGGCGCGGGCTGGAGCGTGACGGAGGCCCCGATCTCGGCCGCCCCGGCCGCGGTGCTCGACGGCTGGGCCCATCGACTGCGCCACCGCTCGGCCTGGGTCATCGGGGACGGCGTCGCGGCCAGCCGCCCGCTCCTCGACGCGCGGCTCGGCGCCGGGTCGCGTCGCTTCGACGAGGTCCCGTCGCTGGCGCGGTCGATGGCCGCAATGGCCGTGCTGTCGCCCTGGCGCGACCGGGCGGGCGCGCCGCATGCCCTCCGGCCCGTCTACGTGCGGCGGCCCGACGCCGAGCTCGCGCGTGAACGGCGTCGACAGGCGTCCGCGCCGTAGGAGTCTGCGCCGTGGAACGGCGCGGACGCCTGCAGGGTTGGTTGGGCGCCAGGCGGAGCCGCAGGCGACGATTGGCGGGCGAGGACGGCGCGGACGCCTGCAGGGTTGGCTGGCCGCCAGGCGGAGCCGAAGGCGGCGAGGAGTCCCCGCCGCAGGACGGCGCGGACGCCTTCAGGATTGGCTGGCCGCCAGGCGCAGCCGAAGGCGACGATCGGCGGGTCAGGCAGGGGAGCCCGAATCCCGCCGCGGCCCGTCACCGGTCGAACCGCGCCCTGCCGGCGATCGGGTCCACCCACCCGCCGCGCGGTCCGCTGTCGCCCATGTTGCCTATACAGGGCAGCCGGACTTGTGTTACATTTTTTCTCCCCCGTACGAATGCGCCCGGACATGCGGCGCCACCCTTCGTACCGCGTCTTCCAGGAGGTGGCATGGCACAGGACTCGCAACAGTTGAGAGAGCACCTTCTCCAGACCGACAGCGGGTTCCGCCAGCTCGCGGAACAGCACCAGGAGCTCGACGCCCGCCTCCACGAGCTGTCCCGCCTCGACTACCTGTCACAACCGGAACGAATCGAAGCGGCGAACCTGAAGAAGCGGAAGCTCCGACTGAAGGACCGGATGCACGACATCCTGCGCCGCCACGCGGACCCCCAGACGGCGTGACGCCGCGGGCGCGGCCGCCTCATTCTCATGTCCATCGACCGGGCGGGCGTGCCGTTCATCGGTCTGGCGTGCGTCCCGTCGCTGGCCTGCCTGGCGGCCGGACTGGTGTTTCCGGCCCTGCTCCTGTGCATTCCCGCCCTCCTCGTCGCGCTCTTCTTCCGTGACCCGCCCCGCGAGCCGCCGCGGGACACGGGGGCGGTCGTGGCGCCGGCCGACGGGCGGGTCCTGTTCGCGGGCGCGGCGGAGGCGCCGGGCGCGCCGCCGGGGGCGTGGCAGCAGGTCAGCATCTTCCTGTCCCCCCTCGACGTGCACGTGAACCGCGTGCCGATCGGCGGGCGGATCACCCGGGTCGACCATGTTCGCGGCACGTTTCTGCCCGCCTATCGCCCCGGCGCCGGCGCGAGCAACGAGCGATGCGAGATCTGGCTGGACCACGAGGGGCGCACCATCGTGTTCCGACAGGTGGTGGGGGCGCTCGCGCGCCGCGTCGTGTGCCGGGTGACGCCGGGAACCGATGTACGCACCGGCCAGCGTTTCGGTATCATGAAGTTCGGTTCGCGGATGGACCTGTTCGTCCCCATCGACGCCGTCCTCGTCGCCGCCCGCGGCGATCGGGTGAGGGGAGGCGAGACGGTGGTGGCCCGGCTGGGACCCCCGGGCGGGGACGGGACCCGCGCTTCATAGGCCCCGCGTTCGATCGTGGGCCCCGGCCGACGGGCGGAGCGTCATCATGCCGAGAGTGCTCGCGGTGCTGCGGAACAAGCGCCGGATGCAACATTTCCGCCGGAGCGTGTACCTGTTGCCGAGCATGTTCACGGTCGGCAACCTGTTCTGCGGATACGCCTGCATCGTCCACGCCATGCGGGGCGACTACGAGACCGCGGCCGTCTTCGTCGGCGTGGCCACGGTGCTCGACGTGCTCGACGGCCGCATCGCGCGGCTGGCCGGGGCGGAGAGCGAGTTCGGCGGCGAGTTCGACTCGCTGGCCGACGTCATCTCGTTCGGCGTGGCGCCCGCCGTGCTCGTGTTCGCGTGGGGGCTCGAGCCGCTCGGCCGTCTCGGCTGGGCGGTGGGGTTCCTCTACGTCACCGCGACCGCGCTCCGCCTCGCGCGCTTCAACGTCCAGCCGAACAGCCCCGACAAGCGCTACTTCGCGGGGATGCCGAGCCCCGCCGCGGGCGGCGTGCTGGCCGCGACGGTGTTCGCGTGGCCGGGCGGCCTCGGCATCGCCCAGGCTCCGGTCGTCGCCCTGCTGGTGGTGCTGGTGCCGGCGCTCCTGATGGTCAGCCGCATCCGTTTCCGCAGCTTCGGGGCCCTCATCGTGCAGCCGCGCCGCTCGTCGGTCGGCCTGCTGCAGTTCGCGATACTCGTCGCGGCGATCGCCGTCCAGCCCCAGCTCGTCCTGTTCCTGATGGCGTACGCCTACCTGGTGTCCGGCCCTGTCGGTTACGTCGTGGGCCGCGCGCACCGCGCGTCCGGGCGCCACGACGATCAGACGCGGGACACCGTCGACCTCGAGACCGCCGGCACCGGTTGATTGCGGCGCATCGAGCGCCCCGGCCGCGCTCCCGACCTCCGTTCTCCGCGTCAGGCGACCCGGTTGGGGTCCCGGGCGCCCGGGGCGGGCAGGGTGATGGTCACGGCGGTGCCGCGGCCCCGCTCGCTGGCGACCGCGATGGTCCCGCCGTTCAGCTCCACGTTGCGCTTCGCGATCGCCATGCCGAGCCCCGTGCCGGTGATCCGGGTCGAGAAGTACGGCTCGAAGATCCGGGCCAGCACGTCGGGCTCGAGCCCCACGCCGCTGTCCCGGATGATCAGTCGCAGCCGGCCGGGGCCGCGTCCGACGCCGATCGAGAGCGTCCCCCCGTCGGGCATCGCGTGAAGGGCGTTCTCGATGATGTTGGTGATCGCCCGCTGGATCAGCACCGGGTCGAGGAGCAGACGGGGCAAATCCGGCGGCAGGTCGGTCGACAGGACGATCCTGCCCTCGAGGCCGGGCCGGTAGGGCGCGACGACCTCGTTCACGAGGGCCGCGAGATCCGTCGGGGCGCGCCTGGCCTCGGGCGACGAGGCATAGCTCGAGAACTCCGAGGCGATCTGGCGCAGGATCCGCACCTGCTTCAGGATCGACTCGACGCATCCCTGCAGCACCGGCGTCAGCGGCGATCCGCGGTCGGCGTGGACGCGGAGCAGGTGCTCTGCGCTGAGCTGGACCGGGGTCAGGGGATTCTTGATCTCGTGGGCGACCTGGCGGGCCATCTCCGTCCACGCCTCGAGACGGTGGGTGCGCTCGAGCTGGCGGCGCTGCGCATCGAGCTCGACCGCCATCCGGTTGAAATCCGCCTCGAGGACCACGAGCTCGTCGGCCGACCGCGCCGCGAGCCGCCTCTCGATGCGGTCGGCCTGGAGGCCCGACACGAGGGGGCCGAACTCGCCCCGGGCGACGCGGCTGGTGGCGCGGGTGAGCCGCTTCACGGGATTGGCGATGCCGCGGGCGATGGCCCAGCCGATGAACCCCACGACGGCCGCGAAGAACAGGGCGGACCCGAGGACCCGCCGGTTGAGCTCGTCGATCTGACCCTCGATCTCCTGTTGCCGCGACGCCAGCGGCAACGTCAGGATCACGTCGCGCCCGCCCACCCGCACGGGGGCCGCGGCCAGTTGGTACCGGAGGGAGCCGGCCGCAGCCTCGCCGACGAAGCTGGGCAGCCGGTCGAGGGCGATGGCGCGATAGACCATGTCCGGCGTGCGCGTCGGCAGCACCCCCGATGCGTAGAGATCGCGCGTGCTCGTCGCGACGAGGTTCGGGCCGTCGAAGATGTTGACGTCCTGGCCGATGACCTGACCGATGCGGACGAGGATGTCGTCGGTGAACCGGGCGATGATCTGCCCGTCGGGCGACTGAATCGGCACCGACTCCTCGATGACGCTCCTCGCCACCCCCGCCGCCCGCTGCGCGACGGCCTCGACGTCCGCCCGAAGCCGGTCGGCCAGGTAGCCCTGGATCAACACCGCGACCACCACCACCGGCGCGGTCGCCGCCCCCACGAACCATATCTGGAGCTTGAGAGCGAACCGCGCCCGCACCTCGCGGTACGGCAGCCGCCGCCGGAGCCCCGGAAACACCAGCGCCGCGAGGACCGCCGCGGCCAGCGCGAAGCCGCAGGCGGCGATCACGAGGAGGGCGATCTCCGACAGGTGGAGCAGATGATCGAACGCGGTGCGGGCCGGATAGCCGATGGCGTAGATGCCGGCGCGGGTGTTCGCGATGAACACGTCGTAGCGGCGCGAGTCCTTGACGAGCCGGGTCCAGAACGGGTCGCGGGACGCGTATATCCGCTGGAACAGCGCATCGTCGATCGGCCACGCGCTCCGGTTCGAGAGGAACGTGGGCTGCCGGCCCCAGCCGTAGAGCACGAGCTCGACCTCGTGGCCCGGCCCCCCCGGGACCGGCGACCCCCGGGCCGTCTCACGCGGCTCCACGTAGGGGCTGCGCGAGGCGATGAAGGGCAGCGACTCGTAGTCGACCTGCGTGACGTGGACGACGACCGCTCCCGCGGGAATATGCGTCCCGCCGTCGGGCTCGCAGAACCCGCGTTCCGCGTGGAGCATCCTCCGCTCCTCGGCGCCGAACGGGACCACCTCGCCGAAGACCTCCCATTCGCACCCGGGGTCGGTCCAGCGGAGAGCGGTGACCGAGTCGGGAATGTTCAGGGCGAACCGGCTCCGCAGCTCGCCGTCCGCGCCGAACAGCTCGACCGCCGAGGTCAGCCGCGACGCCGCGAGGGCGGTCCGGCTCCAGAGGCGGAACGCCGCGTCGATGCCGGCGCGGTTCGGCGGCGAGGCGAGGGCCCGCAGGGGCGGCCGCGCGAAGAGCTCCGCGTCGATCTCCTCGAGGGCGCGTTCGAGCTGGCGGTGGAGGTCCTGCGGATGCTCCGCCGCCTGAACCGCGTAACGGTCCGCGATGAGGCTCCGCCTCGCCTCGTCGGTCGAGGACACCAGCGAGAGATACAGCGGCAGGGCCGGCGCCAGGAGCGCGCACAGGGTCGCGAGCAGCCGGGTCACGGGGTCGGTGCGCCGGAACCAGTGCATCAGCCGCTGCCCCCGGAAGGCGAGGGCGCTTCCGAGCAGGCACAGGAGCAGCGACGGCGCGAGGGGGGCCCACCCGGTGAGAGCGGCGAGGGCGGCGGGAATCAGGATCGACGGCGCCAGGCGCCAGACCCGGAGCGCGAGCGGCCGCGCGGACCGCCGGGCGAGGGCGACGCCCATCAGGATCGCGATGGCCCAGACCGTCCCCGCGCTGGCCAGCACGAGGGCGAGCTGGAGGATGGTCCGGGCCGAATCGAGCGGCTGCAGCGACGTGTGCAACAGGTCCATCGACGCCCCGGCCACCGTGTCCTGCAGCAGCCCGTGGTGGAGGCCGAGCAGCGCGGCCGTGGCCGCGAGCGTTGCCGGCACGCTCAACCGGCGGCCGGCCCCGCCGGTCGATCGCCGGGCCGCGCGGAACCACTGCCGGCGCTGGGCGGTCTCGCCGGCAAGCACCACGAGGACCGCGCCGAGAGCGGTGGCGACGAGGAGGTCCGCGGCGGTGCGCAGGACCTGCGGTGCGAGCGTCGAGCGGTACGCGGCCGGCGACAGCGCGGACCACGCGAAGAGATCGGGGGTGGCGGCGAGCCACACGCAGGCTCCGCCCGCCATCGCCGCCGCTCCCGCGATCGCGGACGGCCGCAGGTGGCCGCGCCGCGTGCGCCCGGCGAGGATCCGGCCGCCGGCGGCGAGGACGATTCCCGCCAGCACCACGAGGAGGAGGGCGGCGGCGCGCCGGCGCCAACGGGCGCGCACCCCGTCGATCTCGTCGAGACCGATGGAGGCGCTCAGGCGAACCGTTCCGTCCGCCCCCGCGACTTCGAAGCCGTGCACGCGAGGATCGTCGCCGCCCCCCGGCCTCCCGGGCCGGAGAATGGCGGGGCCGACCGAGGTCCCGACCACGAAGCCGGGATCGGAGCCCCCGGTCGCGGTGGTCGAGGAGATGACGCGCTCGACGACCACGGTGCCGAGGCGGCGCTCCCGCGCACCGGATTCGCCGGTCCCCTCGACTATCGGCTCGACGTGGACGAGACGGAGCCCGGCCGGTCCGACGGCGGCGAAGCCGACGGGGGCGGACTGAAGCCGTTCGGGGGCGAGCTCGCCGGGGCGGCCGTGCCACGCGCGGGGTATCGACCGCACGTCGTAGACGGTGATCGCCAGATCGGCGACGGCCCGGTCGCCGTCCGACGCCCGCAGGATGTCGAAGACCCTCCGGACCGCCGGGGGATCGCCGGTCAGGCCCTGCCTCACCTCGGCGCGGTCGGCCAGCCCGCGGGCGACGCGCCTCAGGGCCGAATCGACCCCGGCGATCTGCTCCGTGATCTCGCGAACGGCGCGGGCGGTCGCGGCCGCGTCCGACCCGATCAGCGCCGGGTCGAGGGCGCCGCCCCACACCAGGACCGCGAGGACCGCGATGCCGCCGCCGCCGATCAGGTGGGACCAGCCGGGAGCTGGGGGGCGCCGGGTCTGCCGTCCTCGCGCCGATGCCACGGTCAGGCCAGCATACCTCAGGAGCCCGGCCGGCGCCGTCTCGCCGTCCTGGCCCGCCCGTCGTCGCCTCCGGCTCCGCGGGGCGCCCGACCAGGCCTCCAGGAGTCCGCGCCGTTCCGCGGCCACTCCTGGCCCGCCCGTCGTCGCCTCCGGCTCCGCGGGGCGCCCGACCAGCCTCCAGGAGTCCGCGCCGTTCCGCGGCGCGGACCCCTAGCGCCCCGGCTCGTCGTTCGGGTCCCGCCCGGCCGCGTCCTGCTCGTCGCCGGCGGCTTCGACCTCCTCGTCGCCGGCGGCCTCCACCTCCTCGTCGCCGGCGGCCTCGGCCTCCTCTTCGCCCGAAGCGTCCGCGTCCTCCGCGGCGGGGAAGAGCTTCTCCCACGCGGTGGTGGCGGCCGGATCGAGGCGCACGGGCTCGCTGGCGCGACCCACCGCCTGAAGCTCGCCGGCCTCGGTGACGAGGACCACGATCAGTCCATCGCCGAGGGGGTCGGCGACGGCGAGGGGGGCGTAGGCGAGCTCGGCGGAGGCCTGCAGCCGGTGGTAGACCACGCCGTCGGCCGGGCCGCGGAGGAGGAGCTCCTGGCTCAGCCCCCCCTGCATGACGAGGTCTTCCGCCAGCCGGGGGCCGGCCGTGGGCCGGGCGGGAAGCAGCTCGCGCCAGCGCTGCCCGCCATGCGAGCGGGCGAGGGCCCAGAGCGTGTTGTCCAGCGAGGAGAAGTACACGTGGTCCTCGTCGACGGCGGGGAGGCCGACGACGTCGCCGCCGGTCCGCCAACGCCAGCGGAGGGCGCCGTCGCGGCGGGACAGCCGGTAGAAGGCGTTGTCGCTGGCCCCGACGAACAGGTCCCCGGCCACGAGGATCTCCTGCGGCGCGCCGCCGAGCCGCCGTTCCCAGATCGGAGCGCCGGTCAGCAGCTCGAGGACCGTGACGTGACCGCTGTCGAGGGGGACGTAGAGCCGGTCGCCGGCGATGGTGGGGCGGGCGCTGACGGCGCCGCCGAGGGTCCGCCGCCACACCGTGCCCCCGCTCGCCGCGTTCAACGCGAGCAGCTCGCGGCTCTCGAGGCCGGCGATCAGCCAGCCCGCGGTCCACAGCAGCGGCGCCGACACCGGCGCCCCGAGCCTCGCTTCCCACCGGACCTCGCCCGTCTCCGCGTCCAACGCGAGCAGCCCCTCGGGCGTGGGCGCGTGGAGCAGGTCCGCCCCCGCCGCGGGCTCGCCGACGACGGCCCGTTCGACCTGCCACAGCTCCGAGCCGTCGACGAGGCTGATCGCGGTGACGCGACCGTCGAAGAGCGCCGCGAAGAGCCGGTCGCCGGACGCCACCGGGGACGCCGCGGCGGGCGCGGGAAGGTTGGCCGTCCACCGGGAGACGACGGGCAGCCAGGTCGAGGGCGGGCCGGGCGGGGAATCGGGCGTTCCCGTCCGGAACTGGGCGGCCGCCGCGCCCGGCAGCATGGAGACGGCGAGAAGGACGGCCGAGACGCATCCGGCGGAGATCCTCATCATCGGCAGACTACAAGATATGGTGGTTTCGCGCGGGCCCATGCCATTATAATAGGGCGTCGCCGGCCGGGGGCGGGTCATCCCGGCTTCCCGGATCCGGCGCCGGTCAGCCGGCGAATCGGCAACTCGTCCCGCGTCATCCGGTCGTCCGCGTGCCCCATCAGACCCTGCTCGTGCTCGACTTCGGATCGCAGTACACCCAGTTGATCGCCCGTCGACTGCGCGAGCTCGATCTCTACACCGAGATCCTCCCGTTCCACACCCCGGTCGACGAGCTGGCGGCCCGGCGGCCCGCCGGGCTGATTCTCTCCGGGGGGCCGGCGAGCGTCCGCGAGCCCGAGGCGCCCCGGTGCCCCGAGGGGGTGCTGGCCCTCGGGGTGCCGGTGCTCGGCATCTGCTACGGCATGCAGTTGATGGCCGACATCCTGGGGGGAGAGGTGGAGCCGGCGCCCGAGCGCGAGTTCGGTCACGCCACCGTGCGGGCCGAGCCGGGCAGCCCCCTCTTCGACGGGCTTCCCGGCGAGATCGGGGTCTGGGCCAGCCACGGCGACCGCATCGGGCGCGTCCCGGACGGCTTCAGGGTCGCGGCGACGAGCGCGAACGCGCCGGTCGCCGCCATGGAGGACCCGGCCCGGCGCTTCTACGCGTTGCTCTTCCATCCCGAGGTGGCCCATACGGAGCGCGGGGTCGACATCCTGGGGAACTTCGCCGCCACCGTCTGCGGCTGCCGCGGCGACTGGACCATGGCCTCGTTCCTCGAGGAGGCCACCGCCCGCATCCGCGAGCAGGTGGGCGACGGCAGGGTGGTGTGCGGGCTGAGCGGCGGGGTGGACTCCACCGTGGCCGCGCTCCTCCTCCACCGGGCGATCGGCGACCGCCTGACCTGCATCTTCGTCGACAACGGCCTGCTGCGCCTGAACGAGGCCGAGCAGGTGCGAAGCCGGTTCGAGGGACAGCTCGGGCTCGACATCGTCTTCGAGGACGCCGGAGACCGGTTTCTCGCCGCCCTCGACGGCGTCACCGACCCGGAGGAGAAGCGGAAGACCATCGGGGCGACGTTCATCGACGTCTTCGACGACGTGGCCCGCCGCCTCGGGCACTTCGATTTCCTCGCGCAGGGCACGCTGTACCCCGACGTCATCGAGAGCGTGTCGGTGGTCGGCCCCGCCGCGCCGATCAAGAGTCATCACAACGTCGGCGGCCTGCCCGAGCGCCTGCGGTTCGCCCTCGTCGAGCCGCTCCGGCTGCTGTTCAAGGACGAGGTCAGGCGGCTGGGCGAGACGATGGGCCTCGACGAGTCGTTCGTCTGGCGCCAGCCGTTCCCGGGTCCCGGCCTCGCGGTCAGGATCCTCGGCGAGGTGACGGCCTCCCGTCTCGCGATTCTCCGCGCCGCCGACGCCATCGTCGTCGAGGAGGTCCGCCGCGCCGGCTGGTACCGGCGGCTGTGGCAGTCGTTCGCGGTGCTGCTGCCGGTCAGGAGCGTCGGGGTCATGGGCGACGAGCGCACCTACGAGCACGTCCTCGCGATCCGCGCCGTCGAGAGCCGCGACGGCATGACCGCGGACTGGGCGCGGCTGCCGCACGAGCTGCTGGCCGCTGTCTCCTCGCGGGTCGTGAACGAGGTGCGGGGGGTCAACCGGGTGGTGTACGACGTCAGCAGCAAGCCGCCGTCGACGATCGAATGGGAGTGAGCGGCGGCCCGCGATCGGGTCCGTCGGCCGGCCGACAACCGGAGCCATGCGCGAATCGAGCGTCAATCCATGACCGAGTTCGTCCACCTCCACCTCCACACGGAGTACTCGCTGCTCGACGGCGCCTGCCGCATCGGCGAGCTGATGAAGCACGCCGAGAAGGCCGGTGCGCCGGCCCTCGCCGTCACCGAGCACGGCAACATGTTCTCGAGCGTGGTCTTCCACGACGAGGCGCGGAAACGCGGGATCAAGCCGATTCTCGGCTGCGAGGTCTACGTCGCGCCCGGCGACCGCCGCGAGCGGAGCGGCACGCCGGGGGAGACCAACAACCACCTCGTGCTCCTCGCCGAGAACCTCGCCGGCTACCACAACCTCATCAAGCTGGTCTCCGCCGGCTACACGGAGGGGTTCTACTACAAGCCGCGGATCGACAAGGAGCTGCTGGCCCGGCACGCGGAGGGGCTCGTCGGCCTGAGCAGTTGCCTGAAGGGCGAGGTGGCGACGGGGCTCCGCACCGAGCAGCCGAGGCGTGCCCGCGAGGCGGCCGCCGCCTACCGGGACATCCTCGGTCCCGGCAACTTCTTCCTCGAGATGCAGTACCAGGGCATCGACGAGCAGCGGGTCGTGAACACCGGCCTCCTGCCGATGGCCCGCGACCTCGACCTGCCGCTCGTCTGCACCAACGACGTCCACTACCTGAGGCGGGAGGACCGCCGCCCCCATGACGTCCTGCTGTGCATCGGCACCGGCAAGAACGTCAGCGACGAGCAGCGCCTGCGCTACCACGGGGACCAGTTTTACCTGAAGACCGGGGACGAGATGCGGGCGGTGTTCGGCGACTATCCGGCCGCGCTCTCGAACACCGTGGCCATCGCCGAACGCTGCGACGTCGAGCTCGCGTCCGACGCGAGCCACCTGCCGAACTTCGACGTGCCGGAGCCGTTCACGCTCGACGGCTACTTCGAGCACGTGACGCGGGAGGGGTTCCGGCGGCACCTCGAGACGCTACGGCGGCGGGCCGACGCGGGGGAGCTGAAGCACTCCGTCGCCGACTACGAGGCCCGGCTCGCCTACGAGATCGACGTCATCGTCAAGATGCGCTATCCGGGCTACTTCCTCATCGTCTGGGACTTCATCCGCTACGCCCGCGAGCAGGGCATTCCGGTGGGCCCGGGCCGGGGGTCGGCGGCGGGCAGCCTCGTCGCCTGGTGCCTGCAGATCACCGACGTCGACCCGATGCAGTTCGACCTGATCTTCGAGCGCTTCCTCAATCCGGAGCGCATCTCCCTGCCGGACATCGACATCGACTTCTGCGAGCGCCGCCGGGGCGAGGTCATCGACTACGTCACCCGGAAGTACGGGCGGGACAACGTCGCGCAGATCATCACGTTCGGCACCATGAAGGCCCGCGCCGTGGTGCGGGACGTCGGCCGCACCATGGGCATGTCGTACGCCGACGTCGACCGGGTCGCCAAGCAGATACCGCCCACCCTCAACATGACGCTCGAGAAGGCGCTGGAAGAGAGCCCGGATCTCAAGAGCCTCGAGCAGCGGGACCCGCAGGTGAAGGAGCTGATGGCGGTGGCGCAGCGCCTCGAGGGCATCACCCGCCACGCCTCGGTGCACGCCGCCGGGGTGGTCATCACGCCCCGTCCGATCACGGAGTTCGCGCCGATCTACAAGAGCCAGAAGAACGAGATCACCACCCAGTGGGCCATGAAGCAGGTCGAGCGGATGGGCCTGCTCAAGATGGACTTCCTCGGGCTGAGCACCCTGACCCTGCTGCACGACGCGGTCGACCACATCCGCGAGACGACCGGCGAGGCCATCGCGCTCGATCGCCTGCCTATGGACGACGCGAAGACCTACGAGCTCTTCTGCGACGGCCAGACCCTGGGCATCTTCCAGTTCGAGAGCTCGGGCATGCGCGACACGCTGCGGAAGGCCAAGCCGCAGCGGTTCGAGGACCTGATCGCCCTCAACGCCCTCTACCGGCCCGGCCCCCTCCAGGGCGGCGTCGTCGACAAGTTCATCAACCGCAAGCACGGTCGGGAGGCCATCGAGTACGACGCGCCGGCCCTCGAGCCGATCCTGAGGGACACCTACGGGGTCATCGCGTATCAGGAGCAGGTGATGCGCGTCGCGAGCGACCTCGCCGGGTTCACCATGGGCGACGCCGACGTGCTGCGCAAGGCGATGGGGAAGAAGGACGCCTCGGTCATGCAGGCGCAGCGCGAGAAGTTCATCGAGGGCGCGGTGGCGCGAGAGGTGTCGGCGGGGCAGGCCGCGCTGATCTTCAACTTCATCGAGCACTTCGCGGGCTACGGCTTCAACAAGTCCCATTCGACCACCTACGCGCTGCTCGCCTATCAGACCGCGTATCTCAAGGCCAACCATCCCCGGCACTTCATGGCCGCGCTGATGACGATAGAGGCCCAGAACACCGACAAGCTCGCGCTGTATCTGGGCGAGTGCCGCGACATGGGCATCCCCGTGCTCGCCCCCGACGTCAACGCGAGCGCCACGGGCTTCCGCGTCGAGCCCGAGGGCGTGCGCTTCGGCCTCACCGCCGTCAAGAACGTCGGCGGGAACGCCATCGACGCCGTCCTCGCCTGCCGCGAGAAGCATGGCCGCATCGAATCGCTCTTCCGCCTGTGCGAGGACCTGGACCTGCGCCTGGTCAACAAGCGGGTCTTCGAGAGCCTCGTCAAGGCGGGGGCGTTCGACTCCGCCCTCGCGTCCGGGGACCGCCGCGCCGCCGACGGCCGGGCGCGGCTCCTCGCGGTCGTCGACCGGGCGTTCGAGCACGGCAACCGCGTGCAGCGGGACCGGGAGCGCGGACAGGCGCAACTGTTCGACGCCATGGACGCCGGGGGAGTCCCCGACGGCGGCATCCGCCTTCCCGACGTCGACCCCTGGACCCCGTCGGAGCAGCTCGCCTTCGAGAAGGAATCGCTGGGGCTCTACCTCAGCGGCCACCCCATCGACGGCTATCGCGACCAGCTCGAGGCGGCGGGCGCCCGCACCGTGGACGCCCCCCCGGCCGAGGACTCGACGGTGTTCATCGGGGGCATCGTCAGCGGCTACCGCCCCCGGAAGACCCGGCAGGGGTCGCCGATGGGCGTCTTCAACCTGGAGGATCGGACCGGCAGCGTGGAGGTGGTCGTCTTTCCCAAGACCTGGGAGCGTTGCGGGGACGTGCTCGACGCGGACCGACTGGTCGTGGTGACCGGCCGCCTCGACCGGGACGAGGAGGTCCCGCGGGTGGTGGCCGAGGACGTGCGGCCCATCGAGAGCCTGAGCGGGGTGGTGGGCCGCACCCTCTCGATACGCCTCTCCACGGGCCGGCACGGCCGCGAGACACTGCAGGCGCTGGCGGACCTCTTCGACATGCACCGCGGCCCGAGCTGGATCCGCCTGCATCTCGAGCTGCCCGAGCACCGCCCGCCGTTGCGTGTGCAGGCCCGGCTGACCGAGGCCCGCGTCCGTCCTTCCGAGCAGCTCGCCCGGGCCGCCGAGCGGATCTGCGGCGAGGGAACGGTCTCGTGGACGTGAGCCCGCCGCCATTGAACGGACCTGCGACGGCCCCACCCCGGCTGGTCTGGGACCACCCGGAGGTCGGCGAAGGACGGGCGGAGGCGCTGGCCGGGGCGATGGACCTCGACCCGGTCGTCGCACGGCTGCTGGTGCTGCGCGGGGTGACCACGGCCGACGAGGCGGAGCGCTTCCTGCATCCCCGGCTCGAGCATCTCCACGATCCGTTCCGGCTCGCCGATCTCCCGCTCGCCGTCGACCGGCTGGAGCGCGCCATCGATCGGGGGGACCGCATCGCGGTTCACGGCGACTACGACGTCGACGGGGTGACGTCGACGGTCATCCTGCGCCGGGTCCTCGAGCTGCTCGGCGCCGACGTGACCCACTTCATACCCGAGCGCCTGCGGGACGGCTACGGGCTCGAGCCCGCGGCGGTGGAGCGCCTCGCCGCGGACGGGGTCGCGGTGGTGGTCTCGGTGGACTGCGGCATCCGCAGCCGGGCCGCGGCGGTCCGGGCGCGGGAGCTCGGCGTCGACCTGATCGTCACCGACCACCACGAGCCGGAGGCGGTGCTGCCCCCGGCCCTCGCGGTCATCAACCCCAAGCGGCGGGACTGCGGCTATCCCGACAAGGACCTCGCCGGGGTCGGCGTCGCCCTCAAGCTCGTGCAGGCGCTGTGCCTGCGCAGGGATCGGTCGGGGTGGCTGCCGGCCTTCGTCAAGCTGGCCGCGGTGGGCACGGTCGCCGACGTCGTGCCCCTCCGGGGAGAGAACCGCGTCATCGCCAAGCTGGGCCTGGAACGGCTCTCCCGGAAGCGCCACGCGACCGGGCTGCGGGCCCTCCTGGACTCCGCCGGACTGCTCGGAGAGCCCCTGACCGGCTTCCACGTCGCGTTCCGGCTCGCCCCCCGCATCAACGCGGCGGGGCGGATGAGCACGCCGGACCTCGCGACCCGCCTGCTGCTGCTGACCGACGAGAGCCGGGCCGACGAGGCGCGGAGCCTGGCCGGGCAGCTCGAGGAGGTGAACGACCGCCGGCGGGAGGAGGAGGCGGAGATCCTGGCCGCGGCCCGGCGCAAGGTGGACGCCGATCCCGACGTCGGGGCCCACGCGATCCTCGTCGTGTGGGGGGCGGGATGGCACCGCGGGGTCATCGGCATCGTCGCCTCGAAGCTCGTCGACCTCTTTCATCGTCCCGCCGTCGTCCTCGCGGTGGAGGGAGACCTGGCCTACGGCTCCGGCCGCAGCATCCCCGGGTTCGATCTCCTCGCGGCCCTGGAGCATTGCGGCGAGCTGTTCACCAAGTACGGCGGACACCGGTACGCGGCCGGCGTCACCATCGAGTCCGGCCGCCTCGCGGAGCTGCGGCGGCGGCTCACCGCATTCGCCGACGACCGGCTCGGCCCCGAGCAGCTCATGCCGCGGCTCCGCATCGACGGCCGCCTGCCGCTGGCCGCCATCACTCCCCGCATGCTGGCGGGGTTGCGGGCGATGGAGCCCTTCGGCGCGGGCAATCCCCGGCCCGTGTTCCATTCCGGAGAGCTGGCCCTCGCCGACGGCCCCCGCGTGCTGAAGTCGCGGCACATCGCGATGCGGGTCCGGCAGCAGGGGCGGGTGTTCCGTGCGGTCGCCTGGCGGATGGCCGACCGGGCGGACTTCGTCCGGCGGCACGGGGACGCGCTCGACCTGGCGTTCCACCTGACCGAGAACACCTGGCAGGGCGAGCGCAGGGTCGAGCTGTCGGTGGCGGACATCCGGCCGGCGGCGCGGGGAGACGAGTCGGAGGCGCCTGCCGGGCCGGGGTCGCCGTAGAGCGGCGCGGAATCCCGGGGGCTGGTGGACGCCGGGCCGGGCCGGCGGCGACGACGGCGCCGGAGCCGCGGGCCGCGCGCCCCACCGGGGTCGAGCAGAACCGCCGAC
>JAJEFC010000337.1 GCA_022820675.1 Vicinamibacteria bacterium | reverse complement strand
GCAGCTCGGGGTGCGCGAGTACTGGCAGTACGACCCGGCGGGCGAACACCTGCCGGCGCGCCTGCAGGGGGAGCGGCTGACGCAGTCGGGCTACGTGCGTCAACCGGTGTTGACGGGGCTCGACGGCACGTTGACGCTGCGTAGCGAGACGCTCGGTCTCGAGCTGCGGGCGGCGCCGGGGCGGGAGATGCGCTTCCGCGACCCGGCGACCGGCGACGACCTGCGCAGCCACGCCGAGGAGGCCGAGGGCCGTCTGGCGGAAGCCGAGGGCCGTCTGGCGGAGGCCGAGGGCCGCCGGGCGGAGGCCGAGGGCCGCCGGGCGGAAGCGGCCGCCCGCCAGGCCGCGGAAGCACGGGCCGCCAACGCGGAAGCACGGGCCGCCGACGCGGAAACACGCGTAGCCGAACTGGAAGCGATTCTCCGCGAGCGGCAGCCCGGGTGATCGGCAGGCCGCATCACCTCATGCCGGGCGCACAGGGAATGAAAGGAAAGGAAGCCCGGGAATTCGACATCTCCATGAAGATCCACGCTCGACATTGCATTCTTCATGGATTCAGGCAACGCTCGCTCGGGACGCGGACGTGCTTCAATGAACTCGGACGCCCCCGCCCGCGGCGCGGGCCTCGGTCGCCGCCCGCCGGGCGATGCTGCGCAGGAGCCCCCGGAACAGGACGACGTGGACCGGATACAGGGCGTGCCAGTAGGCGCGGCCCGCGAGGCCGGCCGCGTCGAAAACCGCGGTCTGTCGGACCGTCGCCCCCCCGTCTTCGCGCGGCGTCACGTCGAACTGCAGCCAGGCGCGGCCCGGCAGCTTCATCTCCGCCGCGAGCCGCAGCCGGGCGTCGGGCTCGCAGGCTTCGACCCGCCAGCAGTCGACGACGTCGCCCGCGGCGAGGTGCTCGGCGTCGCGCCGGCCGCGGCCCATGCCCACCCCGCCCATCAGCCGGTCGACGAGGCCGCGCAGGCGCCACAGCCAGTCGCCGTAGTACCAGCCGTTCGCGCCGCCGATGCGGCGGATGGGGACGAACGCGGCGGACGGCGGCAGCGCCACGTCGACCGCGCACGAGTGGATGAGTCGGGTGCGGACGCGGACGCCGCCCCAGCGCAGCGCCGCCCCCGCCGACAGGCGGGCCTCGGTCCACGGGCCGGCCGCGAACACCGCGTCCTCCTCGTCGACCGCCCGCTCCATCGCCTGCCGCAGCCCGAGCGGGCGGACGGGGAACGCGGTCCGCGCCGCGTCGTCGTTCGCGACGGTCGCGGTGCGCAGCCCATCGACGAGCTCGCGGCCGACGCGGGCGTAGACCGGCGTGGTCAGCCCCAGCCACAGGCTCGACAGGCGCGGCGTCAGCAGCGGCACCGGAATCAGCCACCGGCGGAACCCCCGCTGCCGCGCGTACCCGCGTATGATGTCGGCGTACGACACCACGTCGGCGCCGCCGACCTCGAACACTCGACTCTCGCCGGGGGGCAGGTCGAGCACGGCCACGAGATACGCGACGAGATCGGCGAGGGCGATGGGCTGGGTGGGGGTGCGGACCCACGCCGGGCAGACCATCACCGGCAGGCGCTCGACCAGGGCCCGGATCAGCTCGAACGAGAGACTGCCGGCCCCGAGCACGATGCCGCTCCGCAGCTCGACGACGGGCACCCCCGCCTCGCGCAGCAACTCGCCCGTCTCGTGGCGGCTGCGCAGGTGCCGCGAGAGCCCCGCCTGGGCCCCGAGGCCGCCGACGTAGACGATGCGCCGAACGCCGGCCGACCGCGCCGCCGCCCCGAAGTTGCGGGCCGCGGCGCGGTCCTGCGCCTCGAAGTCGGCGCCGCCGCCCATCGAGTGGACGAGATAGTAGGCGGTGTCGACGCCCGCGAGCGGGGCCTGCAGCGAGGCCGGGTCCAGGCAGTCGCCGTGGACGGCCTCGCTACGGGGGCCCAGCCGGCCCGCGAGCGCGGCCGGTCGGCGCGTCATGCAGCGCAGGGTGTGGCAGCGCTCCTCGAGCGCCGCAAGGAGGCGCCCGCCGATGCAACCGGTGGCCCCGGTCAGCAGAATCACCGGTCGCCGCTCCTGTCGCCGCCCAGCTCGACCATCAGTCCAGGCCGTCGGCGACCGTGGCGTCCAGGTCGCTCCAGTCCTCGCCCTCGGCGGCCATCGCCCGGTAGGTGTCCTCCCAGGAGAGTGCGTCGGCCGCCCCGCGCAGGAAGACGCCGTCGTCCGTTTCCTCGACGACGAGAGAGTCGCTCCAGCCGTACTTCTTCAGCATGCCCTTGGGGAGACGGATGCCTCTGGCATCGCCGATGTCGATCAGCTTCAACTCACGGACGGCCACCGCCTTCTCCGTCGTCCCGGTCTCCCTTCAGGCATCGTATCGTAATCACCGTAATCACATCGCCCTGGCGAGTCCCGGCGCAGACTCCCGGCCTACAACACCCGCGTCTTCCACGTCCCCCGCCGGAACGCGAGCACGCCCACCGCCGCCATCAGCGTCTGGCAGACGGCCACCGTCGCGAACACCCCCTGGGGGCCGACGCCGAGCGGCCCGGCCAGGGTCCAGGCCAGCGGCAACTGCACCACCCAGTAGACGAAGAAGTTGATCCAGGTCGGCGTGGTGGTGTCGCCGGCCCCGTTGAACGCGACGACGGTGACGAGGCCGAAGCCCCAGAACACGTAGCTGGCGGCGACGATGCGCAGGCAGGCGGCGGCGACCGCCGCGACCTCGGGGTCGGCCGCCAGCAGCCCCACGATGGGCCGGGCGAAGACGACGAAGACGAGGCCGACGAGCCCCAGGAACACCGTGTTCACCCGCGCCGTGAACCAGACCGCGCGCTCGGCCCGGTCGGGCCGGCCCGCGCCGAGGTTCTGCCCCACCAGCGTCGCCGCCGCGTTGCCGACGCCCCACGCCGGCAGCAGGACGAAGATGATGATGCGGACGGCCACCGTGTAGCCGGCCAGCACCGTGTCGCCGAACGGGGCGAGGATGCGGATGAGGCCGACGAAGCTCGCGGTGCCCACCAGGTACTGCACGATGCCGATGCCGCTGACCCGCAGCAGCCGCAGCAGGGTGTGCAGCTCGAGGCGCGCCCGCCGCCAGTCGACCGTCACCCGGCCGTTCCGCTTCGTCAGCACGTGAAGCTGGTAGGCGACGCCGAGGCCGCGCCCCACCGTGGTGGCGATGGCCGCCCCTTCGAGGCCGAACGCCGGGATCGGTCCGAGGCCGAAGATCAGGATCGGGTCGAGCACGATGTTCACGAGGTTGGCCAGCCACAGCGCCCGCATCGCCAGCACCGGGTCGCCGGCGCCGCGGAAGATGCCGTTGATCATGAAGAGCAGGGTCACGGTGACGCACCCGCCGAGCATGATGGCGGTGAACGTCCGGCCGTTGGCGGCCACCTCGGGCGCGGCGCCGAGCAGTGCCAGGAGGTCCGACGCCCAGACCACCCCGCCCACCCCCAGCACCGCCGACACCGCGCACCCGCAGGCGATGGCCTGCACCGCCGCGGCCGACGCCCGCTCGGGCTTGCCCTCGCCGATGCGCCGCGCCACCATCGCCGCCGCGCCCATGGCGAGGCCGATCGAGACCGCGAACACGAGCGCGATCAGCGAGTCGGACAGGCCGAGAATGGCCACCGCCTCGGGGCCGAGGCGGCCCACGAAGTAGACGTCGACGACCGAGAACACCGACTGCATCCCCATCTCGAGGACCATGGGGACGGCCAGCAGCAGCACGGCGCGGCCGAGGCTGCCGCTGGTGTAGTCGCGGGGCGCGGAACGGACCGCGTCGCGCACGTCGCGCCACAGGGTGGCGCCGGGACCCGCTGGCGCCGGCGGGTCGTTGGGCAGGGCGTTGGAGAGCGACATTCGGAACACCACGAGCGAAAAACGAGAGAACACGACAAGGCCGCGCCGACCGGCGGCGGCACCACGAGCCGAAGGAACGGGAAGCGAATCAGCTACGCCGCCGGGCGGGGACGACCGGCGCCGCCGCGATCACGCGGGGGCCGGGCATCCCGACACCGGCCTCTGTCGCCCCGGTCCCGAGGTCCGAGCGAACGGCGGTGCTGTCGAGGAAGAGCGGAGGTCAGCCGCGCAGACGCGGCACGGAGAAAAGAATACGCATCGGCTGGATTCCTGAGCTTTCGACCAGTATAGCGCACTCGGACGGCGGATGCCGTGCGCCCGGGGCATTGACGGAACGGACGGTGGGCGCGGACCGCCGGCCGGCGGGTCAGTCCTGCAGAATCTCGACCACCGACAAGGGGTCGACCCGCGCGCCGCTCATCCGCACGGTCCAGTGCAGGTGGGGGCCGGTCACGCGCCCGGTGGCGCCCGAACGGGCGACCACGTCGCCCTGCTCGACCAGGTCGCCCTCTTCGACGAGGATCGTGGAGAGATGGGCGAGGTAGGAGTAGAGGCCCCAGCCGTGGTCGAGGATGACGGACCCGCCCGAGAAGTAGGTGTCGCCGGCCAGGACCACGCGGCCGCGCGCGGGGGCGGCGACCGGGGTGCCCACCCCGGCCAGGAAGTCGGCGCCGCTGTGCGGGCTCCGGGGCTGGCCGTTGAAGACGCTGCGGGCGCCGAACCGGCCGTTGGCGCGCCCCGGGACGGGGCGGATCCACGGCCCGCGCCAGAGCCGCTCCGGCGTGTCGGTGGCGAAGATCGCGGTCTGCTGCAGGTACTCGCGCTCGATGCGGGCCGCGACCTCGGGGGGCGGCTCGACGTAGCGCGGCTCCACCCGGAGTCGGCGGGTGGGGTACCGCTTGTCGGTCACCGGCAGCCTGTGGACACGGGTCAGGGCCGACCCGTCGGCCGCGATGATGCGCAGCACGAGGTCGTGGTCGCCGGGCTCGACCATCAGGTCGATGCCGACGAGCCCCCGCCACGAGCCGTCCTCGGCGTGGTGGAAGTGAACGGTGCGGTCGAAGATGCTTCCTTCGACCTTGGCGAGCGGTTCGGGCGACGAGACGGAGACCAGCACCGCCTCGCCGGGCTGCACCCCGCGGGCGCGGTGGCCAACCTCAACGTCGAACGGCTGCCCGAACGCCGACGCCGAGAGCGCGAGCCACCAGCACGCGGCCCCCGCTGCGGTACTCCGAATCGCCGACGATGCTGGTTGCATGTTCCGCTCCGGCCCGGGTGTCCCCGCCTGCCGCCCCCGCGGGAGGAGTCCGTCGCGGCCTCCGCACTCGACCGCCAGTGGCCCCACCGCCGGACATTCTACCGTATGTGGAACATGGATGGACGGTGGACCACTACATCTTGTAGCGGAACGCGCTCAAGCCGTCCTGCGTCGCAGAGCCAGGAAGTTTGCGAGGTAGAACGGCGCCGGGCTCCAGCCGGGCTGGTTGGGCGCCAGGCGGATTCGCAGGCGAGGAAAGGCGGGCCAGGAGTTTGCGCCGTAGCACGACGCGGCTCCAGCAGGGTTCGTTGGGGGCGACCAGCAAGACCGAAGGCCACGGTGGGCGGGCCAGCCCGAGAGCGTCGCCTGCGGCGGTCCCGCGCCGCCGGCCCCATCTGTCGGTACCGCCCCACGGCGCAGACCCTACCCCCCGAACAGCGTCACCCCGAAAACCCGAGCCGGACGGCGCAGACCCTACCCCCCGAACAGCGTCACCCCGAACACCCGCGCCAGGATGATGACGATGGTCAGCGCCGTGAACACGGCGAGGCTGAACCAACTGAACCAGACGACCGGCTGCGACGGGTAGAACCCCTTCTCGTTCTTCGGGATGACCGTCACGCAGTAGTAGATGTTGAGGAAGAAGATGACCGGCGCGATGAAGAACGCCAGCGCCGACGACACCAGCACCAGGAACACCGGCCGCGGCAGCCCCGCGATGATCAGCACCGCCGCGATGAGCGAGTAGAACATCGTGACGCGGTAGATGTTGTACTCCGACCACCACGAGCGCCGGTGAGCCTCGGTCACCCCCTCGGCCGCGACCCCGGACAGCTCGGCCGTCTCGCGGAACAGGTTCCGGCAGCACGCGGCGACCACCCGCGGCCAGCCGTCGAAGTAGTTGAAGGCGGTGGAGAACGTCGCCGCGAACGCGCCGGCGAGAAACACGAACATCATCGCCGGCCCCGCGGTCTCGGTGAAGATGCGCGCGATCGCGCCGATGACCGCGTTGCCGGCCACGTCGTCCGGATAGAGCGTGACCGCGGCCAGCAGCAGGAAGATGGCCGCGAGGATGAACGACACGACGTGGCCCAACGTGAAGTCCCAGATGCCGATGCGGAACCAGCGCCGGCAGTACTCCTGCGCGTGGGCCGGCAGCTTCGAGATCTCGACCCGCAGGTCGTCCGCGGTCGACGAGAACGCGTCGAACGGGCGGGCGTAGCCCTCGCGCTCGAGCTGCTCGCGGATGCGCCCCATGCCCACCCGCTTCGCCTTGCCCCACTCCGAGGCCTGCAGCGAGACTTCGATGCCGGTCGGCAGCAGCCCGAGGAACGCGGCGATGATGAGCCACGACCCGCCGGGGATCTCGACCGTGAAGAAGTGCCCCATCTCGGACAACGGCGCCGGGTTGAAGACGTAGACGCCCACCGTCGACACGAACAGGATGCCGGCCAGGATCTTGGTGGCGAGCTCGACCGCGGCGTAGCGCCCGTAGAGGATGATGCCCACCGAGAGCACCCCCAGCCCCAGCCCGTACAGCCAGCTCGGGAGCCCCAGCCCGAGATACTCCGAGAAGATGAAGAACAGCACCGCGGCCGCCGCCGCGAGCCGGCCCGCCTGTCCCAGCGCGCTCTGGATGATGGTCGTGATCAGCACGTACCACACCGGCCACTTCCCCGGCGCGGTGGTGTAGGCGTCCAGCATGCTGCGCCCGGTGGCGTTGGTGAACCGGAACGCCATCTCGAAGCCGTAGTACTTGAAGACGTAGGCGACGGGTATGCACCAGAGCAGCGCGTACTCGAACCGGCCGCCCGCCGCCGGCGCGGTCACGAGGTGGCTCGTGCCGATGCCCGTCATCATCAGGATGAGGCCGGGACCGAAGTGCCGCATCAGCCCGCGGGGGCTGGTCTCGGGCAGGGGCAGCTTGTCGAACGCGTCGGGTTTGTCGGCCATAGCGCGCCATCCTACCAGACACGCCCCGGTGAGACCGGTGCCCGGCCGGTGCGGCAGCTCCAGCCGGCGCTTCCCGCGGCTGCCCGTTCCTCGCCGGGGCTCCCGCCCGACCGCCGGCTTCGCAACCACGGCCGATCCGAACGCCGAACCCGCGGTTCCCCGCGCCGGACCCACGGAAGGCGGCGCCGCAGGGCGGAAGCCGGCCCCCACGGCGGAAGCCGGCCCCCACGGCGGAAGGCAGCGCCCACGGCGGAAGCCGCCACCCCCATCCCTGGCGGAGACCGGAACTTCCAGGAACTTCCGCACCTGCCGGCGCACAGGCGCTAGAATCGAAGTGACCGGACCCATTCGGGAGGACGCCATGACCGCATACCGCACCCGTCATCGCCCCCGGCGGCCAGCCGCGGCGGTCCTCGCCGCTGTCGTCGCCGGCGTCGTCGCGACCGCGGCGACCTGCTCCTCCCCGCTGTCGCGCGACGTCGAGCCGGGGCGCGACGCCCTCGGCACCGAGGCCGCGGTCACCGCCGGCCACCCCCTCGCGGCCGAGGCCGGCCTACAGGTGCTGCGGAACGGCGGGCTCGCCATGGACGCCGCGATCACCGCCGCGGCGATGCTCGCCGTCGCGCGCCCCCACATGAACGGGGTCGGCGGCGACACGTTCCTGCTCTACTGGGACTCGGCCACCCGGCTCACCTACGCCCTGAACGGCTCGGGCCGCTCGGGCAGCGCGAAGACGCTGGACGAGCTGAAGGCGGAGGGGCTGGAGGAGATGCCGCGCACCGGCCCCCTCAGCGTCTCGGTCCCCGGCACCGTCGGGGCCTGGGCCGAGGGCCTGCGGCGCTTCGGGACGATTCCCCTCTCGCAGGCCCTGCAGCCGGCCGTCGACCTCGCGACCATGGGGCTGCCGGTCTCCGAAACCCTCGCCGCGGACATCGCCGGCGCCGCCGACAAGCTGCGGCAGGACCCCGAGGCGGCGCGCATCTTCCTGCCCGGCGGCGCCCCCCCGCGGGCCGGCGACCTGCTGCTGCGCCCCGACCTCGCGGCCACCCTCACGACGCTGCAGGAGCTGGGCTGGGAGGAGCTCTACAGCGGGGCCCTCGGCCGGCAGATCGTGCGACACGTGCAGGAGCAGGGCGGGCTGCTCATGCCCAACGACCTCGCCGACTACCTGCCCGAGTGGACCCTGCCCATCACCACCCGCTACCAGAACCTCGAGGTGCACGCGTTCCCGCCGAACACCCAGGGGGTGACGCTGCTCCAGGAGCTGGCGCTGCTGCAGGAGGCCGACGCCGACCTCGCCGGCCTCGGCCACAACTCGGCCGACTACCTGCACACGGTGGCGGAGGCCATCCGGCTGGCGTTCGAGGACCGGGACCGCGAGCTCGCCGACCCCGCCGCCATGCGGGTCTCCGTCGAGGAGCTGCTCGATCCCGCCCGCATCCGGCGGATGGCCGCCGCCATCGACCCCGCCGGCCCCGCGCCGACGGTCCACGTCGAGCCCGTGGAGGACCACCCGAACACCGTCTACGTCATCGCGGTGGACCAGTACGGCAACGTGGTCTCGCTGATACAGAGCCTGTTCGCCAGCTTCGGGTCGGGGCTCGTGGTGCCCGGCACCGGCATCGTGCTGCACAACCGGGGGTCGCTGTTCCGGTTCGACGAGGACCACCCCAACGCGTTCGCGCCGCGGCGGCGGCCGCTCCACACCCTGTGCCCGGTCATCATCATCGACAACGACCTGCCGTGGCTCGCCGTCGGCACCCCCGGCGGCGACGGACAGACGCACACCCTGGTGCAGGTCATCAACAACATGCAGCTCTTCGGCATGAACCCGCAGGAGGCCATCGACGCGCCCCGGCTGCGGCGGCGGGGCGACGGCTCGCTCGCCATCGAGGACCGGGTGCCGCAGGAGGTCCGAGACGCCCTCGCCGCCCGCGGCTACACCGTGCACGCGCGCAGCGGCTGGACGGCGGAGTTCGGGGGCGCCCAGGCGGTGCTGGTGGACCAGATCGCGGGCCGGCGCCACGCCGGCGCCGACCGCCGCCGCGAGGGGTGGGCGGTGGCGTACTGACCGGCGGCGGCGCCCGGCGCAGGCGGACGGCGAGCTTGCGGACGCGAATCGTCCATGCTACGCTGTCTGTGTGACGAGCGACACGAAAGCGATCATCGGCAGCATAGTCGGCACCGGGTTGGCCGTGATCGCCGTCGTGGTCACCCTGGTCGGCGGCGTGCGCGCCGATATGCGTGACATGCGCGCCGAGTTGCGCGGCATTCGCGCCACCATACAGGAGTTCGATCGCCGTCTCGACGCCGTCGAAGTCACCTTGGGCCGAGTCGAGCAGCGTCTCTCGACGGTCGAGCAGCGTCTCTCGACGGTCGAGCAGCATGTCTCGGCCATCGAGCAGCGTCTCTCGACGGTCGAGCGCCTCATCCTGCCGTCGCCCGCCGGCTAGAACCCACCCACCGTCAGGTCCAGCCCTCGCGTTGGATCAACCGCTCGACGTGCGCCAGATGGTGCCGGCCGTGCCAGGCATAGGCGCCGACGTTGACCGCCAGCGCCACCGGGCCCGACTCGGGGTGCACGAACTCGCGCTGGAGCTGCGCCCAGGTCAGGCTGCCGAGCAACTCCGTCCAGCGGCGGTGGAGGGCGTCGAGGAGCTCGAGGGACGGGCCGATCGGGCCCCGGGCGTCCGGCAGCCCCGCCCAGCCCTTCTCGTCGTAGGCCTTGATGACCGGCCGGTCCTCGGTCAGCGCCCACTTGAACCGGACCAGGCTGTTCATGTGGCTGTCGGGCAGATGGTGCACGACCTGTCGGACCGTCCACCCGCCGGGGCGGTACGGCGTGTCGAGATGGCCGTCGGTCAACGCCGAGACGGTGCGCCGCAGGTCGCCGGGCAGCCCCGCGATGTCGTCGATCCAGGCGGCCACCTGGTCGCGGGTCACCGGGTCCGGGGGCAGGAACTTCCCGATGGGATAGCGCAGGTCGGATGTCGATACAGTCATGGCTTCGGGAAGTGTACGATCCGGTTGCCGCCCGGTGGACGGCGACCCGGCGGCGGCGATGCGGTACGCGGAGGCCCGGCTCCAGCCGCCGTCGGACGACCTGACGGCCGATCTCGACAGGGAGACGCCGGCGGTGCGGAGGTCGTGTGCGCACCCGACCACGCGGGACGACCTGACGGCCGATCTCGACAGGGAGACGCCGGCGGTGCGGAGGTCGGTGTGCACACCCGACCACGCGGGACGACCTGACGGTCTCCAGGCAGGAAGACGCCGGCGGTGCGGAGGTCGTGTGCACACCCGACCACGCGGGACGACCTGACGGCCGATCTCGACAGGAGGCGCTGGCGGTGCGGAGGTCGGGCGCTCCCCCGACCACGTCGGACGACCTGATGGCCGATCTCGACAGGGAGCAGGTTGCGGGCCGTCGTGAACGGGAGCAACGAATCGGGCCCGTCGGCGTCTTGATC
The DNA here is from genome assembly GCA_022820675.1 of Vicinamibacteria bacterium. Lineage (GTDB taxonomy): Bacteria > Acidobacteriota > Vicinamibacteria > Vicinamibacterales > UBA8438 > JAJEEA01. Next base: position 433 of record JAJEFC010000337.1, on the reverse strand, counting down.
GTCAGAGGCCCCCGGAAAACGTCCGCACGACGCGAACACACCGAGGTGGCGTTCCCATGGAGCAGTCGATCTCGATCAGCCCGGCGAGGCACCAGGAGACGAACGTCATGCACCGACGTGTCACGACGACGGCGACCATTCTCTGGCTGACGGTCGGCTGGACCCCGCCGGCCGATGCGCAGCCGGCCGGGGCCGAGCGCTACTGGGGCCAGTGGCGGGGGCCGGAGGCGACCGGCGTCGCCCGGCACGCCGACCCGCCCCTCACGTGGAGCGAGACCGAGAACGTCGCCTGGAAGGTGGAGGTGCCCGGCCGCGGGGCGGCGTCGCCCATCGTGTGGGGCGACCGGGTGTTCCTGCTCACGGCGGTGCCCGTCGGCGACCCCGTCCCGGCGACGGCGCCCGAGGCGGAGCGGCGGCCGGGACCGCGGGGAGG
>JAJEFC010000347.1 GCA_022820675.1 Vicinamibacteria bacterium | reverse complement strand
GCGAAGCGCTGGTTCACCTCGACCTGGGGCCGGTCCGACTCGATCTGCGAGAAGTCGGGGTTGAGGGTGAAGTCGGCGATGAGGTTGGGCGTCACGCCGTACTTGAAGTTGGCCCCGAAATCGGGCTGCGGGTCGCCGTCGACGAGCTGCCCCGCCCCCTCGTCGAACGTGCCGTAGCGGAACGCGGTGAACGTCGGCTGCACTTCCAGGTTCCGGCTCGTCGAGAGGCCGCTCATTCCGTCGAGGACGCCCATCTGCGGCAGGAACCCGGCGACGTCGCGCGAGACCGGCGACCACACGATGGTCTCGTCCTTGCCCCGGATGCGGCGGACGATCTGGAACCCCCACGTATGCGGCGCGTTGCCGGGCCGCGCCGGATACCGGAGGCTCTTGAACGGGATGGCCATCTCGGCCGTGTAGCCGTCCGCGACGGGCTGGCCGCCGCTCGTGAACAGGGCGTCCCACGACCGGTCGCCGCGCGGGACCCCGCCACGGCCTCCCCCACCGAACCCGCCGCCACCACCGCGACCGCCGCCGCCCCGGCCGCCCACGATCGAATCGCCCTGCACGCCGTAGCCGTTGACCGAGAACACGTACGCGCGCTGCTGGTCGAGGAACGTGTCGAAGTAGACCGAGATCGTGTCGTCGCCGAAGTCCGCCCGATCTCGATCGACGCGATTGGCGCGCATGATGCGCGGCTCCTCGTACTTCGCATGGAACGCCAGGTACAGGTTCGACTCGTCGTACGCGAGGTAGACGTCGGTGTCCTCGGTCGCGGGCGCCCCGTCCTGCGGCTCGCGCTGGACGAACTCGGTGATGCGCGCGGCGTTGCTCCAGACCGCGTCGTCGAGCAGGCCGTCGACGGTGGGCGGGGTCGTGGTCCGCCGCGGCCGCACCGTCACCCGGCCGGTGAGCACGCCGGCGTCTCCGGCCGGCGCCGCCGTTGCGAAACCGGCCGGTTCGGCCCCCGGGGCTGCTTCGTTTGCGCGGAACGCACCCCGTGACCGCGCGGCGGCGGGCGGACCGCCGGGCTCGCCGCCGCCCCGGGCTCGGACGGCCCCCGCCAACGGCGTCGCAGCGTTCGCGTCGAACGAATCGCGTGACCGCGCGGCGACGGATGCACCGCCCGACTCGCCGCCGCCCCGGACTCGGACGGCCCCCGCCAACGGGGTCGCGGCGTTCGCGTCGAACGAATCGCGCGACCGCGCGGCGACGGATGCACCACTCGACTCGCCGCCGCCCCGGACTCCGACGCCACCCACCGCCGGGGTCGCGGCGTTCGCGTCGAACGGAACCCGCGACCGCGCGGCGACGGACCGACCGCCGGACTCCCGGCCGCCCCGGGCTCCGGACGGGTCCGGTATCCCCTGCCCCTCCGGTTGCAGGGCGACAGGCGTGCGAGCGTCCGGGGGAGACGCCGCCCCGGGGCGGACGAGGCGGGCCAGGCCCTCCGCGACCTCCGCCACGACGCGATCCTGCAGCAGGAACAGGTCGTCGGCGTGGCCATCGACCCTCGCGAACTCGCGGGGGGCCCCGGTCTCGACGTCGGTGACCCGCGCGATGATCCGCACCCGGTCGTCCAGCCGCTGGAACCCGCCCCCGACGAGCCACGAGACACCGGCGGCCCGCGCCCGATCTCGAGCCCACGTCTCGTCGCCGAGGGCTTTCGCGTCGCCCCCGTCGCCGCCGGCCGCGCCGAACAGCGACTGCCGGTCGACGACGGTCAGAAAGCCCAGTCGCTCCACGCCGGAAACGACCGTCTCGGCGATCCCGATCCCCAGCCAGTCGTCCTCGGGCCGAGCCGAGACGTTGGCGAAGGGAACCACCGAAACCGCACCCCCGGCACGCGCCGCCGAGCCCGCCGTGTCGCCGAACGCCGCCGATTGGGCGTACCCGCTGCGTTCGGACACGGCCAGCACCGCGACAGCGGCCAGGACCCCGACGGCGCCGAGCAGCAACGACCTCTGTGAAGACATCGTCTCACTCCACGACTGGCGTTCCGTGACCGAGCGTGCCGACCCCGGGAATCGTCTCGGCCTTCTCCCTTTCCTCATAGACGCCTCGAACGGCGCGGATCTTCACCGATGAACAGACTTTTTTGACCGCTTTTTCCTTGTTCTCCAGCCCCGCCCCGGAGGTCGATCGGAGCGACGACAACGGGGATCGAGTCGGGGGCGCGTCGATGTCGGCGCCCGGAGGCGTAGCGGGACGCCAAATCGCGAGCTGCAGCCGGACGGGTGCTCCCGGGAACCGTTCGCGGCGGGCCGCGCCCGCGGGGCATGCTCCGGAGCACGTTCACCGCGGGCGCGTCGAGCCCTGTCGACGGAGCAAGAGTTGGAGAGGCGTTGAAAGGACCGGGGAGCGCCTCGCATCGTCGATGCGGCGAACGACTTCGGCGCCACGCCGCTGTGGCTGGGTCGAGAAGCCGCGCGTCCTGAGCAGAGGCATGGCGCGCAGCGCCGATTGCCCGGGGCCTGTCAATCTCCGGCCGCGTCCGCCGCCTTCCCGAGAAGCTCCTCGACGTCGACCCGCCACAGGTTCGCGGCCGCTTCCGTCAGGCTGTACACCAGACCCGATCCGTCCGGGAGCCAGTCGAAGCCGCCGACGTCACCCTCGCGCGTGAGACGGGTCGCCGGCCCGCCGCCGGCGTCCACGATGTGCAGCTCGCGCCCGGGCGCCGCGCCGGAGAGAAACGCCACGCGGGTACCGTCCGGCGACCACCGGGGGCGGGTCTCGTCCTCCGCCGCGGTGGTCAGACGGGCGCCGTCCCCGCCGCCCGCGGGGACGACGCGGATGTCGAACCCGACGCCGTCGTGAGCCTGGTAGGCGATGCGGCTGCCGTCAGGCGCGTAGTCCATGCGGGCGCTGTAGCCGCCGCGGGTGAGCTGCTCGGCCGGCCCCCCGTCCCGGGGCACCCGCCACACCTGCTCCTGGCCGTCCGCCCCCGGCGACCGGAAGAGCAGCGACCCGCCGTCGGGATGCCACCGGGGGCCGGGCGCCGCGCCCTGCGTCGTCAGGCGCCGAGGGTCGCCGCCTTCAGGCGCGATCAACCAGACGTCCGATGGGCCGCCGGCCCGGTTGGACGTGAAGGCCAGGGCCGCGCCGTCGGGCGACCAAACGGGGTCCACGTCGCGGCCCGGATGCGTCGTCACCGGCCGGGCCTCGCCACCGTCCGCGGGCACGATCCAGATGTCGCTGTTCCCACCGCGGCCGGACTCGAAGGCGATGAGGGCGCCGTCCGGAGACCAGCGCGGGGCCGCGGCGCCGGCGGGGTGCTCGGTGAGCCTCCGTGGCGCCCCGCCGGCGATCGCCACGACGTGCACGTCGCTGCCCCCCCGGCCCGAGAGGAACGCCACTCGCCTTCCGTCCGGCGACACGGCCGGATCCTCGGAGATGTCCGGACCGGCCGTGAGGGCCGTCGGGGTTCCCCCGTCGACCGGCACCGTCCAGAGCCGCGTCTGCCGCGACGCGACGCTGAACACCAGCGAGGCGCCGTCCCGCGACCACCGGGGGAACCCCTCCTCGGCCGCGTCGTCGGTCACCCGCCGCGCCGCGCCCCCGTCCGCGGACACGATCCAGATGTCGGCCCGGTTCTCGCGTATCGAGCGGAACGCCACCCAGCGGCCGTCCGGAGACCAGCGCGGGCGCTGGTCGTTCCCCGGCCCTTCGGTCAGCGCCACGTCCGGTCCGCCGCCGCGCGACGTCACCCAGATGTCGGGGGTGCCGTTGCGGTTCGAGACGAAGACGAGCCGTTCGCCGTCCGGCGACCACTCCACCTGGTCGGGTCCCCCCGGCCCCGCGACCAGCGGCCGGTCGTCGCCGCCTCCCGCGGGCATCACCCGGATGTGGCGGGCGCCGCCGTCGGTGGACACGAACGCGATCTCGCGCCCGTCGGGCGACCAGCGCGCCCAGTCCCGCGAGTTGCCGCTCGTCGTCAGCCGCCGCGGCACGCCGCCGTCGGCCGGCACCGTCCAGAGATCGACTCGGCCCTCGTCGTTGCTCGAGTACAGCACCGCGGCTCCGTCGGGTGACCACTGCGGGTCGCGGACCCGCCCGGGACCCGCGGTCATCCGCGCCGGGTCTCCTCCCGTTGCGGACACGATCCAGAGATCGGCCGGTCCTTCCCTGTCGGAGACGTAGGCGAGGCGGGACGCGTCGGGCGACCAGATCGGCGCCAGGAGGAAGCCGTGCCCTCCGCTCAGCAAGGTCGCGTCACCCCCGTCGAGCGGCGCCGTCCACAACCCGAGCCCCGCGCCGCGGTCGGACACGAACGCGATCCGGGAGCCGT
>JAJEFC010000411.1 GCA_022820675.1 Vicinamibacteria bacterium | reverse complement strand
GTGCCGTCGACCCGGCTGCCGGCGAGGTCGGCGGGGACCGCGCGGGGCGGCAGCCCGTCGACGGCGCGGGCGATGGCCGCGATGTGCTCCGGGGTCGTGCCGCAGCAGCCGCCGAGGATGTTCACGAACCCGCTCTCCGCGAACTCGCCGAGCAGCCCCGCCGTCTCGTCCGGCGTCTCGTCGTACTCGCCGAAGGCGTTCGGCAGACCGGCGTTCGGGTAGCAGCTCACCCGGCACTCGGCGATGGCGGCCAGCTCCGCCAGGTACGGCCGCATGTCGCGGGCCCCGAGGGCGCAGTTGATGCCCACGCTCAGCGGCCTCGCGTGGCGGATCGAGACGTAGAAGGCGTCGATGGTCTGCCCCGACAGGGTGCGCCCGCTGCGGTCGGTGACGGTCACCGAGATCATCAGGGGGACGGCCGCCCCGCGCGCGTCGAACACGTCCTGGATGGCCACGAGGGCCGCCTTCGCGTTCAGGGTGTCGAATATCGTCTCGACGAGCAGCAGGTCGCAGCCGCCGTCGAGGAGGCCGCGGGCCTGCTCGGCGTAGGCGCCGCGCATGGCGTCGAAGGTGCTGGCCCGCAGGCCCGGGTCGTTGACGTCGGGCGAGATCGAGAGGGTGCGGTTCGTCGGCCCGATGGCCCCCGCCACGAAGCGCGGCCGGTGCGGGGTCCGCCGGGTCCAGTCGTCGGCCGCCGCCCGCGCGAGGCGCGCCGCCTCGACGTTCAGCTCCCGGGCCAGCCCCTCGAGCCCGTAGTCGGACTGGGCGACGGCGGTGCTGCTGAACGTGTTGGTCTCGACGATGTCGCTGCCCGCCTCGAGGTACGCGTGGTGGATGCCGCCGATGACGTCGGGCCGGGTCAGCACCAGCAGGTCGTTGTTGCCCTTCAGGTCCTGCCCGTGCCCGGCGAACCGGTCGCCGCGGAAGGCCGCCTCGTCGAGGCCGTGGCGCTGGATCATGGTGCCCATCGCCCCGTCCATGATCAGGATGCGCTCGTCGAGCAGGGCCTCGAGCCGGGTGCGGACGTCGCCGCTCGCCGGCCCTGTCGCCGGCCCGTCCACCGCTCTGTGTCGCTTCGTCCCGTCGTTCATCGTCGTCTCTTCATCACTCGATTCTTGCGGTTCACCGTCGTCCAACACCGGGCCGCTTGTGGTAGCGTCGCCAAGCATGGTGGAGAATGCCCGCGGGTGCGATGCGCAAGCCGACCGGTTGAGGGCCGCCGAGCGGCGGCGGATGCTTGAAGTGCTCGACCGCCTGCGCGACGAGCCGGTCACGCGATCGCGGGAGAGCGTAGTGGCCGAGATCCGGGAGATACGCCGGTCCCGCCGCGAGTCATCGCTGCGCCGTGCGGCTCATGACGATCCATCTTGACACGTCGGCGACGGTGGCGCGCTGCAGAGCGGGCGAGCATGCCTCACCGGGGGCAGGGCTGCTCCTTGCAGCATGGTTCCCGGCGACGGTTCCGCGCACGCGGCCGCCCGCCCGTTTGTGCGATTTCGAGATAGGTTGTAAGCTCGCTTCATGGTTGCAAGGATCTCGCTGGCGTTGACTCTCGCGGCCCTCCTCGGCGCGGCGCCGGTTGCCGCCCAGCCGGACGATCTGCCCGTCTTCCGCGCCGGTACCGAGCTGGTCGACCTCTACGTCACCGCGACCGACCGCAACGGGCGCCTCGTGCCCGATCTGCTCCAGGACGACTTCCTGGTCATCGACGAGGGGGAGGAGCAGGAGATCGTCCTCTTCGAGAACGAAGTGCGGCCGATCACCGTCGTCGTCATGCTCGACACGAGCGCCAGCATGACCCCGAGCCTCGACCTCCTGATGGCGGGGGCCGAGCAGTTCATCATCCGGATGCTCCCCGACGACCGGGCCAAGGTGGGGGCATTCAACGACAAGATCCAGATCCTGCCGGAGTCGGACTTCATCGGCGACCGCGACGCGCTGATCCGCGAGCTCGACCGGCTGCAGTTCGGCAACCCGACCCGCCTCTACGACGCGGTCGCCGCGAGCATCCGGGAGCTCGCCGGCATCGAGGGCCGCAAGGTCGTGCTGGTCTTCACCGACGGCGAGGACACCCAGAACGACATCGGCTGGCGCGAGGTGCTCGAGATGGCCCGGCTCGAAGAGGTGATGATCTACACCATCGGCCTCGAGAGCGACTACTTCAACGGCGTGCGGCGGGTGCGAAGCCGGCCCGACCGCCGCCTGCGGACGTTCGCGGAGGAGACCGGCGGCGGGTACTTCGAGCTGGAGGACACCGACGACCTCGGGCCGACGTTCACGCGGGTCGCCCAGGAGCTGCACAGCCAGTACGTCCTGGGCTTCGTGCCGCCGACCCGCGATGGGCGCGTTCACGAGATCGACGTGCGGGTCAAGCGTCGCGGCACCTCGGTCCGCGCCCGGAGGAGCTACATCGCGCCGGGCGACTAGTGCTGCGCCACAGCTAAATGTTCGGGCATGGGTGCTCTGATTCGCAATCGTTGACGAATCAGAGCACCCATGTCCGAACTTTTGGTCGTGACGCAGCACTAGTGGTGCGTCAGGTCCCGTTCTTCGGACACGGACATGAGGTTGCGGCGCGCAATCGTTGACGAATCGCAGCGCCGCACACCCTGACCTCTGGTCATGGCGCAGCACCAGCCGCGCCGGACCGCGCGGCTTCCGCATGCGGCCCCGATCGGTCCCGCCGCGACACCCGCATGTACACACCACGTGTCGAGTCGGCCATCACCACGATGCTCGAGGCGCACCGCCTCGGGCTCCGCAAGGCGGGTCGCGGGTTCGAGGCGACCCACGTGCTCTCGGTCGGCCTGATCGTGCAGGACTTCGGGTTCGACGAGGACACCGTCATCGCCGCCATCCTGCACGACACTCTCGAGGACACGGCCCTCGAGCCGGGCGTCATCCGCCGCCGCTTCGGCGATCACGTGCTGGCGGTCGTCGAGGACGTCACCGAGCCGCCCCGGACCCGGCCGTGGCGGGCCCGCAAGGAGGCGTACATCGAGCGCCTGCGGGCGAGCCCGCGCGACGCCGCCCGCGCCGTGGCCTCGGCCGACAAGATCCACAACCTCGCGAGCCTGGCTGCCGGGGTCGAGGCCCGCGGCCCCTCGTTCCTCGACGCCTTCACCACCGGCATCGACGAGATGGTCTGGTACCAGAAGTCCGTGCACCGGATGCTCACCGACACGTGGTCGCACCGGATCCTGAACGAGCATCGCCGGCGGCTGAAGCGCTTTCTCTCCGTCGCCCGCGGGTTGGCGCGGTAGCTCGGGGGCGCCGTAGAACGGCGCGGACTCCTGGATGGTTGCCGCGAAAGTACACGGGGGTGAAGACACACCCCTGCGGCGACGTTCGGCTGGTCAGGCTGCCCCATTGCGGCCTCGACGCCGAACGGGGCCTGCGAGCACGGACAGGCTACCTGGCTACCTTGCTTTGATGCGGTTGGGATGGCTGCGCGAAACGTGGCCCTGAGCGTCGGGTCGGGCGCCCGGCGGCGCCGCAGGCGACGATGGGCGGACTAGAGCAGGAATCCGTTCCGGAGGGGGTCGGCGTCGTCGATCAGGAAGGCATGCTCGCCGGTGATCCAGGCCGAGCCCTCGATCTCCGGGACGATCGCCTCGTGGTCGCCGACCGTCGTGCGGCGCAGCAGGCGCCCCCGGAACAGGGTGCCGGTCAGGCTCTCGTGCACGAACGGGCGTTGGGCGTCCAGAAGCCCCATCGCGTCGAGCACCGCCATGACCGCCGCCGTGCCGGTCCCGCAGGGGGAGCGGTCGACCTGGTGGTCGGCGAAGATGGTGGCGTTACGCAGGTCCGCCCCGCCCTCCGCCATCCCCGTGAAGATGGTTCCATAGACTCCCTGGAGACCGCCGTTCAGGGGATGGCTCACCTTCAGCCCGCGCTCGACCGCCCGCGCGATGTCCATGCCGGCGCGGCGCAGCGCCGCGAGCGACTCGCGCCGCAGGGGAATCCCGACCGCCTCGCTGTCGACGATGGCGTAGAAGGCGCCGCCGAAGGCCACGTCGACCGGGACCGTCCGGTCGTTCGCCGCGACCGGCAGCCCGGCCCGGTACACGAACGACGGCACGTTCTCGAACGCGACCGCGGACACGCGGGACGGCGCCGGGTCGCCCCGGGTCGGAGCGGCCCGGACCGCGCGGGCGCGCACGAGGCCGGCCGGCGACTCCAGCACGATGACCGGGGGCTCTCCGGGCACGCCGATCAGCCCGCGCTCGAGGGCGATGGTGCACACCGCGACGACCCCGTGCCCGCACATCGTGCTGTAGCCCTCGTTGTGCATGAACAGCACCCCGGCGTGCGCCGCCTCGCTGCACGGCTCGGTCAGGACCGCGCCGTACATGTCGGCGTGACCGCGCGGCTCGTGCATCAGCGCGGTGCGGAGCCAGTCGCAGTGCTCCCGGACCCAGGCGCGCTTGTCGAGCATCGACGCGCCGGCCGGCGCGGGGAACCCCTCGGTCACCAGCCGCAGGGGCTCGCCGGCGGCATGGGCGTCGATGGTGCGGATCCGGTGGATCGCCATGCCGCGCAGCCGGTTCAGGCAGCGAGGGTTCAGGTCGAGTTGAGGATTGGTAGCGGTACGGGGATTCGAACCCCGGTCCCGTGGCTGAGAACCACGTATCCTAACCCCTAGACGATACCGCCACACACACTTGGGGCCGCCTCGAACGAGGCTCTCCAATATCCTACCAACGCGAATCGCGGCGGGTCAAACCCCTCCGCGTCGGCGGGTGCACGTCAAGAAGGTGAGACGCGGCCCGCAAGCCGCAGGGCCGAGGCCGGGACGGGCGTTCCGGAGGGGGTTCGCAGCCGGGAACACCGAGAATCGGGAGCCCGACAACCCGGGGTGCAGCCGTCCCACGCATCTGACGGGCACCCCGCGTCGGCGACGCGGTCGGCCTCGGGACCCGGCGCGCCCGCGGGGAGGCGTCGCCCAGCCCGCCAAGCGTCGCCTTCGGCTCCGCTTGGCGCCCCACCAACCCTGCCAGGAGTCTGCACCGCTCCACGGCGCAGACTCCTGGGCCGCCTCGAGCCGATCGGCCGCACGGTTCTGCACGGCGCTGCACACTTTTGCCCTATAATGCGGTCGTGATTCGCCTGGTCGCCGCGCTCGTGCTCCTGGGCGCCGCCGCCCTCGGGGCCGGCCTCTACGTGGGGGCGGGCCGCGGCCCCGGGCCGGCCATCGAGATTCACGAGCCCGTCCGCTTCATCGGCCGGCAGGTCGAGTTCGCGGCGACGATCGACCCCGGCGACGCCGAGCTCACCGCGGTCACCGCGGCCATCGAGCAGGGCGGGGCCACGGTGCCGATCTTCTCCCTGGCGGCGCCCGACGACTCCCGGATCACGCAGGAGACGGACACCCGCATCCGCATCAGCCGCAGCCTGACGCGGGACGCGTATCGGGAGCTCGCGGAGGGTCCGGCGTCGATCTCCGTCGAGGCGACCCACGCGCGGCTGTTCGGGCTGCGGGAGCGAAGCGCCGCCGCCCGCCGCGACGTCGAGGCGCGCTTCACCCCGCCCCGGCTGTCCATCGCGTCCACGTTCCACTTCGTGAACCACGGCGGGGCCGAGCTGGCCGTCTATCGCGTCAATCCTCCGGACGCGGAGTCCGGGGTCCGGGTCGGGGACCGTTCCTATCGCGGCTATCCCGCGTCGGCGGCGGGGGTGGACAGCCCCGACGAGACCCTGCGGGTCGCGTTCTTCGCGCTGCTTCACGATCAGGAGCTCGATGCGCGGATCCGCCTGTACGCGCGGGACGGGGCCGGCAACGAGACCGAGGCGGACTTCGACCATCGGGTCTTCCCTCGCCGGTTCCGGCGTTCGCGACTCACCGTCGGCGACCGTTTCCTGGCCCGGGTGGTGCCGGACATCGTGGCCCGGAGCGAGGAGCTCGCCTCCGTCCCCCTCCCGCCCGACGCCGGGCTCCTCGAGCAGTACCTCGCCATCAACGGCCCGCTCCGGCGCCTCAACGCCGAGCGCATCCGGGAGCTGGCGGCGGACACCGCCGACGAGCGGCTCTGGTCGGAGCCGTTCCGGCAGCTCGCCAACTCGCAGGTCGAGTCGGGTTTCGGCGACCACCGCACCTACCTGTACGAGGGGCGCGAGGTCGACCAGCAGGTGCACCTCGGGTTCGACCTGTCGGTGACCGCCAACGTGGCGATCGTCGCCGCCAATGCCGGCCGCGTGATCTGGGCCGACTATCTCGGCATCTACGGCAACTGCATCATCGTCGACCACGGCCTGGGGCTGCAGTCGCTCTACGCGCACCTGTCGTCGATCGGCGTCGGCGTCGACGACGCCGTGGCCCTCGGCGACGAGATCGGGCGGAGCGGGATGACGGGGCTCGCCGGCGGCGACCACCTCCACTTCACGATGCTCCTGCACGGCGAGCCCGTCACCCCCGTCGAGTGGTGGGACCCGCACTGGCTCGAGGACCGGGTGGACCGCAAGCTGCGGGACGCGTCCTGACCCCGTCGCCTGCTGTTCGACGTGGTTCCGCGGCCGGCCGGATGCGCCGCCGCCGGTTTACGCCGCCCGGTCGCCTGTGATACAAAATAGGCGCTTCGGAGGCGCCCGGAGTGCGGGTGCCGGGCGCCTCGGCATGGAGCAATCTTCCCGTTGTTCCCGGATCGGGCGCACGCAGGTGCGGCCCGCTTCAATCCGCAAATCACACGAGGGGTTCGCAGGAGTCAGAGCAATGCAGCAGCGAAAACTGTGGTCGATTCTGTCCATCCTCGCCGTCGCCGCCGCGGCGGCATGCGGGGGCGGTGGCGGCGAGGAGGCACCGGCGGCGGTCGCGGAGCCGGCGGCCCCGGCCTTCGATCCGTCGACCGCGGGCAACGTCTCCGGCATGGTGATGGTGGACGGGGAGCTCCCGGCGGCGGAAGAGCTCATGATGAACTCGGACCCGAACTGCGTGATGGCCGCGACCAACACGATGTCGAGCACCTACGTCGGCAGCGACGGCCATCTCGGCAACGTCTTCGTGTACGTCAGGGAGGGCCTCGGCGACATGACCTTCCCGACGCCGAGCGAGGTCGTGACCCTGAACCAGGAGGGGTGCCGCTACATCCCCCACGTTCTGGGCATCCAGGTCGGCCAGACCCTCAACATCGTCAACAGCGACGCCACGCTGCACAACATCCACGCCATCCCCGCGGCGAACCAGGAGTTCAACATGGGGCAGCCGATTCAGGGCATGCAGTTCGACCGGACGTTCGACAACGTCGAGGTGATGGTGCCGTTCCGGTGCGACGTCCACGGCTGGATGAACGCGTACGTCGGGGTGCTGGACCATCCGTACTTCGCGGTCACCGGCGAGGACGGCATGTTCGACATCAGCTCGCTGCCCCCCGGCGACTACGTCATCGAGGCGTGGCACGAGGCGCTCGGCACCCAGACCCAGAACGTGACCGTCACCACCGGCGGGACCGCCGAGGTGTCGTTCACCTTCTCCGTGTCGTAGGAATTCCGCCGTTCCTCGGCGCGGACTGCCGGCGGTTGGTTGGGCGCCCGGCGGAGCCGCAGGCGATGCCGGGCGGGCGAGGAGTCGCCGTGGAGCGGCGCGGAGGTCGGTTGGGCGCCGAGCGGAGCCGGGGGCGACGATTGGCGGGCGAGGCGTCTGCGCCTAGGAAGGGTGGGCGGCGCGGACTCCTGGCGGGTTGGCTGGGCGCCAGGCGGAGCCGAAGGCGACGATTGGCGGGTCAGGCCGGGTCCCGAGCCGGCGCGGGGTCCGGATGTCTGGATTCCCCTGCTCATCGGCCGACCGGACGCCGTCCCCCCGTCGGGCGTCCGGCCGGCGTCCGCCGGCACAACTCTCCCATCCGTCCGAAGGGCCGCGTGGCGGCCACGACGAGAGCGACCGCATGATGCGCGGGAGGCCGGCGGCGAGCACGGGCGCCGCCGTGGCATCAGCCAATCGGTTCTCCGACTTCGTCGCCCTCACCAAGCCGCGGCTGAACTCGCTGGTCGTGGTGACGACCGGCGTCGGCTATCTTGCGGCCCGTACCGGCGTGGATCTGTCGGTGCTCGCCCACACCACGATCGGCGCCGCCCTCGTGGCGGGCGGGGCCGCCGCGCTCAACCAGATCGCCGAGCGCGATCTGGACGAGCGGATGCCGCGGACCCGGGACCGTCCGCTGGCGGCGGGGCGGCTGCAGCCCGCGGAGGCGGCGGGATTCGCGCTGCTGCTGGCGCTGGCCGGCCTCGTGCAGATCGCGGCCGGCGCCAACGTTCTCGCCGCCGCCCTCGCGTTGGCCACCCTCGTCAGCTACGCCGCCGTCTACACCCCGCTGAAGCGCAGGACGCACTGGGCGGTCCTCGTGGGGGCGGTCCCCGGCGCCCTGCCGGTGGTCATCGGCTGGGCCGCGGCGGCGCCGTTGACCGCCCCGGCGTGGTCCCTGTTCGCCCTCGTCTTCGTCTGGCAGCTTCCACACTTCCTCGCGTTGGCCTGGCTGTACCGCGACGACTTCGGGCGGGCCGGCCTTCCGCTGCTCGCGGTCATCGACGACACCGGCCGCCGTACCGCGCGGCATCTGTTCGCCTACAGCGTGCTGCTGGTGCCGGTCAGCCTCGCCCCCGCCTGGCTGGGCGCGGCGGGGACCGTCTACGCGGCCGGGGCGGGCCTGCTCGGGGGCGGCCTGCTCGCCCTCGCGTGCCGGTTCGCGGCCCGCCGCACGAGCGACGAGGCGCGGCTGCTGTTCCGGGCCACGCTCGTCTATCTGCCGCTGGTCTGGATGCTTCTGCTGGCCGACCCGGCCTGAGCGGGTTGCCGCATCCGGGCGTTCCGAGCCCAAGCCGATGTTCGAGGTCACCCAGCTTCCCGCCGTCAACGCCGCCCTGAACAGCATCGCGGCCGTCCTGCTCGCGGCCGGCTACGTGTGCATCCGGCGCGGCCGCATCGACCTCCACCGGCGCTGCATGCTGGCCGCGTTCGCGACCTCGGCGCTGTTCCTGGTCTCGTACCTCGTCTATCACGCGCAGGTCGGCTCGCGTCCGTTCACCGGTGAGGGCGCGGTCCGCGCGGCCTACTTCACCATCCTCGTCTCCCACATCGTCCTCGCCGCCGCGATCGTGCCCCTGGCCATCGTCACCCTGCGCCGGGGCCTGCGCCGGGACGACGCCCGCCACGCGGCCATCGCCCGGTGGACCCTGCCGATCTGGCTCTACGTCTCGGTGACCGGCGTCGCGGTGTACTGGATGCTCTACCAGCTCTACCCGGCCTGACACGTTGTGGTCCGGTTCCCCTTCGAGCCCGTGGTGAGATCCCGCGTTGCATCGAGACGGGCGAGGCGCCCGCCTGGCAAGGCGTGACGAGGGGCATATCGGGCGTACGCAAACCGGGCGTCTGCGCCGGTCACGACGCAGACGCACCGGCATGGTCGGTCGGCAATCGGTGCCGAAGGCGACGCTACGCAGACGCACCGGCATGGTCGGTCGGCAATCGGCGCCGAAGGCGACGCTTGCCGGGCTCAGGCAAGTGCATCGCCCGTCGAATGCAGCGGGGATTCTCGTCCCGGGCTCCTGGCGCCAACCTACAGGCGGACGGCCTGATAGAGGTAGAGCAATCCGACCGCGACCACGTACAGGGTCGCGCTGAAGGCGAGGTTGCCCCGGGCGATTCGCCAGTTGCTGGCCCCGTACCGGCTGGAGAGAATCACGTTGACGCCCGACATCGGGTTCACGGCGCAGCCGAGGCCCCAGCCCATCGCCAGCGTCACCGCGAGGAACGTGGGGTCGAGATCGATCCGTTCCACGAGCGGCGCCACGACGCCGACGATCACCACGGGATGGATGCAGGCCGTCGACGCCACGATGCAGGCGAGCACCAGGAGGCTCGCGTGGAAGGCGTCCAGACGGTCGAAGAACATCCAGCCCCCGGCCGCCGAGGAGGCCGCCACGAGGCCGGCAGCCATGACCCCGGCGCCGAGAAACAGCGCCAGCTCGCCGCCCATCTCGGGTGCACGGGTGCGCACATAGTCGTCCAGGGCCGCCCGCAGCCCCCGCACGCCGCCCCGCCGGAGCAGCGCGGCGGCGACGACCACCGGTGTGAGCACCGTGATCAACGACAGCACCGAGTAGCCGGACGTCAGGACGGCGGCGCCGAGCACCGTCGCGCCCAGGGCGACCGGCACCCGCAGGTCCTCGGGGTGGACGGGGTAGCCGCGGAAACGGGCGATGTCCTCGCAACGGCCGCTGTACGCGTACCACGTCAACAGCAGGAACGCGGCGAGAGCCAGGGGCAGGCCGTACGCCATCAGCACCAGCGGGTTCGAGCCGGGCGTGTAGGCCAGGGCCAGCGCGACGCCGCCGATGAACGGCGAGTGGAAGGCGACGGCGCTGAACGCCCGGCTGAGCAGTTGCGCCTGGTTCGGCTCGAGGGGGCGGACCCGCGCCAGCCGGTCGGCCACGATGACCACGGCCGAGACGTTGATGATGGCGCCGAAGGCGTGCACGCCGAGCATGCTGCGCAGGTAGGCGCCCACGCCCTGCGGCAGCTCGGGTTCGTCGGCGCGGGGCGGCGGGTTCAGCAGGCGCAGCGCCGTGACCGCGGCCAGCATCGACAGGATGGGCTGGTTCTGCGACAGCACGCGTTCGATGTCCGGCGGCGCGCCGCGGCTCGCGGCCCAGAGCATGGCCGTCGCGCCGGCCGCGATGAACGCGAGCGCCTGCACGTGCTGCTGCCGCCCGAGCCCGGGCCAGAGGAGGGCCAGGGCAATCCAGGCCGGCACCGCCGCCGCCATGGCCGGCACCTCGGTCCGGACCGCGCCGGCGACGGCGAGCAGCAGCATGCCGGCGACGGCCGCCCCCGCCGCGCGGCGCCGGCCCGCGCCGACGGCGGACGTCTTCCTGCGCTCCCGGTTCACTGGGTCCCGCCGCGAGTCGGGACTCGGCGCCGAGGAACGGCGCGGATTCCGGGAGGATCCGTTGGGCGGCACGCGGAGCCGCAGGCCACGCTCTCCGGGCCGGGCATCCGTGCAGCTTCGGGGGCGGCCGTCATTCGTAGAGCAGGTAGGGTGCGGAGAGACGCCGCCAGGCGGCGGCGCCGTCGTCCCAGCCGGCGGCGATCTGCCAGGTGGGGTCGCCAGCGCGGATGCGGTCCAGCATGGCTCGCGAGCCGAACAGCCGCGCCACCGCGTCGAGGTCGAACGCGTCGCCGTGCAGCCAGCGGAGGGCCGCCGCGACCTCGAGGCCGAGGCGCACCGGCCGCAGGGCGTCGCGGTCGGTGACCAGGAAGAACACGCCGTGGCAGAGCTCGCCGGCGAAGCGGCTGCTCTCGGGGGTGAACGAGACCGGGTAGACGCGGAGGCCCGGGAGGCCCGCCCGGTCGAGCTCGCGAGCGAGGGCCGGGCCGTCGATCCACGGGGCGCCGATCTGCTCGAACGGCGTGTCGGTGCCGCGGCCGACCGAGAGGTTGGCGCCCTCGATGGCGCCGATGCCGGGATAAAGCACCGCCTGGTGCAGGTTGCGCAGGTTCGGCGACGGGTCGACCCAGGTCAGGCCGGTCTCGTCGAACCAGTGGGCGCGAGCCCAGCCGCGCATGGGCACGACCTCGAGGTCGGCCCCGATCTCCCGCTCGCCGTTGAACAGCCGCGCCAGCTCGCCGAGGGTCAGCCCGTGCCTCACCGGCGCGGGGAAGTAGCCGGTGAAACCGAGCGACTCCCGGTCGAGCCGAGGGCCCTCGACGGCGGTGCCGCCGATGGGGTTGGGCCGGTCCAGCACGACCACGCGCAGGCCGCGCCGCGCCGCCGCCTCGAGCACGTAGGCCACGGTGGTGGCATAGGTGTAGAACCGGGCGCCGGCGTCCTGCAGATCGACCACGACGGTGTCGAGGCCCCGCAGCATCGCTGCCGACGGGCGGCGTCTCTCGCCGTAGAGGGAGTGGACGGGCAGCCCGGTGCGCGCGTCCCGGCCCGACGGCACTGGCCCGTCCAGCTCGCCCCGGATGCCGTGCTCGGGGCTGAACAACGCCACGAGCTCGACCCCGGACGCCTCCGCGAGAAGGTCGATGGTCGACGCGCCGTCCCTCGCGCGGCCGGTCCGGTTCGTGAGCAGGCCGACCCGCCGGCCGGACAACCGCCGGAAGCCCTCCTCCCGCAGCACGTCCACCCCGGTCCACACCGGGCCGCGGGGCGGCGCCGGCGCGTCGCGCAGGGCCGAGGCGACCACCGTCGCGACCTGACCCCGCAGCGCCGTCACGTTGCCGCCGCCCGCGGGGTGGACGCGGCTCGACAGGAAGACGACGAAGGTCTCCGACGCCGGGTCGATCCAGAGCGACGTGCCGGTGAAGCCGGTGTGGCCGTAGGAGCCGACGGCGAACAGGTCGCCGCGGTTCGACGAGTACCGCGAGTCGATGTCCCACCCCAGCCCGCGCCGGTCCGCGAGGTGCGGCGGGGTGGAGACGCGGGTCATCCGGGCCACCGTCAGCGGGGCGAGCAGGCGGACGCCGTCGCGGGCGCCGCCCCCGAGCAGCATCGCGCAGAACCGCGCGTGGTCGCGGGCGGGGGCGAACAGCCGGGCGGGGCCGGCCACGCCGCCCATCCGCCGCGCCGTCGGGTCGTGCACGCGCCCCCGCAGCATGGTCGCGCCGGCCCCCCCGCACGGCCACGCGAGGGGCGCGCATGCCTCGGTCGGCGCGATCCGGGGGACGAGCGCCGCCGGCGGGTCGAAGCTGGTGTCGGCCATGCCCAGGGGTTCGAAGATCCGCTCCTGCGCGAACCGGTCCAGGGGCAGGCCGCCGACCCGCCTGACGATCTCGCCGAGCAGCATGAAGTTCAGGTCGCTGTAGATGAACCGCTCGCCGGGCGCCGCCGCCGGCGGCAGGGCGATGGTGCGGGCAATCGCGGTCGCCGTCCCCTCGAAGACCTCCTCGAGCGGCAGGTCGGGGGCCAGGCCGGAGGTGTGGGTCAGGAGCTGGGCGATGGTGACCGCCTCCCGCCCCTGCGTGCCGAACCCCGGCACGTGGTCGGCGACGCGGTCGCGCAGCCGCAGACGCCCTTCCTCGACGAGCATCATGATGCTGGTGGTGGTGGCGACGACCTTGGTCAGCGACGCGAGGTCGAACACCGTGTCGGCGGTCATCGGCTCGGGCGTCTCCCCCAGCGATCGTGCTCCGAAGGCGCGCTCGTACACGATCTCGCCCTCGTGCCCCACCAGGACCACCGCGCCGGGGAGTCGCCCGTCACGGATGGCCTGCTCGACCGCGGCGTCGATGAGCGACAGCCGCACCGGGTCGACGGCGGCCGAAATCGTCGAAGCGTGGCAAACCAGCAGCAGGCACGCCGCTGCGAGCCGGCGCAAGGGCCTGCGAACCACGGACGAGGGTCTGCGAATCACGGACGGGGGCAGGGGATTGCCGAGCACGGATTTGGATTATACTGATTGGCCCGACCCTGAATCTCATGCCGGGGAGTCTGTCATGACCTTTGATCGACGACTGTATTCGTTGCGCTCGGTGTTCGCCGTCCTCCTGCTGGGCGGCATGGCTTCGACCGCGGCGGCGCAGGGAGGCGTGCGCGGCGTGATTCGGGACGCCGGCGGCGAGGGGATTCCCGGCGCCCGCATCATCGCCGAGAGCCTGGAGACCTCCCAGACCCGGACGACGACGACCAACAACTCCGGCCGCTTCGCCTTCATCGGCCTCGCGGGCGGCGACTGGCTCTTCGTGGTCCAGGCCGACGGCTTCCGGGAGCAGCAGGGCTACTCGGCGGTGCGGCGTTCCGGCGAGCCGGCGCGGGTGGAGTTCAGCCTGGAGCCCGATCCGTTCAACCCCGTCGCGCCCGGGGTCGGCGTCCTCGCCGGGGTGAAGTCCGTCGACATCCTCGCCCGCCTCCGGGGGGCGGAGCGCCTCTTCGACGGCGGCGACTACGACGGAGCCATCGAAGCCTATCAGGCGCTGCTGGAGCTGGCGCCGGCCATGACCAGCGTGAACCTGTCCATCGGCCACGCCTGGCGGGCGAAGCGGGAGCCGGAGCAGGCGCTCGCCGCCTACCGCAACGCGCTGGCCGCGGATCCCGCGAATCGGGAAGCGCTGGCCGCCATCGACGCGCTCGACGGCGGGCAATAGGAGTCTGCGCCGTCGGGGGAACGCGCGACCCCGGCGGCTTCGTGCCGTGGATCGTACCGGCCGGAGCGGGGGCTTCCGCGCCGGAGTCAGGAGTTTCAGATGCGCAAGATGATCTTCTCGTCGCTGGCCGTCATCGTGGGCATGGCCCTGCTCGTTCCCAGCGCTTTCGCCCAGGGCGGCATTCTGTTCGGCCGGGTCACCGACGTCGAGACCGGCGATCCCGTCCCGGGCGCCGTCGTCCGCCTCGACGGCCACGCCCCGCTGGGCAACGCCGAGCCGGACGATCCGCGCGACGAGACGACCAGCGAGAGCGGCGAGTACACGCTGCTCGGCCTCCCCAGCGGGACCTGGAACATCACCGTCGAGGCCGAGGGCTACCAGGCCGCGCCCGGCACCGTGACCGTCCGGTTCGGCCGCAACGCGCCGGTGAACATCGAGCTGGAAGCCATCCCCCATCCGCTGATGGCCGAGATGGGCCCGGAGGTGACCGAGGGCATGAGCCGGGCGGAGCGAAACGCGTTCCTCGACGGCATCCAGGCCGAGCTGGACGCGCTCGACGACGCGCGTGACCGCGGGGACTGGGAGACCGCCCTCAGCGGTGCGCAGTCGTTGCAGCAGCGGTTCCCGACGATATCGGGACTGTATCTGGACGTCGGCACGGCCCAGGCGCAGCTCGGGCGGTTCGAGGAGGCCATCGAGTCGTACGAGGCGGCCGCGGCCGCGGCCCCGCAGATGCGTTCGCAGATCGACACCCAGATCGCCCGACTGCGGGCGCAGATGGGCGATCCCGACGCCGTCCAGGCCCTGATCGACAGCGGCGACGCCGCCCCCGAGGACTTCTACAACCAGGGCACGTCCGCGTTCGCACGCGGCGAGACGGACCAGGCCGCGGAGTGGTTCGAGCGGGCGGCGGCGGCCCGTCCGGACTGGGTGCTGCCGGTGTTCCAGCTTGGACTGGTGAGGCTGAACCAGGGCGACATCGAGGGGGCCAAGGCCCATTTCGCGCGGGCGGTCGAGATCGATCCGAGCTCGCCGGAGGGCGCGCAGGCCCAGGCCGTGCTCAGCCAGTTGCCGTAGCAGCCCGTGGCGCAAGTCCCCGCTGCATTCGAGCGGCGATGCATTCCGCCTGCGCCCGGCAAGCATCGCCTTCGGCTCCGATTGCCGCCCAACCATGCCTACCGGGATGCTGCACCGTGACCGGCGCAGCATCCCGATTGCGTTGTTCGTCGGTTGCATATGCCCAATATGCGCCCTCCTCACGCCTTGTCAGGCGGGCGCCTCGGCGATCCGCTGGCGCCCTCCGGGCGCGGTGCAACGCGGGGCTTTCACCACGGGCTGCCAGCCGTTCGCGGTCGACGCGGAGTTCCGGACGTCGGCTGTCCGCCCCGACTGCCGTGCGCGGTCCCGCCGGGCGCTCACCGCCCGGCGGCATTCTCCTCACCACCGCCCTCTCCTCGATTGGCCGGCCCCGGCCGGTTGCTCGTGCTCCTGACGGGATGAGACCGTGATGCAGACCATCCGCTCCGTCGCGGTGCTGGGGGCCGGCACCATGGGCGCCCAGATCGCGGCCCAGGTCGCCAACGCGGGCTGGCCGGTGCTGCTGCTCGACCTCGACGCGGACACCGCGGCCCGGGGGCTGAAGCACGCCGCCGCCCTCAAGCCGGACCCGTTCTTCACGAAGGACGTCCGGGCGCGCATCCGCCTCGGCGGGTTCGACGGCGACCTGCCGGCCATCGCCGGGTGCGACTGGGTCGTGGAGGCGATCGTCGAGCGGCTCGACGCGAAGCGGGCGCTCCTCGAGCGGGTGGAGGCGTGCCTCGGGGCCGACGCCGTCGTCAGCTCGAACACGTCCGGCATCCCCATCGCGACCATCGCCGAGGGACGCGGCGCGGGTTTCCGCCGGCGATGGCTGGGGACCCACTTCTTCAACCCCCCCCGCTACCTACGCCTCGTCGAGGTCATCCCCACCCCCGATACCGACCCCGCGGCGGTCGCCGCCGTGTCGTCGTTCGTCAACGGGCAGCTCGGCCGGGGCGTGGTCGTTGCCCGCGACGCGCCGGGCTTCATCGGCAACCGCATCGGCCTGCACGGGGTCGCGTCGGCCCTCGCCCAGCTTGCGGACGGCGGCTACACCATCGAGGAGATCGACGCCATCACCGGCCCCGCCATCGGGCGCCCGAAGAGCGCGACGTTCCGCACCATGGACATCGCGGGCATCGACATCCTCGCCCACGTCGCCGCCGATCTCGTGGCCAGGCTCGATCGGCCCGACGAGCGACGGGCGTTCGAGCTGCCGCCGCTCGTCGGGGACCTCGTCGAGCGCGGGTGGATCGGCGAGAAGGCGGGGCAGGGGTTCTACCGGAAGGAGCGCGGGGCCGGGGGCAGCGCCATCCTCACCCTCGACCCCGCCACGATGGCCTATCGGCCGCGGCAGTCGGCCAGGCTCGGCGCCCTCGAGGCGGCCCGCGCCATCGAGGACGCGGGCGAGCGCGTCCGCACCCTGTTCCTCGGCCGCGACCGCGTGGGCGAGCTCCTGCGGGCGACCCTCGGGCGCACGCTGCTGTACGCGGCGGAGGTCGCGCCCGAGGTCGCGCATTCGCCGGACGACGTCGACCGCGCCCTGCGGTGGGGGTTCGGCTGGGAGCTCGGGCCCTTCGAGCTGCTCGACGCCATCGGCGTCGACGCGGTGCTCGACGCCAGCGCGCCCGACGGGGCGACCGACCTGTCTCCCGCCGCCCGCGAGTGGGCCGGTCTCGCCGCGCGGTCGGACGAGCCGCGGCGGGTCCGCACCGGGCCCCTGCCGCCGGCCGCGCCCGACCTGCAGATCCTGACCGTCGCGAGGCGGCGGGGCGGGGTGGTGAAGGGAAACGCGGGGGCGAGCCTCGTCGACCTCGGCGACGGCGTGCTCGCGGTCGAGTTCCACTCGAAGATGAACACCATCGGCGGCGACACCGTGCAGATGCTGACGGGCGGCGTGACCGAGGCGTCCGAGCGGTTCGCGGGGCTGGTGGTCGGCAACGACGCCGTGAACTTCTGCGCCGGGGCCAACCTCATGCTGGTGCTCCTGGAGGCGCAGGAGGGGAACTGGGACGAGATCGACCTCATGGTCCGCAGCTTCCAGAACGCGGTCATCGGGCTGCGGTACTCGCCGGTGCCGGTCGTGGCGGCGCCGGCCGGCCTCACCCTCGGCGGCGGCTGCGAGATCGTGCTCCACGGCGACCGCGTGCAGGCGGCGGCCGAGACCTACATGGGGCAGGCGGAGGTCGGGGTGGGGCTGATTCCCGCCGGCTGCGGCACGAAGGAGCTCACGGTCCGGGCCATCGACGCGACCCTGCCGGGGACCGACCCGTTGCCGCGGCTGCGGCAGGCGTTCGAGACCATCGGGTTCGGCAAGGTGTCGACCAGCGCCGCCCACGCCCGCCGACTCGGGCTGCTGCGCGAGGTCGACGGGGTCACCATGGACCGGGAGCGGCTGATGGCCGACGCGAAGGCGATGGTGCTCGAGCGGGTCCGCGAGGGCTACCGGGCCCCCGACCGGCGGACCGCGATTCCCGTCGGCGGCGAGGAAGCCCGCGCCGCCCTCGAGCTGGGCATCCACCTCGCGTGGCGCGGCGGCGCCATCAGCGATCACGACGCGCGGATCGGCCGGGCGCTGGCCCGCATCATGACGGGGGGCGACCTGCCCCACGCCACGACGGTGTCCGAGCAGGTCCTGCTGGACCTCGAGCGCGAGGCGTTCCTGAGCCTGTGCGGCGAGCCGAAGACCCTCGACCGCATTCGCCACACCCTCAAGACCGGCAAGACGCTCAGAAACTAGCGAGGCTCCGCCTCAGACCGACGAGACATGTGGGCCCGACGCACCGCGGCGGGTGGCGAACAGAACGCGATCGAGAACTTGACGCAACTGTGAAGGTCACGCCCGGTCAAGGAGTCTGGTGACCCGGCCGCGAAGCTCGTGAAAGCTCTGAATCGCGGCAAAATGCCTGTCAACAGAAGAAATGACGCGCCGGATCGTTCCACGAACCACGGTTCAGGAGACTGGACGCGACCCGATACGGTCCAATCAGACCGGGAAGACGCGCAGAAACCAGACGCGGCCCGATACCGTCTCATCTTCATGAGGCGGCGGCGACGCGAAGGAGAGGCCCGTGACTGATGCAGTGATCGTGTCGGCGGTTCGCACACCGGTCGGCAAGGCGCCCCGGGGCACCCTGCGCACCACGCGGCCCGACGAGCTGGGGGCGACGGTCATCGCCGAGGCCCTGAAGCGGGCCCCCGGCATCGAGCCGGGCGAGGTGGAGGACGTCATCCTCGGCTGCGCCATGCCCGAGGCCGAGCAGGGCATGAACGTCGCCCGCATCGCCAGCCTCCGCGCCGGCGTGCCCATCGGGGCGTCGGCGATCACCGTCAACCGGTTCTGCTCGTCGGGCCTGCAGGCCATCGCCTACGGGGCCGAGCGCATCATGGTGGGCGGGGCCGACGCCGTCGTCGCCGGCGGCACCGAGTCGATGAGCCTCATCCCCATGGGCGGGCACAAGGTCGCGCCCAACCCCGGCCTCATGAAGGACTATCCCGACGTCTACCTCTCGACGGGGCTGGTCGCCGAGAACCATGCCCGCGAGGCGCAGGTCTCGCGCGACGAGCAGGACGCGTTCGCGCTCCGCAGCCACCAGCGGGCGGTGGCCGCGCTCGACGCCGGCCGGTTCGAGGAGGAGCTCGTCCCCATCGAGGTGCGGGTCGCCGAGCCCGCCAACGGCAACGGCGGCGGCCGCCCCGCGGTGCGGACGGTCGCGTTCACCGCCGACGAGGGGCCGCGCCGCGACACCTCGCTCGAGGTCCTCGGCGGCCTGCGGCCGGCGTTCCACGTCAGGGGCTCGGTGACCGCCGGCAACTCGTCGCAGATGAGCGACGGCGCCGCCGCCGTCGTGCTCACCTCGCGCGAGCGGGCCGAGAGGGCGGGCCTGGAGCCCCTTGCCCGGTTCGTGGTTTACGCCACCGCCGGGGTCGAGCCGGAGCGCTTCGGGGTCGGGCCGGTGCCCGCGATCCGGAAGGTGCTGAAGCGGGCCGGGCTCACCCTTGACGACATCGATCTCGTCGAGCTGAACGAGGCGTTCGCGGCCCAGGTGCTGGCCTGCCTGCGCGAGCTGCCGATGGACCCCGGGAAGCTCAACGTCAACGGGGGGGCGATCGCCCTCGGCCACCCGCTGGGCTGCACCGGAGCCAAGCTGACGACGTCGCTTCTCCACGAGCTGAAGCGGCGCGGAGGCCGCTACGGCCTCGTCACCATGTGCGTGGGCGGCGGCATGGGGGCGGCGGGCATCTTCGAGCGCGCGGCGTAGGCATCTGCGTCGCAGGACGGCGCGGACTCCCGGAGGGTCGGGTGGGCGCCCGGCGGAGCCGAAGGCGGCCATGGTGGGCCGGGCCGGGGATTGGCGAGCGCGGTCCCGGCGCCCTGCGTCGCCGCCCGACCGACCCCGCCGGGGAGCCGGCACGATGGGAGGCGGCAACGTCGTACGGCGCAAGCTTCCGGCCCATGCGCGGGGGCGAGCGGGATCTGCGCCGGCCTGACAGGAGGTCTTCCGATGACGACACTCGCGACCACGGCTTCTCGGGTCACCGGCGGCTCGTGGCTGCTGGACGAGACCGCGCCCGGCTCGGCGTTCACCCCCGAGCGGCTGAGCGACGAGCACCGGTTGATCGACCAGACCGCGGCCGAGTTCATCGACAACGAGATCGCGCCGAACCACGACCGGCTCGAGACCAAGGACTGGGAGCTCGCCCGGCGCCTCGTCCGCCGCGCCGGCGACCTCGGGCTGCTGGGGACCGACGTGCCCGAGGCCTGGGGCGGCCTCGCCCTCGACAAGGCGTCGACCGTCGTCGTCGGCACCCGCATCGGCCACAGCGGCTCGTTCGGGTCGACGTTCGGGGCCCACACCGGCCTCGCGGTCCTGCCCCTGCACTGCTTCGGCACACCCGCCCAGAAGGAGGCGTACCTGGGCCGGCTCGTCAGCGGCGAGTGGGTCGGCGCCTACTGCCTCAGCGAGTCGGGCTCGGGGTCGGACGCGCTCGGGGCCAAGGCCCGGGCGGCCCGGAACGCCGACGGCAGCTTCTCGCTGACCGGCGAGAAGATGTGGATCACCAACGGCGGCTTCGCCGACCTCTACGTCGTCTTCGCCAAGGTCGACGGCGAGCATTTCACCGCGTTCCTGGTGGAGCGGTCCTGGCCCGGGGTGTCGACCGGCAAGGAAGAGCACAAGATGGGCCTGCACGGCTCGTCCACCACCCCCGTCATCCTGCAGGACGTCCGGGTGCCGGCCGGGAACGTGCTGGGCGAGGTCGGCCAGGGGCACAAGGTCGCGTTCAACACCCTGAACTACGGGCGCTTCAAGCTCGCGGTGTCGGCCGCCGGCAGCGCCCACCTCGCGATCGGCGAAGCGGCCCGCTACGCGGCCGAGCGGCACCAGTTCGGGGTGCCGATCGCGAGCTTCGGCGCCATCAGGCACAAGCTGGGGGAGATGGCGGCGCGGGCCTACGCGGTCGACAGCATGATCTTCCGCACCACCGGGCTCCTCGACGCGGCCCTCGCCGACCACGATCCCGCCGACCCCGGCCCCCTGCGGGAGACGCTGGAGGAGCTGGCCGTCGAGTCGTCGATCCTTAAGGTCGCGGGCAGCGAGATGCTGCACTACGTCCTCGACGAGAACGTGCAGATCCACGGCGGCAACGGGTTCGTCCGGGACTACCCGGCCGAGCGCCACTACCGCGACTCGCGGGTGAACCGCATCTTCGAGGGCACCAACGAGATCAACCGCCTGCTGATTCCCGGCACCCTGATCCGCCGCGCCGTCAAGGGGAGCGGCATCCCCCTCGTCGCCGCCGCCAAGGGGCTGCAGGACGAGCTGATGAGCCCGCCGGCGCTGTCGGCGCCGGCCGACGCGCCCCTCGGCGAGCAGCTCGCGGCGGTCGGCGCGTTCAAGAAGACCGCGGTGATGGTGCTCGGCCTCGCCATGCAGCGCTACGGGCAGAAGCTGACCGACGAGCAGGAGGTGCTGTCTTGCGCCGCCGACGTGGTCATCGACACTTTCGCGGCGGAGAGCGCCGTCGTCCGGGCCTTGCAGGCGGCCGGGGACGCGCCGCGCACCGCCGCCCTGCAGGCCGATGCCGCCTGTGTCCAGGTCGACGGCGCGGCAGAGCGCATCGGGTCCGCGGCCCGGACCGCGCTCGCCGCGATGGCCGAGGGCGATACGCTGCGCACGCACCTCGCGGGGCTCCGGCGCCTGCTTCGGGTCACCCCCGTCAACAGCGTCGCCATGCGGCGGCGACTTGCGCACGCCCTCGTCGACAGGGCAGGATATGTATTCGCGTGACTCGCAGGACAACGGCCGCATGATGGTATCGGGATGATGGCAAGAGACACCCTGCGCTACGCCCTCGCGACGGGCGCGCTCGTCGCCGTCGGCGCCTGCTCGGCGCCGCCGCCCGACGAGTCGCTCTGGCTCACCGAGCTCGTGGAGTCGCGCGAGCTGAAGGACCGGTTCTTCCGCGAGGCGCCCGACTCGCCGATCCGCATCGAGCGGCGCGGGCAGCTTCTGCCGCTCCACTACTACGACCCGGATCCCGTCTACCGGGTCCCCGCCGCCCTCGAGGTTGCGCCCGAGCAGCCCATCTACGAGATCCCGACCTCGACCGGGGTGATCCGCCCGATGCAGCGCGTCGGGGTGCTCGAGTTCGCCCTCAACGGCGAGCCGATGCGGCTGTCCGCCCTCGCGGAGGCGCCGGTGCGGTCCATCGACTCGCTGTTCATCATGTTCAAGGACCCGACCAACGAGTCGGACACGTACGCGGGCGGCCGCTACATGGACCTGCCCCGCACCGCCAGCGGCCTCTACGACCTCGACTTCAACCAGGCCTACAACCCGTACTGCTACTACAACGAGGAGTACGACTGCCCGTACCCGCCGCGCGAGAACTGGCTGACGGCGCCGGTGCTGGCCGGCGAACGCCTCGCGCCGGGCTACACCGGGTTCGGCATCGGCGTGATCCCGCCTCCGCCCGAGGACGAGGTCTCCACCCCTTGACGGCCCGCGGCCGAGGTGCGGCGAAGCTGGCCGGCGTCATCTTCGACTTCGACGGGGTGCTCGCCGACAGCGAGCCGCTGCACCTGCGCGCCTATCAGGACGTGCTCGCGGAGCGCGGCATGACCCTCGGCGCCGCCGACTATTACGACCGCTACCTGGGGTTCGACGACGACGGCGTATTCCGCACCGTGTGGAGGGACCAGGGGCTCACCCTCGACGAGGAGACGCTGGTCGAGTTGATTCAGGTGAAGGGCGAACGATTCGAGGCGCTGGCCGGACAGGGCGAGGCCCTCTTCCCCGGCGCCGCCGACTGCATTCGCCGCGTCGCGGCCGAGGCGCCCATCGCCATCGCGTCCGGCGCTCTCGCCCCCGAGATCGAGACGGTGCTCGCCGCCGCCGATCTGCGCCGTCACTTCCGGGCCGTCGTCGCGTCGGGCGACACGCCGCGGTCGAAGCCCGCCCCTGACCCGTACCTCCGGGCGATCGAGCTGCTGCGCCCGCACGTCGCGGCGGCCGGACTCGATCCCGACGGCCGCGTCGTCGCCGTCGAGGACTCGATGTGGGGCATCGAGTCGGCCCTCGCGGCCGGGCTGCGGTGCGTGGGGGTTGCGCAGACCTACGCGGCGAGCCGGCTCGGGGCCGCGCACGTGGTGGTCCCGACCATCGTCGACGTCACCCCGTCGGCGTTGCGTGCAGCCTGCGGCAGCGCGCACGGTTGAGCCACGGCGACCGGCGAGACGCCCCAGAGGCCTCACACGGTGGAGGAGGGCGGATCGGTTATCCTGAAACCCACGAGACACATGCCAATCTACGTCGTCATCGCTACCGGAGAGCCTCTCGACGCGGATGTCCAGAGACTCTTTCCCGACGAGGATCGCTGTCAAGCCAGCTCTGGAGTCTGGTTCGTCAGGTCCCCACGCCTCACGAGTTCCGAGGTCGTGAACGATCTGGGGATCAAGCCGGGGGCCAAGAACGGCATCGTCATAACCGCCAAGCACTACGACGGCGTGGCCGGCCGTGGTCTCGTCGAGAAGCTGTCGGCCTGGGAGGCTGCGTCGTGAACCGCGAGAACGTTATCGGGTTTCCGGGACGTCCCGTTTCCGGGAATGGTGGCGGCGGCAACGGCGTCGAGGCCCGACTCAAGGCGGTCGAGGAGGCCGTTCGCGAGATCAAGGTCGATATGAAGAGACTCGATGACCGTCTGGGGGACGTGGAAAAGCTCGTGGTGGAGATCAGCACCGAGATGCGACACGTCGCCACTCGTGCATGGGTCCTGGGAGGAATCCTCGCCGGAATGGGAGTTGCGGCCGGGATCGGCGTGGGACTGGCCAGGCTCTTCCTCTCCTCCTAGTCGCCTCGGTCCATGCCCGCCGCGTAGACATCGCCATGAGCGTATTGCCAGCCGACGTGGTGCAGCGGTTCACCGACGCCGCGTCCAGTGCCGACCCGGACCTCGCGGCGCCGGCCCTGCTCATCGCGCGTCTGGGCTATCCCGGTCTGGACCCCGACCCGTACGTCGCGCGCCTCGAGGCGATGGGCGGCGCCGCCGCGGACCGGCTGGCGTCGTCCCCGGGAGAAGGCCCCCGGGGGACGATCGACGCCCTCAACCGGTTCCTCTTCGAGGACGAGGGCTTCTCCGGAAACACCGGCGACTACGACGACCCGCGAAACAGCTTCCTGAACCAGGTGCTCGACCGCAGGACCGGCATCCCCATCACCCTGGCCGTGGTCTACATCGAGGTGGCGCGCCGCGCCGGCATCCGCGTGGACGGCGTCAACTTCCCGGGCCACTTCCTGCTGCGGTACCCGTTGTCGCCTGAGGAGGACCACCGTAGCGCGGTGTTCGTGGACCCCTTCCACGGGGGCTCCATCCTGTCGGAGACCGACTGCCGCTCGCTCCTGCGGCGACACGCCGGCGACGGCGTCGAGTTCGACCCCCGGTTCCTCGCGCCGGCCACCAAGCAGCAGATTCTCATGCGCATGCTCGGCAACCTGAAGCGGCTCTACGTGCGCATGCGGTCGTTCCCCCAGGGCCGGGCGATCACCGATCTCCTGCTCGCGATCGAGCCCTCCGCCCTGCAGGAGCTGCGCGACCGCGGGCTGCTGTCCTACTACGTCAACGACTACGCGGGGGCCCTGCGTGATCTCGAGGCGTACCTGCGGTACTCGTCGCCCGGCGCCGCCGACGACGCCGAGCGCCAGGAAGAGCGCAAGGAGATCTGGGGACACGTGAAGGCGCTGCGCCGGCGAATGGCGAGCCTCAACTAGTGCTGCGTCACGACCAAAAGTTCGGACATGGGTGCTCTGATTCGTCAACGATTGCGGGCCATAAACCCACGTCCATGCCCGAAGATTATGGTGTGACGGACCACTAGGCGTCTGCGCCGTAGAACGGCGCGGACTACTGGGCGGGTTGGGCGCCCGGCGGAGCCGCAGGCGACGACGGGCGGGCGAGGAGTCGCCGTAGAACGGCGCGGACTCGTGGCGGGTTGGTTGGGCGCCCGGCGGAGTTGTCAGGTGACCGTGGGCGGGCTCGATCGGGGCCGGGCGGGCGGCTCGGGGACCTCTATGGGCAGGTCTTCCCGGTCGCCCCATTCCTTCCACGACCCGATGTAGTTCCGCACCCGCGGATAGCCCAGGAGGCGCAGGGCGAGGTAGCCGTGGGCGGCCCGGTAGCCGCCCTGGCAGTAGCTGATCACTTCCTTGTCCGGGGTGACGCCGGCTGCTTCGTACATCGCCCGCAGCTCGGCCGCGGGCCTGAACGCGCCGTCCTCGCCGAGGTTGCGGGTCCACTCGACGTGCACCGCCCCCGGCACCGCGCCGCCCCGCTTCGCGCGGACCGTCGCGCCGCAGTACTCGCCGTCGGTGCGGGTGTCCAGCACCGCGAGGTCGGCCGCCCCCAGGCGGTCGCGGAGCCGCCGCCACGTCGCCAGCCGGTCGTCCGAGCGCCCGACCATCCAGCCGCTGGGCGTCGGGGCCGCGGCGTCGCGGGTCACCTCGCGTCCCTCGCGCTCCCACGCCCCGAACCCGCCGTCGAGCTGCCGGACGTCGGGGTGGCCGAAGTACTCGAGGAACCAGAACGCGCGGGCCGCCCGGATGCCCGACTTCTCGTCGTAGACGACGACCGCGCGCCCCGGGTCGACGCCCCGCGACGAGAGGAGGTGGCCGATCATCCAGAGGAACGCGGCCAGCGGCGCGGGGTCGGTGTCGGTCAGGCTGATGCCGAACAGGTCGAGGTGCACCGCGCCGGGGATGTGCCCAACCGCGAACGCCTCGGCCTGCCGGAGGTCGAGCAGCAGCGGGGCGCCGGTCCCCGCCGCCCGGCGGTCGTCCAGCTCGGCCGGGGTGATGAGAAGCTGCGGGTTGGCGTAGCCCTTGGGGTTGTCGCTCAACTGCGTTCCTCCGTCGTCGCCGCCCCAGAGTATCGCGTCAGGCCGGTTGGGCCGGCTCGCCGGTGTAGAAGGCCCTCGTGCGACCCGCCGCGGCCCGCGCCGCGTCCGGGTCTTCTCCGGCCGCCACCGCCGCCTCCCCCCACCCGCTGCTGCTGCCGGCGATGAACGCCCGGCCGTCCCGCGAGGCCGCGAAGGCCTCTTCGTCCAGCTTCGGCGCCGTCGGGTCCGCGAGATGGAGCGCGAGCCCCAGGAGGCCCATCTCCCAGCCGATGCCGGTCGCCCCCGGCCCGTACTCGTCCCAGTGCGGCGAGAGATGCGCGGTGTGGGTGACGGTGAGACGGGCGCGGCCTGTCCCGTCGTCCGAGACGCGAACCTCCACCCAGCTCACGTCGCCGCCGAACTCCCAGGTGAGGGCGTAGTGAGACGGTCGCTCGCACCTCGTGATCGCGCCGCCGGCGTTGCCTTCCAACTGATACCGGCCGCCGAGCTCGAGATCGCCGCTGACCGGCGCGAACCAGCGCGGAATCCGCTCGCGGCTCGTGACCGCGTCCCACAGGTCGTCGACCGTCGTGTCGTAGCCGCGGGAGAGCGTCACCGCGCGGGCGGGCTGCCCGTCGCGCTCCAGCGACGACACGGAGCGCTCCAGCGCGCCGAGGTTGCCTTCGACATCGAAATCCATGTTCGTCCTCGTTTGCCGTCGTTCGGTGCGTCCGCCGCGGGCCCGACGCCTTGTCGGTCCAGGTGTCCGTCGTGGCCGGGGTGAAGCTGCCGAAGGCCCGGCCGGCCGTGGCATGCCGACGCTTCGCGTCTCTCGTCGGGGGGCCGAATCGCGAGCTCGCGGGCTCGTGCCCATGAGCATGACCTCTCGTGGAGCCGCCCGTCCGAATCCAGGTCTCGACGCGAGATCCACGCTGCCCGCACGTCCTCGAGTCACGCGATCTCCCACTCCGGCCCCTCGGAACGGGCTCGGCCCTCTTCCGCGAGCTTGATCAGATGTGCAACGACGCTCTCCCGCGCCATGCCCCGCAGCGCCGGCGCGAGTCCGTCGTACAGACGGTCGACGATGTCCTCGGGCCGGCCGGCCCCGGCCCGCAGCGCCGCCACGATCTGCTCCTCGCGGCGCTGCCGGTGCTCGATGTACTCCCGGAGAATCGCCTGCGGATCGTCGATGGGCTCGCCGTGGGCCGGGAGCATGCGGGCGGGGGCCAGGGCCTGCACGCGCCGCAGCGACGCCAGGTACTGCGAGAGGCTGCCGCCGTGCGAGGCGGGGATGACGACGGTGGTACCCGGGACGACGAGATCGGCCGAGAAGAGCGTACCGCCGGCCTCGTCGAAG
This sequence comes from Vicinamibacteria bacterium, assembly GCA_022820675.1. Lineage (GTDB taxonomy): Bacteria > Acidobacteriota > Vicinamibacteria > Vicinamibacterales > UBA8438 > JAJEEA01. The sequence continues at coordinate 7,965 of JAJEFC010000411.1, read as the reverse complement.
AAGCAGAGATGGTCGGGAGCGTGACCCGGGGTGTGGACGGCGCGCAGGGCCCCGTCGCCGGCGGGAATCAGCTCGTCGTCCGCGATCGGCTGCCAGGCTACCTCGTGCGCCCGGTCGCGTTCCGGCCACGGCATCTTCCGGAAGGCGGCGTCGGGCCAGCGTGCGGCGATCGGCTCGCTGCCGTCGGCGTGGTCCTGATGCGCGTGGGTGACGAGCACCTGGACGAGCCGGTCCGGTCCCAGCCCCTCCGCCAGCGCGGACAGGTGAGCCGCCTCGCCGGTGGCCGCGTCGAGCAGCGTCGGCGTCCTGCCCGGCAGCAGGTAGGTGTTGTTGCCGGCGCCGGTCATCGGGCCGGGGTTGAAGCCGGGGATGCGGATGATCTGCACGGTGCGGTCAGGGTGGAATGCGTGATTCGCGGCCGGCCCGCCCGCGCTTGGGCGAGGGGACGCGGGCACGCCGGCCCGCCAATCGTCGCCTTCGGCTCCACTCGGCGCCCACCGGTCGGGCCTCGCCGCGTGCGACAGTCCGTCCGGCGTTCTTCGATTCTACCCGCTTGCAGTCCTCGAGGCGTCGCCCACCGGAGAACGATCCCGCGGACACCCGCACGTCCCCCGCCTTCAACTTGCGACAGTGATCGACGCGAAGTTGCGGGCTACACCCGGATGCATCCCGCTGTTGGGTGCACGTCAGCATTGTTGGGACCGGCATGGACTGGACCATCGCAGAGGTCGACGCGGACGTCGCGCTGCACGGCCGGAACCCCGCGGCTGCTTCGAGACTTCCGGGAACGAAGAGCCGCCAATGCAGCCTCAGGCTCTCCAACAAGTCTGACGTGCACCCCCCGCTGTTCGCCGGCCTGCGTCCGGCAGGTGGCAAGTGGTCAGGTACTCCTCACTGTCCTTGGCCGGGACTTCGAAGTGGCGTCGCCCGGCAACCCCGCCTTCCCCGGCGCCGGCAAACCGGCGACAATGACGGGCGTGTCCGATGCTGGCGGCGCGGCCGAGCGGTTCACGGCGGACGAGCGGCGCGCCCTCTCCCCCTACTTCACGAACCTGGACGACGACGTCTTCGCCCTGCGGAACCTGCCCGAGGTGGTGAAGGGGGCGTTGTTCGCCCGCTACTCGCGCTCGACGAAGTCGCTGCGGCGGCTCTTCCTCGACGAGTTCCTCGACGCGGTGCCGGCCGGCCCGGTCGGCGGGGCGGCGGTCGGCGTCGAGCGGGCGGACCGGCTCTACGAGCGGGTGCTCGGAGACTACGGCGACGACTCGGTCGCCCAGCTCGGGGCCGCCCACGTCGCGTGCGAGGGCGTCTCGAACCTGCTGACGAAGGTGCTCGAGCGGGGTCGGCTCGCCGCGTACCTGGAGCAGTCGACCCGTTACGTGCCGTACACGGACCGGCCCGGGGGGCGCTGGAAGTACCTGGTTCCCTCGGAGCTCGACGGGTTGCCCCTGCGGGAGCAGTACGTCTCGACACTGGACGACGCGTTCGAGACTTACCGCCGTTGGTTGGAGCCGGCGCAGGATTACTTCCGCCGCCGGTATCCCAACACCGCCGGCGACTCCGAGGGCGTGTACCGCGCCGTCATCCGGGCCAAGGCCCTCGACACGCTGCGGGGGCTGCTGCCCGCCGCCACCCGGTCGAACGTCGGCGTCTTCGCCTCGGGCCAGGCGTTCGAGGCCCTGCTGCTGCGGATGCGGGCCCATCCGCTGGCCGAGGCGCGCACGTGCGCGGATCGGATGCTGACGGAACTGAGGAAGCTGATTCCGGCCTTTCTCACCCGGGTCGACCGCGAGGACCGCGGGGTGCGGTGGAGCCGCTACCTCGCGGATACGCGACGGGGGGCGGCCGCCGCGGCGGAGCGCCTGCTCGGGGGGACGGCGCCCGCGCCCGTGCCCGAGGTGGCCCTGACCGACTTCGACCCGGACGGCGAGGTGAAGGTGGTCGCGGCGGCGCTGTACGAGTCGTCGCGGCTGTCCGAGAGCCAGCTCCTGGAGATGGCCCGGGGCATGAACGCCGCCGACCGGGCGGCGGTGCTCCGCGCCTGCGTCGGCGACCGCGCGAACCGGCGCCACCGGCCGGGGCGCGCGTTCGAGCGGACGGGCTACTGCTTCGACGTGCTCTCCGACTACGGCGCGTTCCGCGACCTGCAGCGGCATCGGCTCCTGACGATGGAGTGGCAGGAGCTGACCGCGGACCACGGCTGCGTCGAGCCGGCCGCCCTCGAGGACATCGGGGCGGCGCGGGACTGGCGCCTCGTCATGGAGCGCAGCCGCGAGCTGCACGCGGCGATGGCCCGCGAGACGTCCCCGGCGGCGGCGCAGTACGCGGTGGCCATGGCCTACCGCATCCGCTACCGCATGCAGATGAACGCCCGCGAGGCGATGCACGTGATAGAGCTGCGGACCACGCCGCAGGGCCACCCGTCGTACCGCCGGATCTGCCAGGCGATGCACCGCCTGATCGCCGACGAGGCCGGCCACGGGGCCATCGCCGAGGCGATGCGCTTCGCCGACCACTCGGCGGTCGAGCTGGAGCGGCTGGGGGGCGAGCGGGCGAGCGAGCGGCGGCGGGCGGAGCCCGGGCGGGCCGGGACGGGCGATCGGTCGTCGTCCTCCGGGCCCGGTAGCGGCCGTACTCCTCGAGGAACGTGATGCTCTCGAATCAGGGGAGGGGGCGAGTGAGCGGCGGCGGGCGGAGCGCGGGCAGGCCGGAACCGGCGATCAGTCGTCGGACTTCGGGGCCCAGTAGCGGCCGTACTCCTCGAGGAACGTGATGCTCTCGAACGAGGTCATCCGGTCGAAGAAGAGCACGCCGTCGAGGTGATCGGTCTCGTGCTGGAGGACCCGGGCGGGATACCCGTCGGCGGTCAGGGCGAGGGGCCGCCCGTGCCGGTCGAGGGCGCGTAGCCGGATCTTCGCGGCCCGCGGCACCCGGCCGCGGATGTCGGGGATGCTCAGGCAGCCCTCCCAGTCCTCTTCCACCGCCGATCCGACGGGGGTGATCTCGGGGTTGATGACGACCACCGGGGGCATGCCGCCGTCGGGGTCGTCGACGCCGGCGACGAAGAGGCGGACGCTCTCGTGCACCTGGGGGCCGGCGAGGCCGATGCCCCGGCTGTCGTGCATGGTCTCGAACATGTCGTCGATGAGCCGCTGGATTCTCGGGGTGGCGATCTCGCGCGGCTCCAGCGGCTCCGCCGGTTTCCGGAGCACGGGGTGGCCCATGCGCGCGACCTTGAGGATGGCCATCGCCCGCGATTATACGTTGACGCCGGGGTCCGCCACGGCGACGATGGGGCCGGGAGCAGGATGCACGTCGACCCCATCGCCAGCGTCTACCGCTTCTGCCACGCGTGCGGAGAGCGCCTCGTGTCCCGGCAGCTCAAGCCGGGCGATCCGGAGCGACCGGTCTGCTCCGGGTGCGGCGGCGTCCTCTTCCTGGACCCGAAGGTCGCCACCGGCACCATCATCGCGGTGGAGGACCGGCGCATCGTGCTGGTGCGCCGGGCCATCGAGCCGGGCTACGGGCGCTGGGTCTTCCCCGGCGGCTACGTCGACCGGGGCGAGGTGGTCGCGGCAGCGGCCGTCCGCGAGGCCCGCGAGGAGTCGGGGCTCGACGTCCGCCTGGAGGGCCTCGTCAGCATCTACTCTTACCACGGGCGCCCTCCCGTCATCATCGTGTACGCCGCCACCGCGATCGGCGGCGTGCTCGAGCACGACGAGGAGAGCCTGGAGATTCGCACCTTCGGCGAGGCGGAGATTCCCTGGGAGGAGCTGGCCTTCCTGAGCACCCGCGAGGCGTTGGGCGACTACTACGCCGGGGTGCTCCACCCGCACTGCCGCTGACGCGCGAGGAGCTGCCGCCGGCCGTCGCCCCGGGTGCGGGGCGTGACGGGGGCCGCGTGGTCGGCAACCTGACCCGGCCGGTCGGCTCCGCCAGCCGTGCTCCACACGGCACTGCCGCCGACGGGGGCGACCGGGGAGGGCGCGGCGGCCCGGGCGGGGAGCCGAAGACCAGGCGGTCGGCTTGCCGACAGAGCTGCGGAAGGTCAGGCCCGGGCGTCTGCGTCGGCGGCCGGCGGGAACCGCAGGTCGCGGCGCTCGGCGGCGCCGGCAGCTTCCTCCACCAGCTCGTCGACGGGCAGGGCCGCCTCCGCCTCGTCGAGCTGGGGGACGGTGGCCCGGGTGGCGGGGTGCTTCGGGGTGAACAGGGTGCAGCAGTCCTCGTCGGGGATGATCGACACCTCGTAGGTGCCGAGGCGCCGCGCCTCGTTGACGATCTCCTCCTTGTCCATGCCCACCAGGGGCCGGAGGACCGGGAGGGACGCCGCCGCGTCGATGACCGCCATGTTGTCCAGGGTCTGGGAGGCGACCTGGCCGACCGCCTCGCCGGTGACGAGGGCGGCCGAGCCGCTGGTCCGCGCGATGCGCTCGGCGATGCGGAGCATGAGGCGCCGGTAGACGACCACCCTGAGCGGCGGGGGCACGGCCAGCACCACCCGGCGCTGGATCTCGCCGAAGGCCACCACGTAGAGCCGCGACTGGAGCTGGTGGCGGGTCAGCAGGGCCGCGACCTCCGCCACCTTGTCCTGGGACGTGCGGGACAGGATGGGGTAGCTGTGGAAGTGGACGAACCGGACGCGGCAGCCGCGCTTGATCATCCGCCACGCCGCCACCGGCGAGTCGATGCCCCCCGACAGCAGGCACGCGACCCGGCCGCTCGCCCCGCTGGGCAGGCCCCCGGCCCCCGGCTCCTTCCGCAGGCAGAAGAACGCCCGGTCGGCCAGCACCTCCACCCGCACCGTCAGGGCCGGCCGGTCGAGGTCGACCCGCCACCCCTTGGCCGCCTTGATGCGGCCCCCCAGGTTCCGTTCGATCTGCGGGGAGGTCATGGGGAACCGCTTGTCGGCGCGCCGGGCCGTCACCCGGAAGCTGTCCGCCTCGACCCCGTCGAGCTCGGCGATCGCCGTCTCGGCGATGGCGTCGAAGTCGCAGGCGGCGGGCACCGCCCGCAGGAAGTTGGCGACCCCCGGCATGCGGGACAGCCGCTCGCGCACCTCGGGCCAGTCGCCGTCCGCGGCGTGCTGCAGCTCGATGCGGCCCATCAGGGCGCGGACCCTGACCCCGTCGACGCCGGTCATCGCGGCCCGGATGTTGGTGACGAGCCGCTCGACGAACCATGGGCGGTTGCGTCCCTTCAGGGCGATCTCCTGGTAGTGGACGATGACCGAGGGCATGGCGAATCCGAGACGGTGCGACCGGTTTCGGTGATGAGAGAGCGGTCAGAGGCCGCCGACGGCAGTCGCGTTCCGCTCGAGCCGCGCGGGCACCTGCCGATTCGCCGATCTTACCAGCCCGCGGGCGAAGGTCCCCGCTGCATCCGAGCGCCGATACCCCTGCCTGCGCCCGGAAAGCGTCGCCTTCGGCGCCGATTGCCGCCCAGCCGGCGGTGCCTGCCGGGCGTCTGCATCCTGAGCGGCGCACATGCCCGGTTGCATGGTTCGCCGGTCGAACATGTCCGTTATGCGCCCCACTCACGCCCTGTCAGGCGGGCGCCTCGGCGATCTCCTGGCGTCCTCCGGGCGCTGTCCAACGCGGGGCCTTCACCGCGGGCCGATACCGGATGAGCTGGAGGTATCCTACCGACCCCGGCCCTTCGATCCGCGCGGCGGCCGCCCAGCCCGGGGCGTATTGCGAACGCAGGGCGGTTGGGGCGGGCGGCGGTGCCGCGGCGGCGTTCTTCCGCGGCGGGAGCGGTCCGGGTGGCGGACAGGCTGACCCGGTTGGACCGAGAGACCCGTGGAGAGAGAGACGAACCCCGACCTCGCCTACCAGACGGAGGCCCTGCGCGGGGTGTCGCGCACGTTCGCCCTGACGATTCCCCAGCTTCCCGGGCCGCTGCGCGACGTCGTCGGCAACGCCTACCTGCTGTGCCGGATCACGGACAGCATCGAGGACGAGCCGGGACTGACTCCCCTGCAGAAGCACCGGTTCGCGAGCCGTTTCGTCGACGTCGTCGAGGGCCGGGCCGACGCGGAGGACTTCGGCCGCGAGCTCGGCGCCCTGCTGTCGCCGTCGACCACCGCCGGCGAGCGGGATCTCGTCGCCCACACGCCGACCGTCATCCGCATCACGAACGGGTTCGGCGGCGCCCAGCGGCGGGCCCTCGCCCGGTGCGTCCGTATCATGGCGGCGGGCATGTCGGCCTTTCAGCAGCTCGACACCTCCGGGGGCCTCAGGGACCTGCGGGAGCTGGACCGGTACTGCTACGTGGTCGCGGGCGTGGTCGGCGAGATGCTGACCGAGCTCTTCTGCGAGTACTCGGAGAAGGTCGGCGAGCGTCGCGACGAGCTGATGGCGCTAGCCGTCTCGTTCGGCCAGGGCCTTCAGATGACGAACATCCTCAAGGACGTGTGGGAGGACCTCGGTCGCGGGGCATGCTGGCTGCCGCGCGACGTCTTCCTGCGGGAGGGCTTCGACCTGCGGGAGCTGCCGGCGGGCCGGGACGACCCCGCGTTCGGCCGCGGGTTGGCCGAGCTGGTGGGGATTGCCCGCGGACATCTGGCGGACGCGTTGCGGTTCGTCCAGCTCGTTCCGGCGCGGGAGACGGGCATCCGGCGCCACTGCGTCTGGGCCCTCGGCATGGCGCTGCTGACCCTGCGCCGCATCCACGCGACGCCGGGCTTCCGGAGCGGGCGCGAGGTGAAGATCTCCCGACGCAGCGTTCGCGCGGTCACCACGCTGGGGGCGCTCGCGGCGAGATGGGACCCGGCCCTCGGCCTGCTGTTCGGCGCGCTGGCGCGCGGCCTGCCGGCTCGGCGGGGAGAACGCCGCGCGAGCCGACTCGCGGGGGGCGGCGCGTGAGCCCGGCGTGCCGCCGCGTGACGACGGGCGCGGGCCGAGCATCAGGGGAGCGGCCGGCGTGAACGGCCATCCGCGGTTCGCACGGGCCGCCGCGGTAGCATGTGCCGATGCGTGACCTCGTCGCCGGCATCGTCGCCCTCGGCCTCTTCCTGTTCGCGCTGGGGCTGATCTCGACCCTGCGGTACCACCACCGCGCCCGCGAGCGGGAGCGGCGCGCGCTGCGCGCGGCGGGCCGCCGCGTGCTCGCGGAGATACCCACCGCCGACGGGCTGGACCTGTTCGTGGCCGACGACGCGAGCTTCTACTGGAAGGACCGGCCCATCGCGAGGCCGACGGTGCGGCTGGTCAGGATCCTCATCAACGGCGTGCCGCTCGCCACCCACGCCGCGCCGGGCCACGGGCCGGTGGACGCCGGCGACGTCGACCCCGCCGCCCTCGATCGCCCCGAGGGGATTGCCCACGACCGCTGGGACGTCGTGATCGGGACCGACGCCGGCGAGGTGCTGGTCGAATGCGGCAGCGTGCGGGAGCGCGTCTCCCAGGAGCTGGCGCGCGCGGTCTTCGACGCGGTCAAGGCGGACATGGAGCGGCGGGAGGCGAGCCCGGAGGACACCGCGGCCCCCGGCGATTCCGCGCGCTGATGCACGCCTCGGTCCGTCGCCCGCGCCGGCATGGCCCGCCGCGTTCCGCCTCGAGTGCCGGCCGGCGGTCGCCGCCGTCGGCAGGGGGAGGAACGGCCGTTCGGCGACGACGGCGGGGAGGCGCCGGTCGCCGTTCGTGGTGACGAGCCTCGTCGAGTGCCGGCCGTCAGCCCCCCGCCGCCGTCGGCAAGGGGAGGAACGGCCGTTCGGCGACGACGGCGGGGAGGCGCCGGTCGCCGTCCGTGGCGACGAGCTTCGTTCCTACCGCGGCCAGCTCGCGCCTGACGTAACCGAGGGCGATCGGCCGGCCGAGGGCCGGCGACCGTCGCGCGGTGGTCACCGCGCCGACCGCCTCGGCGTCGGGCCGGTCCGCCGCGAGCAGGGCCGCGCCGGCGTCCGGCGGGGAATCGCCGGGGTCGAACCGCAGGCCGACGAGGCGCCGGGCGACGCGCCCCTGTCCG
>JAJEFC010000319.1 GCA_022820675.1 Vicinamibacteria bacterium | reverse complement strand
CCGGCTCGGGCCTCGTGGCCCTGCTCGGCAACAGCGTGGTGCTGATAGTGCTCCTGGGTTTCGACTTCGACCCGTTCCGGCTTGCGGTTTTCCGGCCCTACCCCCTGATCTGCTATGGCGTGGCCGCCGTGTGGGCGGCGGTCGGCCTGCAGCGGCTGACGGACCGTCTGCCGGAGTGGACGGCGGGCCGCTGGCCGGCGCGGCCGCGGGGGCCCTTCCGTGCGCGCCGGGCAGCGCGCTGGCCGGTTGCGGCGGCGCTGCTGCTCGGCGTGGCGATGGTGGTTGCGTCGGCGTCGGCGAGCTGGCCGGCCAACGACCGCTCTGGCAGCGACCTCGCCGAATGGCATGCCGAAGTGGTGTTCGACCTGCTGCCGCAGGACGCGGTGCTGTTCGGGTACGGCGATACCCTCGGCCCCTTGGGCTACTACCGCTACGTCAAGGAGCGCCGGCCCGACGTCGACCTCTACAGCTTGCAGGGCCTCGTGTTCGCCAATCGCCTGTACAGTCCCCTCCGGTCGCGGGAAGAGAGAGCAAGGGTGCTCGACAGGTTCGTCGACGCCGCCGAAAGGCCGGTGTTCCTGCTTCCCGACTACGACATCTTTCCAGAGGACCGGGGCTACGGGCATCGCGGTTTCGTGCTGGAGGTGCTGGGAGAGGGCAGTGCGCTAACCGCCAATCTGACCCGCGACCCCCGCGGGGAGCGCCACTTCCGCGAGCTGCTCGAGCGGCAGCCGGTCGACGTCTGGGAACGGTCGCGGCGCGGCGGACTGCTGAACCGCTTCGGGAACTACCTCGGGCTGAGCGTCCTGGGGGGACCGCGGTGGCTCGAGCCCATGGCCAAGTCGCTGGAACGCGCCGAGGACTGCTACCCCTGCCTGCTCGGCATGGCGGAAACGGTGCTCGACAACGACCCCACCGGCCATGCCGATCGCGTCGCCGTCTGGCTCGCGCGGGCCGAGGCGCTGCACGACCGCGCGCTGAGCAAGCGGGAGGCGGCCAGGCTGCCTTTCGAGCAGGGCCGTCTGGCCGAGCTGACCGGCGATACAGCCACCGCCGCCCTCCGCTACCGGGAGGCCTACGCCATTTTTCCCCACGCGGATGTCGATGCAGGCGCCGCTCTCCGCCGGCTGGGGCTTCCACTAACTAACTAACACCTCGTTGAGATCACTGGGCTCGGACCGCGCGTCACCGGCAGGCACCGCAGCGGCCGGACGGCGGTTTCACCGGAGTGGTCCGGTTCGGCACCGGCGAGAAGGCCGGGGTTCGACGGCCGGAGACTCGGCCCCTCCCTGGCGTGCCCCGGGTCCGGCGCGCTATCGGTGGGCTCCATTCAGTGCGGTCCGGGGACCGCCGATCCGCGGCGGCTCCAGAGGTGATTGGGCGGTGAACCACTGCCTGGTCTTCGGCGGCCCCATGCGTGCCGGCTGGGGCAATTCGCACCAGTCGCTCATTGCCGTCGACCTGTCGTGCGATTCGGTCGGTCACGTCCTTCACCGTCCAGCCTGCACCTCTGTAGTGATACCGCAGGTGGTCGAGGATGCCCGCTTCGGCCAGCCGTTCGGCGGCCTCTTCCGGGCTGACCCCATCCGGTCCCAGCCGGTCCCGGCGGTCTCCCGCGGTGGTCGTGGTCGTCGCCCCGACCCGGCCGTTCCGTATCGTGATCTCGACCTCGATCCATCTCGCGTCGTGGATGATCTGCCCGGCGCGCATGCCGCAGCCCTGCTGGTCTCGGGCGGGGCGGCCCGTCCAGTCGAGCTTTCCGAGCTCGGCGACCAGGAGCTCGCCGTGGTTTCTCCACAGCCTCATTGCCGGCTCCAGAAGCTGGTCCGGCTTCATTGGTCTTGTCCGGTGGCTGCCGCCGGTGGTCCGAACCGGTTCAGGAGGGGCGCGTTCCTGGCGTTCGTCACGCCGTGCCGACGGCAGGCGGCGGCGAGCTCGCGCCAACTGTAGCAGTGGTCGAGCCAGGCGTCGAAGAAGTCCTTGGAGGACGCCTCGTCCATCCACATCCGCACGAGCATTTCGGTTCGCGTAGTGGGCGAGGTGGTATGGAATGCGGCGTGCAGCTCGGCCGGCGTCGGCTGGACGGCGTATCCGGAGCACGCCGACGCGATGTGGAAGGAGAGCGCGCGGCTGCGGGAGCCGCGACCCTCGGGCGGCGTGTCGTCGGCCGCCTCGGGAGCCAGGTCGCGGATCGAGCTGGCGGCGTCGATGGTCTCGGGGTCGGGGACGACATGTTCCCGCCAGGCCGGTCCCCACCGGATCCTGAAGTAGTCGGGGGAGTCCGGGTCGTACGTCGGCGCCTCGGCCATTGTGGGGTCTTGGCGCGGTCCAGCCCCGCGCGGGGCGACGCCGTTCTCTTCGCACGGTTGACCGCCGGGCGCCGCGTCCGTCCCCCACGGCGCGGTGTCCACCCGTCATTGTACGCCGCCCTGCGGCGCCGCCGCCGCCGCCGTGATGACGCGGGCGGCGGCCAGAAGGGCGAAAGTAGCGGCCGTCTGAGCCCGTCGGGAACGGTCACGCTGGACCGACCGCCGGAAACCACATAAAATCACACAGTAGTCCGTCACTGCTTGTGAACCGGAGAGCCCATGCAACTTCAGGAACTCGTCGATCACGATGCCGGCATACTCTCGCCGGCGCTCATCGCGGGCGCGTTGCGCACGACGAAGGCCGAGATCGCCGACACGCTGGGACTCAGCCGCGACGCGCTGTCGCGCACCACGCGGATCCGCGCCACGAAGACGCAGACCCGCTTGCGCGAGATGGTCGAGATCCTCCGTCGAGTGGAGGACTACACCGGCACGCCGGCCCTCGTCGCCTATGCCTGGTTCCGGTCGGAAGCGTTGCCGGGATTCGGCGGCAAGACGGCCGATCAACTCGTGCGCGAAGGCCACGCCCGTTCTGTACACGCTCATCTCGACCGGATCATGGCCGGCGGATATGCCTGACATGACGGTTGCGTGATGAGGTTCCGCGGAATCGTCTACCGCGCCCACCATCCACGCTGGTCCTGGCCGCCGGTCTCGGGAGAGGGGGCGCGCCTCTACGGCGGACGGTTCAACCGGATCGGTGTGCCGGCCTTCTACACCTCTCTGTCGCCGTTGACCGCCATACGGGAAGCGGGCTCTCTACGCCGACCGATGCAGCCGAACCTGCTGTGCGCGTATGAGATCGACGCCGAACCGATCTTCGATGCCCTGGATTCACGGCGCTGTCGCGAACAGGCGGTGACCGACGATGCGCTGCGCTGTCCGAACTGGGAGTGGGACATGCACTGCGGAGCCACTCCTCGATCCCACCTGTTGGCGGATCGACTGATCGCGGCCGGCTACGTCGGGATGCGCGTCCCGAGCTTCGCGCCGGGAGCCGGCTCGGACGACGTGAATCTGGTGCTCTGGCGCTGGAGCGACCGCCGGCCGAGCCGCGTCGCGCTGATCGACGACGAAGGTCGTTTACCGATGACACGCCAGAAACCGAATGAGAGCCGATGGGCGGGGATCGCTCTCACGCCCGATGCTCGCGGAACCGGAACGTCGCCTCCGACTGCTGCCGGGTGAGCTGCAGGGTGACCAGCGCGGTGCGGTGGGGCGCGAAGAAGCGGCCGATGGCGTCGCGGGGAATGCGCACGCCGCCCCGGCCGCCGCTGCCGAGGGTGGTGAACCCCACCGGGGTGTGCTCGTCGAGCTCGGGGTAGGCGGTGATGCTGAGGCTCAGGGCTTCGTGCACCTTGTCGATGGTGCGGGCGAGGCGCGTACAGTCGACGTAGACGCTGCGGTACGAGGCGTCGTCCGAGTACTTGTGCACCTTGCGGATGGCCGACTCGTGGAAGAGCCGCGCCACGAGGTCGCCGCGGTCGTGGTCGTCCTCGTAGAACTCCAGCAGGTGGTCGTCCACGCCCACCCCGTACTGGTCGCGCACGTGCACCACGGTGTTCTGGAAGCCCGTGTACAGCGTGCCGTTGACGTGCGCGCCACCCCCGCACAGCCCCGGGGTCGCAGTTCTTGCGCCGTCGGCCGCCGGCCCATCCTTCCGCTCCCGTGCACGCCGGCCGTTCCGAGGTTGGCCCCGTTCTTGCTTCTGAAGCACCCCGTCGACCGGCTGCCGTAGCCGCGGTGCGCTCGCAACCCGCGAGACCGTTGGGGCGGCGGAGGCGGCCTGACGGGCGTTCCGGGGTCCCGCCCGCGAAGGAACCCGGGGCAGGGGCTGGTTCGAATGCACGACGACCATTACAAGCGCCTCTTCGCCTTCCCCCGCCTCGTCGAGGACCTGCTCCGCGGCTTCGTCGTGGGCGACTGGCTCGACGACGTCGACTTCTCCACCCTCGAGAAGCTCTCGGCCGAGTTCGTCAGCGGCGAGGGGCGCGCACGCCGCGGCGACACCGTCTGGCGGGTCCGGCGCCGGGGCGCCTGGCTGCACCTGCTGGTGATGCTCGAGTTCCAGTCCCGGGACGACCCCGACATGGCCCTCCGCATCCTGGAGTACACCGCCCTGCTCTACCAGGAGCTGGCTCGCAACGGGGCTCTGGAGCCCGACGGCCTCCGGCCCCCGGTGCTGCCGGTGGTGCTCTACAACGGGGCGGCGCCGTGGCGGGCGGCGCGCGAGGTGGGCGAGCTGATCGCGCCGGTCCCGCCTTCGCTGGCCCCGTATCAGCCGGCGCAACGCTATGTCGTTGTTGACGAGCGGCGCGTACGGAGCGACGATGCTGCCGAGGGCAACCTGATGGCGGCGGTGGCGGCGCTGGAGCAGAGCCGGTCGATGGAGGACCTGCACCGGGTGGCGGCGGCGCTCGAGCGCCGGGGGTGGGCGCCGGGAGAGGAGCGTCTCGATCCGGTGTTCGCGAAATGGCTGGAGCGGTTGATGCGTCGCCTCGCGCCGCGCGACGCGCCGCCGACGGTCTCCACGGTGGAGGAGGCGAGGATGACGCTTGAAGAGCGGGTGAGCCAGTGGCCGCAGCAATGGCGCCAGGAAGGACTGGAGCAGGGCCTCGCGCAGGGCATGGAGCAGGGCCGGGCGCAGGGCATCGAGCAGGGCCGGGTGCAGGGCATCGAGCAGGGCCGGGCGCTGCTGTGCCGTCTGGCCGCGCGGAAGTTCGACGCCGCCGCGGGCGAGGGGCTGGCGGCGGCGCTGACCGGCGTTGCCGACCCGGACCGCCTCGCGCAGGTCGGCGACTGGATCATCGAGTGTGAGACGGGGGCCGACCTGCTCGCCCGCGTCTGCGGCGACGGCCGGGCGGGCGGCTCGCCGGGTTATGTCGCTTGACAGCGGCGGGGTACTTGCTCCGGCCGCAACGGTCGGGTCAGTGCGCGGACGACGCCGAGCTTCAGCCCGGCTCTTGGAGGTAATCGCCTTCCGTCGCGCCGTCAGCCGGTTCCGTCCTCTGTGTCGAGGACCTGGGCCAGCAGGTCGGCTGCTGTTTCACACTCGATGATCCACTCCCCGACTTGAGCGAGGCGTGCCGGGTCGTCGACTCCGGCCAGCGCGTCGGCCAGTTGCGCGGCGGCATCGGCGTCGAACTTCCGTCGAGCCTGACGGCAGAGCAAGCTCCGTTCCTCGGCACGGCCTTCCTCGCGGCCTTCCTCGCGGCCTTCCTCGCGGCCTTCCTCGCGGCCTTCCTCGCGGCCTTCCTCGCGGCCTTGGGCGACCCAGTCCTTCGTCCATTCCCGCACCGTTTCGGCCAGCATGGTCCGTACCTCCTCCAGTTGCGCCAGCGGTTCCGTCTCGGCAGGCCGGAACAGCGCCGGCATCAACGCCTGTCTGGTCCACGCGCTGAAGGCGCGCCTCAGCTCGTCGTCCTCCCGCCCCCTGAGCAGGTCGATCAACGTCCCAAGGTGCCGCAGGGCCTGCGCCCGCTCGCGCGTCGTCTCCAGGGCCACCAGCGC
>JAJEFC010000086.1 GCA_022820675.1 Vicinamibacteria bacterium | reverse complement strand
GGCGACGCCGCTCGCCCGCGTCGTCGCGGCCGCGGCGGCGGGGGTCGAGCCGCGGGTCATGGGCCTGGGGCCGGTACCGGCGAGCCGCAAGGCGCTGGCGCGGGCGGGGCTGTCGCTGGCCGACATGGACGTCATCGAGATCAACGAGGCCTTCGCCACCCAGGTGTTGGGTTGCCTCAAGGCGCTGGAGATCGACCAGGACGACAGCCGCGTAAACCCGAACGGCGGCGCCATCGCGGTCGGCCATCCCCTCGGCGCGTCCGGCGCGCGGCTGACGCTGACCGCGGTCCGCCAGCTCCACCGGTGCCAGGGGCGCTACGCCCTGGTGACTCTCTGTATCGGCGTTGGCCAGGGCCTCGCGGCCGTGCTGGAGCGGGTGTCCTGACGGCCCGGGGCATGAGGTCGGCCGCATTCGACCGGCGATGCGGCCCGCCTGACCGCGTTGTTCCGCGAAGCTGCCCTGAGCTCCGCAGTCACCCTATGCCCAATATGCGCCCTCGTCGCGCCATGTCAGGCACCAGGAGTCTGCGCCGTAGAACGGTGCACGCTCCCGGCAGGGTTGGTTGGGCGGTTAGCGGGGCCGTAGGCGACGCTCTCCGGGCTGGCCTCGGCGATCCACTGGCGCCCCCCGGGCGCCGTTCGACGCCGGGTCTCGCCGCCGGCCGTCACCGGACGCCCAATCATGGCTGACGAGCCCGCCGCCGCACCCCCCGCGCGCCCCGTCCGGCCCTGGCGGCTGTTGGCGCTGGCCGGGATATACGTCGTCATCGCCCACGTACTGCCGCCGCCCGAGGCGATCGAGGCGCAGGACTGGCGCCGCGTCGGCGTCTTCTTCGCCACCATCGCCGGCCTGATGCTGCAGCCCATGCCCGGCTCGCAGGTCGTGCTGGTGGGCATCGCCGGCATGATCGTCCTCGGCGGCCTGCCCATGGACCGGGCGTTGAGCGGCTATTCGGCGCCGACGGTGTGGATGGTGCTGATGGCCATGCTCATGTCTCGCGCCCTGCGCGACTCGGGGCTCGCCCGCCGCATCGCCCTGTGGTTCATCCGGGCCATCGGACGCACGTCGCTCGGGCTCGGCTACGCCATGCACCTGACCGACCTCACCCTCGCCACCGGGGTGCCGTCGATCACCGCGCGGTCGGCGAGCATCGTGTTCCCCATCGCCCGCAGCATCAGCAGCCTCTACAAGTCGCATCCCGGTCCGTCGTCGGCCATCCTCGGCACGTTCCTGATGACCTGCCTGTACCAGGGCAGCGTCATCGCGTCGGCGATGTTCTACTACAGCAGCGCCGCCAACCTCCTTCTGGGGGAGCTGGCGGCGGAGTACGCCGGGGTGACCATCACGTGGGCGAGCTGGTTCACGGCGGGCCTCCTGCCCGGGCTCGTGGCCAGCGCCGTCGTGCCGTGGCTGGTCTACCGGGTGATGCCGCCGTCGCTCAAGAAGACCCCGGCCGCCGCCGAGTTCGCCGACGGTCAGCTCGCCGAGCTCGGCCCCATCCGCGGCCGCGAGGCGGTGGTGGGGACGGTTTTCGTCGGGCTCATCGGCTTCTGGGTTCTCTCGTCCTACGTGAGCTGGCTCTCGCCGACCCTGGTCGCGCTCCTCGGCATCGCGGTGCTCTTCACGACCCAGGCCCTGACCTGGGACAGCGCCCTCTCGGAACGCTCCGCCTGGGACATCTTCGTGTGGTACGGCGGCCTCCTGATGATGGGCGGGGTGCTGAACGACACCGGCGTCGCGACCCTCTTCGCCGAGTGGTTCGGCTCGTGGTTCACGGGCGTACCGTGGCCCGTCGTCTTCGTCGCGGCCCTCGTCATCTACTTCTACGCGCACTACTTCTTCGCGAGCACGACCGTCCACGCGCTCGCCATGTACCCGCCGTTCCTGGCCCTGCTCGTCGGGGTGGGGGCGCCGGCCCCGGTGGTGGTCTACAGCCTCGTGTTCATCAACAACCTGACGGCGGGGCTGACCCACTACGGGACGACGACGTCGCCGATCATCTTCGTCGAGGGCTACGTCAGCCTGAAGGACTGGTGGCGGGTCGGCTTCCACGCGTCGGTGGCGAACCTGGCCATCTGGATCCCGGTGGGTCTGCTGTGGTGGAAGATCCTCGGGCTGTGGTGAGGACGGTGACGGGAATCACCTCGAGGACGCTGACGAAACTGTTGACGAGCACTGCTTGCCACGTGCGGCGGGCCCCATCTCCGGGAATGGGGTGCCTTGGGTGCAGTCGGCAACCCATGTCGATCACTGTTCCTGGCGGGAGACCGAAGAGGAAGGGCTGCGTCGGGTGAAGCCTGGCAGGCTGACAACGATCCCGGCGGCGTGATCAGGCCGCACCGTTGGAGGTGCGCGTCAAAGGGGTCTGGGTCGTAGCGGCGGCGCCGGCTCGTCGCCGGGGGGCTGCGCCGAAGGGTCGTGCGGAGATCCAACGGCGGTTGCCGGGCGTGAACGGAGGAACCCACCATGACCGGATGCAACTCGCAAGGGCGGCGAGCGGGACGGCGGGCGGCGCTGGCCGCCGCGTGGTGCCTCGCGGCGGTGTGCGGCGTGGGCACCGGGGCCTTGGCGGCGTGCGGCGGCGGCGCCCAGTCCGGGCCGGTGGACCTGCTCGTGACGGGCGGGCGGGTCATGGACCCCGAGAGTGGTCTGGACGCGGTGGCCAACGTCGCCGTGCGCGACGGGGTCATCGTCGCCGTCGGCGACGAGCGGCCCGAGGCGCGCGAGGTCCTCGATGCGACCGGCCTCGTCGTCGCCCCGGGGTTCGTCGACCTCCACGCCCACGGCCAGGACCCGGTGAGCCAGCGCTACCAGGCCCGCGACGGCGTCACCACCGCGATGGAGCTGGAGATCGGCGTCTATCCCGTCGACGCCTGGTACGCCGAGCGCGAGGGGCGGGCGCTGATCAACTACGGGGCGACGGTGAGCCACCAGGGCGCCCGCCGCGAGGCGTTCGGCGCGGCGGTGACGGCGCGCAACGACGAGGGCACCTTCACCCTCGGGCGCGGCGGCGCCTACCTCTACGAGGAGGCCTCCGAGGAGGAGGTGCGCCGGGTGGCCCGCCTGATGCAGGCGGGGCTCGACCAGGGCGCCCTCGGCTTCGGTTTCGGCGTCGCCTACACGCCGGGGGCGAGCCACGAGGAGATCTGGCGCCTGTTCGCGGCGGCGGCGGAGCGCGGGGCGCCGGTGTTCATCCACCTCCGGTCGTCCGGCGCGTTCGCGAGCCGCGAGGCCATCGCCCCGTTCCAGGAGGCCATCGCCAACGCCGCCGCCACCGGCGCCGCCCTGCACGTCGTGCACATGAACAGCAGCGCCGGCGAGTCGGCGCCGGCCGCCCTCGAGCTGATTCGGGGGGCGCAGGCGCGCGGCGTCGACGTGACCACCGAGGCCTACCCCTACACGGCCAGCGCGAGCCTCATCGAGTCGGCCCTGTTCGACGGGTGGCGGGGCCGGTCGCCCGACTACTACGCCCGCCTGCAGTGGGTCGAGACCGGCGAGCGGCTGACCGAGGAGTCGTTCGGCCGCTACCGGGAGCAGGGCGGCTGGGTCATCACCCACGGCCGCTCCGAGACCACGAACGAGTGGATCGTCGCTCAGCCCGACGTCATCGCGGCCAGCGACGGCATCCCCTTCACCGAGGGCCGCTCCCACCCCCGCGGCGCCGGCACCTTCGCCCGCATCCTCGGCCACTACGTCCGCGACCGCGGCGCCCTGTCGCTGATGGACGCCCTGCGCAAGATGACTCTGCTGCCGGCGCAAAGGCTGGAGCAGGTGACCCCGCAGATGGCCGCGAAGGGCCGCGTCCAGGCCGGCGCCGACGCCGACCTCACGCTGTTCGACCCGGAGACGGTCATCGACCGGGCGACCTATGATGCGCCCGACCGCTACTCGGACGGCATCCGCCACGTGCTGGTGGGCGGGACATTCGTGGTCCGGGACGGGGATCTCGTGGAAGAGACCTTTCCGGGCCGGCCGATTCTCGGGTCGGCGAGCGGGGAGGTTGCGCGGTAGGTGGCACGGGCTCAATGGACGGGAGCGGAGCATTCCAGACCGTCGGGTTGTCGGACCGGATGGTGCGGGCGACGCATCGAAGGGAAGAACGGCGGGACCGAATGGTCCCCACCGATAGCCTGGATTGCCGGCCGGCCGGACGGTAACGCGGCCGAAATGCGGGCACCCCGATCAGTGCCGGGCCGTTCAGTCTGCGGGCGCCGGTACTTCGCTGCTGGGCCGCACGCTGGTCGGGGTCACTTGAGATCGACCAGATTCACCTTGACGAGGCGGTGGCCCACCAGATCGACGACGGCCTGGGCCTGCTCGAGCGGAATGTAGCCAATCAGCGGCTCGTACCGCCCGTCGGTCGGGTTCTTGTCGATGAACAGCACCTCGGCCAGGACCGGCCGGAACCGCTCCATGCGCAAGAGGACCGGCCCGCAGATTTCGCCGCTGACCACGGTCTGATTCGCGACTTGCACGTCGACGGTAGCGAGCCGCGTCAGCCCACCGAGGCGATCGCGCCAGGCGTTCGGCAACGTCAGATACGCGGCCCCGGTGTCGACCAGGGCGTCACAGCGGATACTGAAGGCGGCGTCGGTGCCGTTCTCTATCGTGGTCTCGACGTTGATGCGGCCCATGGAGCCCTCCCGTACCAACCAGTGTAGCGCGGTGCGGCGGTCGAGTGGCAGGCGTCGGCAGGCGTGCGCCGCCAGGGTGGCGCCAGCGTTGCGGCTGAGCATTCCCCGCACAGCCCGGGCGTGAGTTCTCCTCATGGACAGGCGCAGGCTCCCTGTCGGCATCCAGACGTTCCGCGAGATCCGGGACGAGGGCTGCTACTACGTCGACAAGACCCCCTATGCCCGGCGGCTGGCGGACGACGCCGGCAAGCACTACTTCCTGTCGCGCCCCCGGCGGTTCGGCAAGAGTCTGTTCGTCGACACGCTCAAGGAGCTGTACGAGGGGGCCGAGGGGCTGTTCCGAGGCCTCGCCGTCCACGACGCGTGGGACTGGTCGCGGCGTCATCCAGTGGTGCGGCTGAGCTTCGGCGCCGGCAACTTCAAGCGGCCCGACGAGCTGCGGGCGAGCGCCCTCCGGCAGCTCGACGCGGCGGAACGCCGAGCGGCGCCGGGGCCGCTTGGGCGCCTGCTCGACGCCGTGCGCGGGCGCCTGCCGGAGCCGTCCGGCTACGACTCAGTGCCGGGACGGTTCGCCGCCCTGCTGGAGACGCTGCACCGGCGGACCGGCCGGCGCGTGGTGGTGCTGGTGGACGAGTACGACAAGCCGATCCTGGACGCGCTGGACGAGCCGGAACGGGCGAAGGCCAACCGCGACGACCTGCGCGGGTTGTACGGCACGCTCAAGGACTGTGACGCGCACGTGGAGCTGTCGTTCATCACCGGGGTGAGCCGGTTCAGCAAGGTCAGTCTGTTCTCCGGGCTGAACAACCTCGTCGACCTCACCCTCGACCCGGACTACTCGGCCATCTGCGGCTACACCGACGCGGATCTGGACAGGGTCTTCGCGCCGGAGTTGCCGGGCCTCGACCGGGACGAGATTCGCGCCTGGTACGACGGCTACGGCTGGCTGGGAGAGGAGAAGGTCTACAACCCGTTCGGCCTGTTGAAGCTGTTCCGCAGCCGCCGGTTCGAGGCCCACTGGTTCGAGACCGGCACCCCGAGGTTCCTGGTCGACACCCTGATCCGGCGGGGCGTCGCCGCTCCGGACCTCGACGACGTCCACGCCAGCGAGGCCCTGCTGTCGGAATTCGACGTGGACGCCATCGCGCCCGAGGCGCTGCTGTTCCAGACCGGCTACCTCACCATCCGCGGCGAGGAGCGGCGCGGCGGACGCACCGTGTACCGCCTGGCGTACCCGAACCGGGAGGTCCGGCAGGGGCTGAGCGAGAGCCTGCTGGACCGGTTGGCGCCGGACCCGAGGCGGGAGCGCCACGCCGCCCGGCTGTACGACGTGCTGGCGGCGGGCGACGCGGCGGGGGTGGAAGCGCCGTTGCGGGCGCTGCTGGCCGGCATTCCGCACGACTGGCATCGCCGGAACGAGATCGCCCGTTACGAAGGCTACTGGGCGAGCGTGTTCTACGCGCACTTCGCCGCGCTGGGACTGGACGTGGCGGCGGAGGACGCCACCAGACGCGGGCGGCTGGATCTGGCGGTGCGGCTCGGGACGCACGTCTACCTGTTCGAGTTCAAGATGGCCGAGCCGTCGGCGAGCGTTCGGGCGGCCAGCGCGAGGGGGAGCTCTCCCGCGAGGACCGGCCCGGCGCTGGCGCAACTGAAGGAGCGCGGCTACGCGGACAAGTACCGCGCTCCCGGGTGCGCGATCCACCTGATAGGCGTGGAGATCGGCGCCGAATCGCGCGACATCGTCACGTTCGAGACCGAACTCGCGTGAGTGGCGCGAAAGGGACTCGAGGCGGGTGCGAGGCGCGGGGAGCGGTTGCCGTGCCACCGGCAGCGGCAAGCTACGGCGTCACCATCAGCGGATGCCCGACGAGTCGCCGGTCATGTGTCAGGAGCTTCAACGCACGAGTCCCTATCCGTCCTCCGGATCGAGACCGAGTACACGTCGGCTGAACGCCGGATCGTCGATGTGACCGCTCGCGACGCCCTCCATGATTCGGATGGCGTCCCGGGGATCGAATGTCAGAACCTGCCCGTTGTCGGCCAGGAACAACCGCGCCGCCACCCAGGCCGTACGCTTGTTGCCGTCGACGAAGCCGTGGTGCTTCGCGAGACCGTACGCGTAGGCCGCCGCCAGCGCTGCGGCGTCGGGATCCGCCTCCGTATGCGTCTCTGTTCCTCGGGCGCGCCAGTGCGGCCCCGATCGTTCCGAGATCGCGAATGCCGTCGGCTCCGCCGTGCTCGGCGAGCTGACGGTCGTGAATCGCCAGTAACACGCGCAGGTCAATCCCAGCGCCACGCATCCAGAGGCGTGGCGTTCACTTGGCCAGCGCCCGCAGCACTTCGCGGTCGTCGTGCATGATGTCCTCGGCGAGCGCCATCTGGCGTCCGAAGTCCGGGTCGTAGGGGGTCAAACGATAGCCGCCCCCCGGAGCCTCGGTCAGATAGACCTTGTCGCCCCTTCTTACCCCGAGCCGCGCCATCGCTTCCCGGGTGAGAATGAAGCCCGAGGATGCACCCACGGTCGTTACCTTGAAGGAGAGCATTTCGTTGACCTCAGCGTCTATATAATCCCGATTATATACTTCTTTCGGAAGGCGGCGGCAAACCGCCGAGGGCGCAGCCGGCCTCATCGGCTCGTCCGCCGCTCGGTTCGATCGCTGTAAGCCTCCGCCTCGGGGGCCAGCAGCGCCGCGAGCCGCCCGCCCGCGGCCACCGCGTCGGCGGCGCCGATCTCCAGCAGCCGGTGGATGTAGTCGGGCTGGAACATCAGCAGGCTCAGCAGGTCGGGGCTCGTCGTCTCGCGCGACCCGAGGCCGCGGGTCATGTAGCGGAACGCCCGCGGGAGCTGCGGCTCGAACTCGAGGGACAGCCGGCCGAGATCCTCCGACGGGCGGATGACGACGAGCTCGACGGGATGCAGGCCCTGCCGGCGGTGGGGAGGCAGGTCCCGGACCAGCGAGTTCAGGCGCTGCAGGGCCAGCCCGTCGTGGTCGAGGTCGTCGAGGAACATCGCGTTGAGGAGCTGTCCGCCGATCTGGGCGGGTGGCGGGTAGTCGTGGATGACGGGCCGGCTCACCTCCTGCGTGATGGCGCGGTGGCGGTTCGAGACGGCGAGGATGCGCCGGGCGCCGAGGTGGATGGGGGCCGAGCAGGGGGCCATCATCCGGATGCCGCCGTCGCCGTGCCAGCCGTCGTCGAGCCGGACGGCGGGGAAGAAGAGGGGCAGGGCGGCCGAGGCCATGACGTGCTCGACGGTGATGGCGACGCGGCGGCCGCGCCGGTAGGGGCGGTTCCAGTCCTCGAGATCGCCGCCCTGCACCCAGATCACCGACTGCCCGGTGCTGTAGCTGCTGGTGGAGATGGCGAGCGACCGCAGCCGGCCCGCCTCGAGGTTACGGGCGATGCCCGCGATCTCGCCCTTGCGGTTCGGCCTGAGCCGTTCGTGCAGGGAGGCGCGGAGGGGGGCGGTGTCGAGCAGCCCCCGCACCCGCGGCGCGAAGGTGGCGCCGCCCGACAACAGCCGGACGCTCCAGCGCGCGACGAGGCCGGCGAGCGAGCCGGTGTCGACGCGGAACACGCGGTCCACCCGCTGGCCCCGCCAGTGCTCGACGAGGTCGCCGATGGCCTCGGCCAGCGACCCCTCCCGCGCCGCCAGGCAGGTCGCGTTGATGGCGCCGGCCGACGTGCCCACGAGAATCGGGAACCGCGCCGTCGGGTGGCGCCGGATCAGCTCTCCCAGGAACCCGACCTGATAGGCGGCGCGGGCGCCCCCGCCGACGAGGACGAGGGCCAGGTCGTCCCGGGCGGGCGCGGGCGTATACGGCGCGCCGCATGCCTGAGATTCATCCACGGGGATGACCGGCGGGTCGGGTTGGGGTGGTGGTGCCGCAAGGCGGCCGCGAAGCCGCCTTGCAGCCATCGCCGGGTCTAGTGCGCCAGCGGGTCGGGGCGAATCTGGAACTTCACCAGGTTCCCCTGCGTGTTCTTGCCGCCCTCCGAGTGCCAGACCGCGTTGGTGCCGTAGTCGGCCCAGACCGCGCGGCCCTTCCACCCCGCGTCGGGGTCGTCGATGCGGCCGTCCATGCCCCGCGAGTAGAAGCCCATCGGGTACGGCACGCGGAGGATCACGAACTCCTCCTCGTCGGGGAGGAACGCGAGCAGCGAGTCGGACGTGCTGCCGGTGGCGATGGGCACGTTGGGCCCGAGCCCCAGCGTGTCGTGCTGGTCGACCCAGTTGTAGTAGTGGAAGTCGGCGCTCCCGTGGGTCGTGACCCCCTTCATCTGGGGTCCCGGGGTCGCGTGCAGGGTCCACCCCTGGGGGCAGTGCTGCCCGGTGGCGGTGGGCCCGTTCCGCACGTCGCAGCGGCTGCGGTCGAAGCTGGCCATGTGCCCGCTGCCCGACAGGGCGGTCCACACGATGCCGTCGGTGCCGATGTCGATGCCGCGCGGCGAGAACCCCTGGATCGGCGCGTCGGGGTTGTCGAACGGAGGCTGATAGTACTCGGCGATGCACGTCTCGGGCGGGTCGTCGCCCAGCTCGAGCCGCACGATCTGCCCGGGCACGCCTCCCGAGGCGGCCCACACCACGCTGTCCGCGGTCGGGTCGGGGACGATGCCGTACCACCCGCCGCCCATCTCCTTGTCGAGGGCGGGGTCGAGGTCGTCGGCGCGGCCCACCCACTCGGTGATGCGGCCGTCGCCGTTGGTGTCGACGACGATCGGGCACCAGCCCTGCGCGGCCTGCGCGTCGCCGGTCTCCTCGTAGACGTCGACGTCGAGCCAGCCGATGACGGGGCCGACCGAGCTCAGGTACAGGCGCTCGCCGTCCTCGTAGCCGAACTGCAGGTGGTGGGTGTTGAAGCAGGTGTCGATGAGCTCGACGTGCTCCGTCGCCGGATCGTACCAGGCGACGTGGCGCGCGGCCCGGTTCAGCGGATAGTGCTGCGCATAGGGGTTGTCCGAGCCCTCGCGGCACCACGCGGGGTTGCCGGGCCCGCGTATCTGGTGGGTCATCCACACCCGCCCCTGTGCGTCCATCATCGGGTTGTGCGGGTTGCCCGGGTTGTTCCAGATGAGCTCGTCGCCCCAGTAGAGGGAGGGCTCCAGGTTCTCCTGGTCGATGTACGACCGGAAGTCGCCCTCGCCGGGGGTGTCGCGCACCGGAAGCACCACCTCGCGCGCCTCGTTCGTGCGCGGGTCCACCCACACCAGCTTGTCGTTGGCGAACTCGACGCCGTAGACGGGGCCGCCGGCGTTGACCGTCGGGTTCCGCTTGTCGGTCGCGATCTCGTCGTGGATGTAGCCGGTCGGGCCGCCCCACTCCCACAGGGTCAGCACCACGTTGCGCTCGCGCCCCCGCGGGCGCGGCGGCGCCGGGGGCACCTCGCCGGCCATGATGCGGTCGGTCCAGTCGGCGTACATGGCGACGGCGCGCTCCGCCCCGAAGCGGCGCAGGTAGCCGTCCATCAGGGCGCCGCGCTGCCCGACCCGCACCCGATGCGCCCACGCCGCCTCGGTCGAGTCGAAGTCGCCGGGGTTCAGCACCTCGCGGGTCGCCAGGTTCCCGAGCTGGTGGCAGAGCTGGCAGCCCTGCTTCAGGCCGTCGATCCAGGCCGCCTGGTGGCGCATGGCCGGCGAGATGCCGTTGCCGGCGTCGCCCGTGCCGGGGAACTCGTCCTCGGCCGGCACCTCCACCAGCGAGTACCAGTAGTTGGCGGGGTAGACCTGTGCCGCCTCGCGCGCGTCGGCGGCGGGGACCGCGTCGAGGTCGAGCGAGTCGCCCGGCCGCGCGGCGACCGGCTCGGAGTCGCGGAGGCCGTAGCCGCGGACCCAGACGTCGTAACCGGCGCCGGGCAGGTCCGGCAGCACGTAGCGCCCGGCGTCGTCGGTGACCACGATCTTGCGGAACCTGGTGTCGAAGTCGTCGGTCTCGGCGATCACCCACACCCCCGCCTCGGGCCCGCTCGGGCTCCGCACGACCCCGCCGATGTCGTCGGCGTCGAGCGGCCCCTGAGCGGTCGCCGCCGCCCCGAGCCAGAGGGCCGTGGTGGCCATGATGACCAGCGCGGCCATGAGCGCCGGCATGCCGCCGATACCGCGTATCAGTCGCGTTTGCATCGTCTCGTCCCCCGTTGCGCGCGGACGACGTCGGCCCGTGCCGCGATCGATGCGCGAGTCGCCAGACCTGTCGTCCGTTCCCCTGAAGCCCGTCGCAAGGCTCCGCTGTCCGTACGTTGTAACACCGTCGTCGCCGTGTCAATGGAGAAGCGGCCGGTTGTCGCGGCGCCTCCGCGCGGACCGGCGTAGCCTGCTGGGACCGGTTGGCGTCGATGGGGAAGCGGCCCGTGTCGCGGCGCCTCGGTGCGTCGCGGCGGACTCGCGGGTCGGAGGGTCGTTGTGGGCGGCGGATCTTCAGTGGGAGGAGGGTATCAGGCTACGTCCCGATCACGGCGACCCGCGAGGAAGCCGTCGAGCGCACCCTCGAGCCGGGCCATGCGCTCTCGCAAGTCGCCCAGCTCTCTGTGGACCTGGTCGAAGCGCTTGTGCACGTCGTCGAAACGCTTGTGCATGTCGTCGAAGCGCTTGCCCAGTCCACGGACCTCATCCCGGGCCTCGCGGCGCTGCTCGCGCATGTCGAACCGCAGCCACGCGAACAGCCCGATCAGCAGGGCTGGCGTTATCCAGGTGGCGACGCCCTCCATGAGAGAAGAGTAACACACGCCGCGTGGCTCTGCGCGACGTGGTCATCGGCACCATCGCGGATACCCCGGCTCAGACTGTCGCCAAGACCGGCGGCCGGCGTCGCCGGCAGTCGGTGGCCTGCTCGAAGGCGTGTGCGACCTGCAGCACGCCGAGATCGTCGCAGGGGCGGCCGACGATCTGCAGCCCCACCGGCAGGCCAGCCGGCGTGAACCCGCAAGGCACCGAGATGGCGGGGAGGCCGGTCGCGCTGACGAGGTAGCACGACTTCATCCAGTCGAGGTAGGTGGGCAGGGCCTGGCCGGCGATCTCCGACACGTACGGCTGGTCGACGTCGAACGGCGCGACCTGGGCCACCGTCGTCGCCAGGAAGTCGTGCCCGGCGAACCAGGCGCGGAGGCGGCGGTGGAGAACGGCGCGCCGGCGTTCGGCCTCGGCGAGCTGGGGGCCCCGGAGGGCGCGGCCGGCCTCGATGTTCCAGACCACGGTGTCCTTGAGGACGCCGGGATGGCGGTCGAGGATGGGGCCGAACGCGAGGTCGAAGTACCAGGCCCGCCAGGTCGTGAAGACCTCGTGGGCGCCGTCGAGGTCGGGAGCGCTCTCGTCGGTGGCGCATCCGAGATCCTCGAGGACGGCCCGGCCGCCGTCGAGGACGGCCAGCACCTCGGGCTCCACCGGGAGGACGCCGAGGTCGGGCGACCAGCCGATGCGGACGCCGGCGAGGTCGCGCCCGAGGGCGTCGCGGGTGGCGACGGGCGGCACCGTCAGCGACAGCGGCGCCCGCGGGTCGGGGCCGGCGACGGCGTCGAAGACCAGGGCGGCGTCGGCCACGGTGCGGGCCATCGGCCCGTGGACGTGGAACGAGAACCACGGGGCGGCGCTGGGCCAGCGCGGCACCCGGCCCGACGAGGGGCGGAACCCGACGACGTTGCAGAAGCTGGCGGGGTTGCGCAGCGAGCCCCCGAAGTCGCTGCCGTCGGCAATGGGCACCATGCCGGTGGCGAGGGCGACGGCAGCCCCGCCGCTGCTGCCTCCGCACGTCTTCGACAGATGCCAGGGGTTGCGGGTCGCCCCGAACACCTCGTTGAAGGTCTGCGAGCCGGCCCCCAGCTCCGGCGTGTTGGTCTTGCCGACGGTGATGGCGCCCGCCTGCCGCTCCCGTTCGACGATGAGGGCGGTCTCGTCGGGCACGTGGTGCTCGAAGGCGCGGCTGCCGAACGTGGTCCGGATGCCGGCGGTGACGAAGAGGTCCTTGTGGGCGACGGGGAGGCCGTGCAGCAGGCCGGGCTCGCGGCCCGCCGCGAGGGCCGCGTCGGCGGCGTCGGCCGCGTCGAGGGCGGCGTCGGCCACGCAGGTCACGATGGCGTTGACGAGTGGGTTGCACCGCTCGTAGCGGGCGAGGTGCGCCTCCATCACCTCGCGAGCCGATACCGAGCGGTTGCGGATCAACGCTGCCAGGCGGCGCGCTGTCAGGTCGCAGAGCTCTTCGGTGGGGCGTGGCGCGTGGTCGGGCATCCGGCGCCAGTGTACACGGGTACGCGGGAGACGCCGCTACGAGCGGGAAGACTCTGCTTCGAGAGGATGACCCGCGCCGGTACGGTAAATTGAGAGGTATGTTCGGGGGAAGGGGCCGCCAGTGACCACATCCGAGTCGTTGTCCACGTTCGCCGACGCGGCGGAGACGTCATCTCGGCGTGCCGTCCTCGTCGATCTCATCAAGACTAGGCGACTCCACGGAGTGGTGACCGACGAGTCGTTCCGCCGTGGTCTCGAACGGCTTGCCAGTTCTGTGCGGGATGGTGCCGAGGACCGGGACCGTCTGCTCGCTCTGGCCACGCTGCAGCGTGCCGCCGCATCGGCGCCGTCGATCAGGGGCGCCGTCAAGTCGATGATGCGAGACGCCGCCGCCCGGCCGTTGTCGAGTCTGCACGAACTTCCCGATGTCGACGATCGGCTGTACGCCGCGAAGTCGTGGCGTGTCGTGCCTTCCGCCTGGCGTCTCGACGTGCTGGCCGAGGCCGCGGCGCGCGAGGAGTCGGGCGAAGCCGCTCGGAGAGAGTGTGTCCAGGGCGTGGTTGCACTAGCGGGCGATGTTGCGGAAGCACTCTCGGTCTTGCGGAAGGCGCTCCTGGCCATCAGGTTCGAGACGAAGAAGCCCGGTGACAGCCTGGGACGGCGGTTGAGTCGTGTGTTCAGCGCATTGACGGCCGTACTCGCGGGGGCCGAGAAGCCGGTAGGTGAGAACGCCGGACGGGAAATGAGCCAGCTCCTGGATCGAGGGTTTCGCGCCGTCGGTCGACCTGAGTCGGCGACCGTGCGGGCAGGCGTCGTGGAACAGGTGGCCGTCCTCACGCATGCGATCGTCCGGCTCGATTTCTCACACGGCGGCAGGGACAAGACGTACGAGGCGTTGACCGTGGTGAGCGAGTGGTTCGCCGCGCACGAGTGGCAAGAGATGTGCGTGTCCTCAAAGGCGCTCTTGCGTGTCAGCCATGACGTGCAGCAGTCGCTCCTGCTCCTGGCCGGCGCCGGCAAGACAGACGACCGGCTCCGTCGCGCGCTGGTGACGGTAGGAGGCTCGCGAGAGGAGGCAGATGCGATCTGCAGCAAGATGGCGATCGAGCGCCCCGGCATTCCTGATGACGTGCGGGACTGGCTGGCTGGCGTGTCGAAGCGGCAGTCGATAGCCAGCGCGGTCGAGAGCCAGGAGCGCTCCATCGACGAGGTGCTAGCCGAACTGCTCGTCGCGATGGCGCGACTCACCCGGGCCGCGGACCGGGTCCGGTCGGACGTGCTGCCCGAGGTTTCCATCGTGCTGCCGCAGCAAGAGCGGGCCTTGTCGCGGTTGGCCGGGCTGGTGGGGGCCATGGCCAACAAGCTGAGCCTAGCGCTGAAGTGGCGGTCCCTGCGTTTGCGCGGAACGGTGGGCGACGAAGTCGAGTACTCGCCGGTCGAACACCGGCTCGACGCCGGCGTCCGCAGCCGGCGCGTGCGCCTGCTGACTCCGGTGGTGGAGCGCATCAGCGAGGACGGTGTGCCGCGGGTCGTCCTGAAGGCCGCCGTCGAGCCGGTCGGCGATCGGCGGGAACAGGCGGACGGGGCCTCGGCCTGATGGCTTTGTTCGTATCGGCGTCCCACAGGGAGCCGCCCATGGCCGGACAGCGATTGATTTCGAGGAACCGATGACCGACGACACACCGCCGACCGGCCGCCCGACTCGCGAAGCCGCCTTGTTGCTGGCTAACCTGCTCGCTCGGCTCGATGCTGATGCGGCGGCCGACCGGCCCCAGTTTCGCGGTATCGTGTCCGATGCCGAACGCGAAGCGTTGCGTGAAGTGCTGGTCGCAGGCGGCGCGACGAACCCGGCAGTCGAACCGACGATGGAGCCGGGAGAGGCGGTGCGACCGACCGAGCCCGTGGAACCGCCCGAGGCCGTGGAGCCACCGAAGGCGGACGGTGAGGAGACGCCGCCTCCGGCCCTCGAGTTGAACCTCAAGGCTCTACATTCCCACCACTCACCGCCGCCGGAGTGGGTGCTCTGTCTCGACTTCGGCACCGCCAAGTCGAAGGCGTTCGCCGCCACCGACCACGAGGAGGATCCACTGCTTGAACCGTTGCCGATAGGCGCAGGCGACGAAGATCCCGACGAGTCCCTGTACGAGGTCAGCTCGTGTGTCTGGATCGACGATGACGGCCGGCTGTACGTGGGGTCGGAAGCCGTCAAACGGGGCATGAACTACGGCGATGACCCGGCGACCCGGCGGCCACTCGATTCGCTCAAGCAGGAAATTAGCCAAGTGGATCCGGAGGACGGCGCGGCGGAACTCGCCGGAAAACTCCCGCGGGAGGTGGACCCAACCACGACTGGGTGCGGCTCTTTTCCGTAGGTTGCTATCTCACTCATTCATAAGGGTTTATGCCCGTGGACACTCCCTCGTCAGTGCGTTTTGAGGGGTGACAGCGTTCGGTGAGGGCTCGGTCCGCCTCTCTCGGGCCGCCGCCCGAC
>JAJEFC010000191.1 GCA_022820675.1 Vicinamibacteria bacterium | reverse complement strand
GATCTGGGTCCACCTCAACCGCCTGTGCGCAACGCCGAAGCCCAACCCTGGAAAGAGCTCGTTGCCGCCGCGCGGCGGCAACGAGCTCTTTCCAGGGTTGGGCTTCGGCGTTGCGCACAGGCGGTTGAGGTGGACCCAGATCCCGCACCAGTAGCCGAACATCTGGAACTTGTAGCGGGCGAGGGCGTCCCAGGCGTGGCGCTCGGCGTCGTCGCGCTCGTCTGCGAGCGTGTCCTGGCTGGCGTGCTGGTGCCGGAGGTCCTGGCGTATCGGAGACTGGGGCTCCTGGCGGGCGGTCATCTGCGGTCGCCGCCGTATGAGAGGGCGTTCGGCTTCGGCGAGATCCCGGCTCCCGGTCGTCGCCGTTCTCGATTGGGACGCCCCGCTCTTCCGGAGGCCAACGTGCGGCGGGGCGGCGGTCATGTCCGGGCCGGCGTGTCGGTCCCGTGCCAGATGGCGGTTCCGCTTGTCCCGGCGATCGCCTGGTCCAGCGCCGCCAGCACCGCGCGTTTCGGGATCTTGGCGAAGTCCTCCGTCAAGTTGGTGCCGAGCCCGAAGAACAGGGCGTCGCGGGTCTGTTCGTCGAGGCCGAGGACGCGCGTGGCGACATCGAACATGCTGATGATGTGTTCCGACACGGTCCGCTCGCGTGCGATCCGCGAGCGGACCTCGGCGGCCTCCTCCGGATACGCGAGGATCGTGAGAGCGGCCAGGCAGCCGTCAGTGCGTTCGCCGTAGAGGGTCGCCATGTTGAGGGCGTCGATGCGTGGGGCCGGTTGGGTCGGGTTTCGCTCGAGGAGTTGTTCCTCCGGCAGGTGCTGGACACCGTCCCCGAGTTCGCCCGAGTAGGCCGGCAGTGTCTCGACGATCTCTTGGAGGCGTTGGAGCCGCCGCACGTGGCGGCCGGCGGGGGGCTGGGATCGTGTGGTCGTCACGGGTGTTCCTTACCTTTCTCGAAGGCGGGCGCGTGCCCGCCGCTCGAGGTTAGTCGGTCTGGCCGGTGTCGGTGTCATCCGCGATCGCCGCGGTAGATGAGGCGTTCGGCTTCGGCGAGGTCCTCGCTCTCGATCTGCCGGCGCCCGTCGAGCGCCGCGACCGTCTGGGCGACGACCCGGATGCGCCGGCTCGCAGTGAGGTACGCCGTCCGGCCGCCGACGAGGCGCGGGGGCGCGTCCCCGAGGATCGCCGCCGCCCGGTCGACCCGCTCCCGGCCGGCCTGCAGCCGTTCGGGGGGCATCGCGGTGTCGGTCTGCATGCCGCCGGTGATCTCGATGTCGCAGAGTTCGAGTAGGCCGGCGGCGCGGTGGCGCCGGGTGTCGATCTCGTCCGGCCGGGAGGTCACCATGAGGCGGAACCGGGCCGGCATCCGGATCGAGTGCTCGACCGGGGTGTAGCGATAAGTGACGGTCTGGCCGTCCTCGGCGACGGCGGCGAGAGCGTCGGTCGTGTCGCGGTCGAACTCCGTCGGCTGGTCAATGACGAGGATGCCGTTGTGCGCGAGGTTCACCTCGCCGGGGCGGCCCCGGCTGCCGGCGATCGCGCCGCGCGAGATGGTGTAGTGCGGGATCCGGAGCGGGGGCTCGGTAATTCGCGCGGTCCACGGCGCCATGATGCCCGCGACGCCGTGGATACTGGTCGTCTCGCGCACGGCTTCGCCGGCGAGGTCGGACAGGAGGGCCTGCGCGATGTGGCCGTACTGCGGGAGGGAATGTCCGTCGGGGCCTACGATGTGGATGTTGTGCCACCCCGCGCACGCGATCTCGAGCGCGCGCAGGTTCCCCTCGGTGATGGGCCATGCTCCCGGATCGCGCCGCTTCGGGGCGGTCGTTCGAGGCGGGAGCGGTTTGCCGTCTTGATCGCCGGAGAGCCCGGCCACGAGCTCCTCGAGCGACACGGCGCCGATCGTCTCGCGGCACTCGGCGCTGGCGGCTGCAGCCTGGTCCTCGGCGACGATCAGCCGGAGGCCGCGCGCCTCCGCGGCGTGGGCGATGGAGGTCGTGCCGCCGGCGCCGGTGCACCTCACGCCGGCCCCGTCGTTCGCGCCGTAGGGGGCGAGGCCGCCGACGGCGACGACATCCGCGATTCGGTCCACCGGGAGCTTGCCGGCCACGGCGAGCAGGGCCAGCGCGATCGGCAGTTCGAGCGTGCCCGAGTACCGGCCGGTGGCCAGGGGCGGATCTCCGGTGCCGGCGGGCATGAGGCGCACGTCGGCGCCGACCTCGCCGATACCGAGCCGCTTCAGGGCGTGGGTGACGGTGGTGGCGGTTTGCTGCGCTTCGGTGTCGCTGACGCCGGCGACGTGGAGTCGTCCGGCTCGGTTGGGGGCGGCGGACACCATGAACAGGTGTCCGTCGATGCCGCGTGTGTACGCGCCGTAGATCCGCATTGGATGCACTTCCTTTCGGCCGCCCGGACAGGGCGGTGGTGACTGGGGCGAAATCCAGGTTGCGGGCAGCCGCTCAGCGATTGGGGAGTCCGTAGTACTCCGGCCGGGCGGCGAGGATCTGCTGTTCGAGCTGTGCGGCGAAGAGGGGCGCCTGGTGTTGGAGGCGCCTCTGGAGCCGTCGGCGACGGCCGCGGTATCGCGCCTCGGGGGAGATCTGGCGCCTCTCGGGTTCGGGCGGCATGAGCCACCGCATGATGAGTCCGGGGCGCCACGGGTAGTCGAGGGCGGCCTGGCCGGTTGCGATGACGCGGTCGCCGTCGTAGAGGTGGTACTGCTTGACGTGTTCGGGGCGCATGGCGGTCGTATGCGGCGGCGCGCCGACCGAGGGGGCGGCTGGTTCAGGTTTCCGGCGGCGATGGGCAGGGGCCGGAGCCGCGGGCACTGCGGGGCGAGCGCGCAAGTTGTGGTCGGCGAACTGGGCAGGACCCGGCGCTTCAGGCGACCGTTGACGGTATGGGTCGCTCGTGGCGCCTGTAGCCCTGAAGGTGACGGGTGGTTGGCACCCTATTCGTCGCTGTAGTAGTCATCCAGGACAACCGCAAAGCGGACTTCGCGTTCGTCGCCAGCGTCGTCCACCTCGTTGACGTGCGATCCGATGACGGAATTGATTGCCATGTCCGCAGCCGGGACGCCTTGTCCCCGCTGTCGGTCTGCATGGGAGCGCTCGTCCGCTGCGGCCGATGATCCTAAGAACTGAAACGCGCCTACATGTGGTAGCATCCCCGCAGACGGTGTGCGTGTCGTCTTTCCGCTTACCGTAGGGTGTCCGTTGCGCAGCGGACACCCGCCACCTACCCTGGCGGGAGCCGCTGGAATATGCCGCGCGGTGCCGCAACCGATTGTTCAGTTTGTTAAGTGTGTTGGCTCGTCGACGCCGGCGAACTGCTCGTTGAGCCACGCCCGCGCGGCGGCGACGGTCGGGAACCGCATGCCGTTGTAGGCGCGCCAGCGGTTGAGGCTCTCAAGGACGTATGCGCCGCGGTCTTTGGCGAGGTAGCCCTTGCCGGTGCGGCCGATTCGAACCTCGCGGCGGCGCTCGCCGCGTGCGAGCGGCTTGATGGTGATGGTCATGCGCAGTGTTCTCCTCGTGCGCCCGGTGGAGGGCCGGGTGCGGGTGATTCGATCCGGGTC
The DNA here is from genome assembly GCA_022820675.1 of Vicinamibacteria bacterium. Classification (GTDB taxonomy): domain Bacteria; phylum Acidobacteriota; class Vicinamibacteria; order Vicinamibacterales; family UBA8438; genus JAJEEA01. The sequence continues at coordinate 26,398 of JAJEFC010000191.1, read as the reverse complement.
GTTCGGGATGGGGGACTGGGCCGGGGCGTTAACCGGCGGGCAGGTGCTGCAGTGCGCAGGCGTAGGTGTCGAACTCTTGGGCGGTGCGGCGGGCGGTGTCGGCCATCCGGGCCGGGGTGAACCCGAGGAGCTGGTCGGAGGGAACGAGTCCGGCTGCGTGCAGGATCGCCAGCGCGATGGCCATCTCGCAGTCTTCCTCGGCCCAGTCCGGTCCGTTGATGAAGGTCGCGCCGACGGCGTGGGGAATCGCCTGGAGGGCTGGTCCGGCGAGGTGCAGCCCGCCGTGGGAGGCGGTCTCGATCAGGGTCACGCCGGGGGCGAGGACGGTGGCGTCCTGCACACCGCCCCAGGGGCTCGTGTGGATGCTCGTCATGTCGTTGGGTACCTGGTCAGCAGTGTCTCGGCCTCGGCGGCGTCACGGGCGAGGATCTGCCGCCGCCGGGCCAGTGTCGCGACCGTCCGGGAGACGGCTCGCGGAGCGTTCGGGTCGTGGTGCGGGGAGGCGCTGTCGGGCCGGTCCACCAGCCGCGCCGAGCGGCTCGGGCGCTGGTGGGGTTCTCAGTCGGGCCAGAAGTTGTCGGCCAGCTCGGTCAGGAGGTGCCGGGTCGGGTCAGCGTTCGGCCACCGATCGATGTCGGTCACCCGGGCGTCGAAGTGTCCGTCCCGGCTCGAGAAGCAGGGGACGCGGCCGGCGCAGGCCCGGTTCGGGAAGGTCGCCGTCGGTTCGCCGCCGAAGCTCTTGAACGCGATGATCGTGGCGGTTACGGTGGCGGGCGTTGGCCACCTCGCGGCCAAGGGCGTTCCGGACCGGGAATTCGGCCGGTTATTGCCTGCCGGCGGCGTCGGCGCGCCCGCTTCCTCGACGGCGCCTCTCGCCGCCTCGCGGAGGTTGACGCACGCCGGCGGCGGGTCGCGGCTGTAGCCGAACACGCGCATGTCCTCGTCGTGCTCGTAGTCGACGATCGCCAGCATCCGGGCGAGGCTCATCATCGCGCCCCGGAGTCCGTGCCCGGCGGCGTCCATCCGGCGGATGATCGCTTGCGGTCTCGTCAGTCCCACTTGCTGCCTCCTCGTTGGGGATTCGCCTCGGCCGGGTTGATCGACCGCTGTATCCCGCGGCCCGGGGTCGAAGCGCATTGCATTCGCGGTCGCGAGGCTCGCCGCGGGTCCGGTGCGCGTGACCCCTGCGCCGGTGGTCGATGTCTTGCCGTCATGGACGGGGTTGCGGCTTCGGGCGCCGGGCGGCATGCATCAGGCGTCCGGCGCCGGTGTCCGCGAGGCGTCGCGCGAGGGCGTCGTTCCACGGGTCGATACCCTTCCAGCGGTCGTGCTCGCGGTGCCAGTCGGCGATCCGATGGAGCTCGGTGGCGAGCTCCTGGTCATCCTCGCACCGCGTCACCCGGAGCTCGCCCTCGATGTAGGCCAGCACGATTCGGCGGAAGGGGTTGACCCATTGCCCGAACCACGGGGCGTCGGCCTCTGTGTCGATCTGTGCCCACTGGGCCGCGGCTGCCGGCGAGCACAGCTCCCAGTCGATCGCATAGCGGTCGTGGATGTCGTCGCACGGCGTGGTGGTCGTCGTCATCGTTCCTGCTTTCTCGGCATGGAGTGCCAACGGGCTGGGAGGGCGTCATTGATGAGGGCGTGTCGGCGGCAGGCGCGGAGTCCGGGGCCGGACTCGCTGTGGTGGGCCGGGCGCAGGCGGGCTTCGTCGATGGCGGCCCGTGCGGGTTTGCACCGGGACACTCGGCACCGTAGGCGACGGCGCTGGGGCTCGGTTCAGGCCGCGGCGGTCCGCGGCAGGTTGGCGGGCGCCCTTCAGGCGCCGGCCGGAGTTTCGGGCGCGCCAGCGGCCAGGGCGTCCGCGTAGAGGCTGCTCCAGGTCACCGAGTCGCCGTCGGGCTCGAACCAGGGAGACGCTTCGCGGGCGCCCGTAGCGCCCACGTTGACCATCTGGAGGGCGTTGCAGTGCCGGCAGCGCCGCAGCTCCGTGTAGTGCCGGTGGGCCGCAGAGACGGCGGGCGCCCTGAGGGGGCCTCGAAACGGCCGGCGCCCGATGACCCAGCTCCGGCCGTGGTCGCAGTTGTGGAACTGGGGCTCGGCGCGGATCGCGACGAGCAGGATGACGCGTTGCGCGTAGCGGTTCGTCCACTGGATCGCGGACACCGGCAACGCCGGGCGGAAGCCGTGGAGGACGGCCATCTGGGCGAGTTCGGCGTGGGTGGGCCGGTGGCGCACGGTGGCGATGTACTGCGCCTGGTTGTCGTAGATCTGCCGCAGCGACAGGTTGTCGGCCGCAGCCGGCGCGAACGGTATCACGCAGATCATGGTCGTCGGCGCGACCTCGGGTTCAGGGAGCCGCGTCATCGGTGCGTCTCGTTGCGGCCGCGGCCATCACGGCGTCGGCCGTCACGGTGAAGTTCTGGTACTGGCGGCCGTTGCTGGTCCTCTCCTGCATGTTGAGGGTTCCCATGACGTGCACGCCCTGGCCCTGCCTGCACTTGGCGAGGGCCGCGGCCGGATGGCGGAACGCGACCACGTCGAGGAACCAGGTCTGCTCGTCGCCCTCGCGGTTGGCCGGCGTCACGTTGCAGGCGATGCGTGCGCGCGTGTACGGGTGACCCTGCTGGGAGGTCTTCGCCTCCGGGTCCCGCGTCAGCCGCCCGTAGGCTGCGAGCTGCACGTTGGGTGTGAAGTGGCGCGGTTTCGCGTCCGCGCCGGTTTGCGGGGTCGTGTCATCGGACATTCGATTCCTCCCTTCGATGGTGGATCGTAAGCCGCATGCGCGCGGCTTGGGCGCCTGCGGTAGTCGCTTTCTGGCCGCAGCGTCAGCGGGGCGCGCTGCGGCGGCCGTCGAACAGGAGCCACGCGATCCAATCCAGCAGATCGGCCGCGGCGGGGTTGGTCTCGATGACGACGGCCGCCTCCGTGGGCATCTCCGTGTCGGCGCCGGCCTCGAACGTGCGCAGCTCGGGGGCGCCGCAGGGCATCTGGTCGTCGTCGAGCCCCACGTAGAGCTGGAACATGTCCACTTGGCTGCCCGGATCGCAGTCGAGCGCGATCCGCACCTCTCCCGGATCCCGCGTCTGCGCGGCGCGCGGCGGCCAGCTCTGCCAGGGCGTGCGCCACCAGGTGCGCCGGATGGCCTTGACCTCGGTGATGTGGCGCAGCCACTCGCAGTCGGCCGCGGTCAGGCATTCACCGTCGTAGACGGCCCAGCGCCGCGCACCGTCGGTCCCGGCCGCGGTCAGGTGCTTGCCGGGGGCGCTGCAGCCTTCCGGCCACACCCCGTTGAGCAGCCAGTCTTCGGTCCGGCGGGCGTCCCAGGCGCGCTTGAGGAGGGGGATGGTCTCGGGCGGGGGTGCGGGGCGGCGGACGAGCAGCTCGTATCCGCTCGTGGCGCGGTTCATCGGCTCGTCCAGTCGCGCACTATCGCGCCGGGCCCGTCCGCCGTGCCGCCGGCGTCCTCGATGCATCCGGCGCAGACGAGGACGCCCGCGGGAGCGTACCGGACGTAGTCGGCCTCCACGAGGACCATCGTCCCGCACTCGGCGCAACGGTCGCCGCTGATGGCCGCGCGCTCGTCCTCGTCCTCCACGCCGGCTTCATCGAGCAGGGCTTCTATCTCGAGCTCGTCGCGCCGCCGCTGCGCCAACCGTGCCGCAAGCGCGGCGTTTTGCCAGTGGCGGCGGTTGATTCCGATCGATTGGGGCATTCGTGGTCTCCGGTCATAGGGTGTCGCGGCGGACGAGGACGGGATAGGCGGCGATGACCCGGCCGAGCGTGGCCGGGTCGGGGACGAACACGCGCGCCCGGTACTGGACGATCTCCGTCAGGCAGCCGAGGGCCTTCAGACGCGCCACGATCTCGGGACTCTTGTGCTCGATCTCGGCGCGCACGATGCCCATGTGCCGGCGGCCGGAAAGCACCAGGTCGCCGTCGAGCAGGTACTTCGAGCGGCGGGAGATGAGCTCCTCCATCCGCTCGGCGGGGGTCAGCTTCCCGGCGGCGGACGTCCCGAGGCCGAGCTTCATGCGCACCTCGTCCATCTGCCCGGCCGTCAGGACCCTGCCGATCAGGCTCGTGCCGCAGTCGGTCGTGAGGCGGTAGACGCGGACGTCGGTGCCCGGGAGCTTCTGCCAGACCGGCAGCAGCACCCCCGTGACGAGCCAGAAGCGGGACTCGCGGAACTCGGGGAGCGCCGCGCACTGCTCGGCCCACGCCGCGCGCCACTCCTCGATCTCGATCGGCTTCCAGCCGGTCCTGAGGCTTTCCAGGGGTTCGGTCCGGCGGCTGGCAGGGTGGATGATGCGCCGGCGCTTCTGGATGGTGCCGTCCTCGAGCGTCTGCGAGGGCGCGCCGGTGCAGAGCGCGACGTTCCCGGACCTCGTGTTCCGCAGCAGGACGGCGCCGGCCCCTCCGTTGGCGTTCGCCGCCGCGTAGATCTCCAGCGCCGCCCCGACGGTGGTCGGCCTCAGCCGGTCGCGCCGGAGTATCTCGACGAGGTGGACGGAGGCCCCACCGGGCGCCTCGGCCGTCTCGGTGGCGACCAGCTCCAGGCCGGCCGCGGTGATGCGTTCGACCCCGCGGTTGTAGGTGCCGGCCTGGATCGCCTCTTCGATGTTGGCGTCGACGAGCTGCTCGAGGTGCTCGAACAGGTGGTTCTGCTCGTCGATCTCGAGCGCGAGCAGGCGGTTGAGGAAGGTGTGCATGGGCGGCAGGTCGGTCAGGAGCTGGCCCTCGCCGTCGGTGATCGACAGCCCGGTTTCCTCCTCGAACGAGCCGGCCGACCAGTTCTCTATGCGGCCGGCGTAGAGGTCGTGGTAGAAGGCGCGCAGGGCGGCCCTGGCGTACTCGGACTCGAAGTTGTCGGCTTCGCGGAAGAGCGCCGCGTTGTCGTCGCCCATCCCGCTCTGCGAGTCCTTCTGCCCGCGCGTGATCGCGCCGAGGCTGTGGATGCGCCGCGCGATCGTGGAGGTGAACCGCCGCTCTCCCTTGACGTTGGTGGTGACCGGGGAGAACAGCGGCGCGCTCTTCTGGCGGGTGCGGTGCGTGCGGCCGAGGCCCTGGATAGCCTGGTTCGCCTGCCAGCCCGCCTCGAGCAGGTAGTGGCGGCGACGCTTCGTGTTCGTGCACGCCAGGTCGGCGTGGTAGGAGCGTCCGGTGTTCCCCGCCCCCGAGAAGACCAGAATGCGCTTCTTCCCGTCCATGAACGCCTGGGTCTCGTGCAGGTTCGCGCTGGCGGGCCGGCTCTTCACGGCGAGCCGGTCGCCGCGGCCGTCATCGGAGATCCGCAGCACGCGCCGGGAGCGCCCGGTGACTTCAGCGACGTCGCCGTGCCCGAAGTGGTGGAGGAGCTGGTCGAGGGCGGCGCCGATCGGGGGCATGCTGGCAAGCTTCTCGACGAGGGCGTCCCGCAGGTCGACGGCTTCCTGGGACAGCACGGGGTTGCCGTTGTCGTCGCGGGCCGGGCGGGTGTGGACGTTGCCCTCCTCGTCCTCGTATTCCTCGTGGAGGTTCACGGGAAAGGCATGCATCAGGTAGTCGAGCACGTACTCGCGGGGCGTGAGGTCAACGCTCAGGTCGTCCCACTCGCTGGTCGGGATCTGCGAGATCCGGCGCTCGGTGAGAGCCTCCCCGGTCGAGACGATCTGCACCACGGGCGCGAAGCCGCTCAGGAGGTCGTCCTCGATCGACGCGATCAAGGTCGGGCACTTCATCGAGGTCAGCAGGTGGGAGAAGAAGCGCTGCTTGGCGAGCTCGAACGCGGAGCGCGCCGCGGCCTTGGCGCGGGTGTTGCACACCTCGCCGGTGTCGATGCCGGTCGCCTCGAGCGCGGAGGTCAAGTTGTGGTGAATGATCTTGAAGGCCCTCGCGTACTCGTTGTAGATGGCCGTCTGCTCATCGGTGAGCACGTGCTCGAGGGTGTCGACCTCGACGCCGGTGTAGGAGAGCGCCCGGGCCTGGTAGCGGCCCAGCGCCTTCGAGTCCCGGGCGACCACCTCGAGCGCGGCCACCCCGCCGGCGTCAATCGCCTGCACGAAGTCGGCGCGGGTCGGGAAGGGCGTCTCCGGCGTGCCCCAGAGGCCCAGCCGGCTCGCGTAGCAGAGGCCGTCGATCGTGCTGGCTCCGGTGGCGCTGACGTAGACGATGCGTGCCTGGGGGAGGGCGTTCTGCAGCCGCACGCCGGCCCGTCCCTGCTGGCTGGGCGCGATCGCGCCGCGCGCGCCCTTCCCGCCGGCGGCGTTGGACATCGCGTGCGACTCGTCGAAGACGATCACGCTGCCGCAGGCGTGCCGCTCCTGTTCGCCCGTGCCGCCGGCGAGCCACTCGACGATCTGCTCGAGCCTCGACGGGTTGCCGCCGCGGCCGGCGGACCGCAGCGTCGCGTAGGTCGAGAACAGAATCCCTGTAGCACGGTCGATCGGGTCTTTCTGGCGCCACTTGTTCACGGCAGCGACGTCGCTCGCGCGTCCGCCCAGGGCCGTCCAGTCGCGCTGGGCGTCCTCGATGAGCTTGTCGGAGGCCGACAGCCAGAGCGCCCTGCGGCTGCCCTGCAGCCAGCGGTCGAGGATGATGCCGGCGACCTGACGCCCCTTCCCCGTTCCCGTTCCGTCGCCGAGCATGAAGCCGCGGCGCATCCGGGTCGGCTTGCTCCACGTGATGTTGCTCTCGGCGGCCGGGTCCCGGCGTGAGATGTCCGTGGCCTGCGGGCCGTCGGGGCCGAGGTAGCGCACGCTGTCGTAGTCGCTGTCGATCGAGTACCGCCCTGGCAGGTCGGCGGAGTGCGCCTCGGCCGCGAGCACGACGCTCTCGAGCTGGGCGTCGGACAGCGTGCCGTCGGTAACGAGTTGCGCCGGGAGGAGCGGTCGCGCCGTGGGGCGACGGTGGTCGACGGCGCTCATCGCCGCCGATTGCACCAGGGTCGTGGGGTGGCGCCTGGCGCTGTCGATGATCACCACCGAGGGTGTCCAGGGGTGGTACGGCCGGTCGTCGTCGATGACGGCGGCGTCGCTCGTTCTGCGGCTGGTGTAGGCGAGCGGCTGGGCGTTCCGCCAGGCGGCGGGGTCGCGGCCGGCGGAACTTGGCGGCGGTTTGCGGGCTCTCCGCCGCCGGGGGGCGGCGCCGGTAGCCGTAGGCCGCGGGGCGTCGGTGTCGCCAAGCGGCAGGCGTGCAGGCAGGGCGTCGAGCGCAGCGGCCAGCAGCTCTTCCGCGCTCGCGGCGGGCTCGGCGACGGCGACGGTCCCCCGGGTCCGGTCGACGGGCTTTTCGAGGACGGTGAGGCGGGTCTCGTAGGTGGTTCCGCGGCTGCGGTACAGCCGCCCCGCGATGGGGCTGGTGAAGAGGACGTCCGGCGCAGGCTCGCGCGTCGGGAACGCGTGCCGCCAGCCGCTTGCGCCGGGGTCGCGGTTGGCTGCGGTGATCACGACGAGGCGCCCGCCGGGCCGAAGCGCGCGGTAGGCAGCCGCCACGTGGCGCAGGTCCGTCCCGCTCGCGACCTTCGAGGAGCTAGCCGACCGGGAGAACGGCGGGTTCATGACGACGACGCTCGGCCGCAGGTGCGGCAACAGGTCGGCGATGTGCTCGGCGTCGTGGCGGCTCACCTCCGCACCGGGGAACGCCAGACGGAGGAGGCCCGCCCGCGTGCTCGTCAGCTCGTTGAGCGCCAGGCGCCCGCCGTTGGCAGGGTCAAGGCCGAGCGCGGCCGCGGCGGCGAGCGTGCCGGTGCCGGCTGACGGCTCGAGCACGACGTCGCGGGCCGTTACGTCGGCGCAGGCGGCGACGCACCAGGCGAGCTCGAGCGGCGTCGAGAATTGCTGGAAGCGCTGCTGCACGTCGTCCCGGCGCGTCTGGGGCGGCTCCAAGTGGGCGATGCGCGCGATGAGGGCCAGTACCTCGGCCGGGTCTGTGGCCCGGGCGATCATGGCGGGGCCGAAGCGGCGCAGCAGCAGGGTGGTCGCCACCTCGCCCGCCTCGTATGCCTGCTTCCACAGCCAGGCCCCCTCGGCGTCCGTGCCGCCGAAGGCGGCGGTCATGGCGTCTCGGAGCGCCCGGGCGTCGATTGCACACCCTTCCTCCAGCCGGCGCAGGAGCGAGGCGCCGGCCTCGAAGATGCGCTGCGCGGTCTCGGACGCCTTGGCGTCCGGTGGTCGTAGCGGTCCGTGCACGGGTGAGTTCTCCTGGGGCTCCGCCCGATCCGCGGGCGCTGGCGCCGGCGGTCGAGCGGGGCGGTTGCGTTGGTTCGCGGGAAGCGTCAGTCGTTCATCCAGGCGGGGAGCTCGGAGGCGGGCGCGATGTCGGAGGTGCCGGACTCGGCGTCGGGGGCGTGGCTGGGCTCGAATCCGGGCGGAGCCCAGCGGAGCGCCCGCCGGCGGGCGTCGTCGGCGAGCTTGAGAGACGCTGGCGGCGGGCCGTTGCCGAAGGCGTCGGCCATGGCATTCGCGAGCGTTTCCTTGCGGTCGGCGTCGTGGGCCTCGGCCCACCGCTCACCCAGCGTCTCGGCCGCGACGGCGAGCATCTCGCGGCGTCCCATGCGGCGCCAGAAGTGCTCGAGGTCAGGGCGATACAGCTCGTGGAACGGGATGTCGAGAGCCTCGACGACGGCTTCGGTTTCCGGATGGGCGGCGGGATCGATGGCGAGTTGCGGCCTCAGCGCCCGGGAGATGGCCGCCGCGAACTGCCTGCGCCGCTCGCTGCGCTCGAGCGCGCGGAACTGGAACAGCCGCTCCCGCGGAGTCGGCGCCTGCAGCCAGTCGAGCTTCAGGTCGGCGGCCTCCGCGGCCAGCATCCGCGCGCCGGGGCTCCTGTGCGCCATGGCCTCCCGGTCGTCAGGGTCGATGCCTTCGGGTACGTCCCGCGTGGCGGTGATCTCGATTGCCAGGGGTCCGTAGGGACTGCCGCCGAAGACGGCCGAGGCCAACTGGTACGCGGCGAGGTCGGCGGCGAGTTCCGGATCGCACGCGAGTCGCGCCTTGACGATGGCGGTCCGGATCAGGCGCAGGTCTTCCGCCAGACCCAGCCGAAGGCCAGCGTCCTGGATCGCAGCCGCGCGCTCGTCGGGTTCCCTGTGGTCGTACTGCGGCGGCCGATATTCGGCGCCGGGAGGGGACGCGGCCGTCTGGCCGCCGCTCGGGAGGGGCGTGGGACGTTCCGGCTCGTCGCTCGGGGCGCCCGCGGCGGCGGGTTCGGGGGGCACGGGCGGCGGGTTCGGGTCCGCCTCTGCGCCGACCGCGCCGTCGGCGAGGACCGTGGCCACAGGGGCAGGGGCGGAGGTGTTGGCGGCCGGGCCCGGCGTCGGCTGCGCGGGCACGAGGTGTTCGTCCTGCCGGCGCACCAGGCCCTTGTGAATGACCAGTTCGCCTTGGCCGTCGATCGTCACGATGCACCCGGAGCAGGCCATCAGCTCGGGGCTGTACGACTCGTGGGAGTGCATCTCGCGGTCGAGGGCCTTTACGGCGGCCTCCAGCTTCTCGATCTCGGCGCTAAGCCGGTCGCGCTCGGCCGGTTTGCCGGGGTCGTCGCCGAGGGCGTAGGCCGCCTGCTTGAGCCGGTCGATCTCGGCCGTCAGCTCCGCGAGGCGCGCGCTGTCGGCGTCGGTCGGGGGCTCGGGCTTGCCCTTGACGCGCCCGAACTGCCGGGTCACGTCCCACGCCGCTTCGAGGATCATGTCGACCCAGCGCCAGCCGTCGCCGAGCTTGCGCCGCGCCCTGTCCAGCTTCCTGGAGGCGAGATCGCTCAGGAGCTCGACGTCGCGGATCAGCACGCTCGCCTCGTCCTCCGCGGCGAACAGGTCCTCCTCCACGGTCCCGCCTGCGGCCTTGTACGCCTTCAGGCCGACGAATCGGGCTCGGGCGGATGCCGCGGACACGAGGCCCTGCTGCAGCTCGGTGCGGATCCGGCCGGCGGTCGGCGCGTATCCGTTGTGGCTCTGCATCTTGTTCCAGACGTCGAGCTGGCGGGCGCGGTCCGGCGTTGCGGCGAACGCCTCGAGCAGGTCGAGCGTCAGGCGGTTCTCACGCGCCTCCGCGAGGATCTCCGGGGCGACATCGCCGAGGCGCAGCCGCCGCTGCACCGTCCGGAGGGTAAGGCCGAAGCGGTTGGCTATCTCACGGGCGCTCAGGCCGCGCTCGAGCAGCTTGTTGAAGGCCGTGAACTGGTCGACCGGGTGCATGTTCACGCGCACCAGGTTCTCGGCCGCGCTGATCTCCTCGTCGATCGCGTCGTCAGCGATCACCCGGCACGGTATCAGCGTCGTGGCGCGGAACCTGCTCTTGCGCTTCTTCGCCAGGGCGCGGAGGGCCCGGAGCCGCCGGCCGCCTCCGACCACGTAGAAGGTCTTGCCGTCGCCCGCGGCGCGCACCACAAGGTTCTCGAGGAGCCCGTGCGCCTCCAGGGACGCTTCGAGCTCGCGCGTGGCTTCCGCCGGCGCCGCCGTCTTGCGCGCGTTGCGGTCGGACGGCTCCAGGTTCCGGAGGGGTATCCACCGGATTTCGTTGTCTTGTGTCATGTCAGCTCCTTCGGTGCTCCTGGGCGCGGCGGATCCCGATGTCGAGGCAGCGGTGAGCGTGGGCGGTGGCGGTCAGCATCACCAGGTCTCCCGGAACGCTCGTGTCGCTGAAGGCCCGCTCGGTCGCGCGCACCTGCTGGGCGAGCGCCGCCAGGTTTGCGGGCACGGTCGCGGAGGGTGCGGGCGGCACTGCCGCAGCCGCCGCGGTCAACAGCCGTGCGGCTTCGGAAGGGTTCGCGTCTCCGGTCTCAAGCTCCCGGGCGAGTTTCCGGCAGACGTGGCTGAGCGGCTCGGCGCCGCGGGCGATGGCGTCGGCGAGCCAGGCGGTCAGGTGGTCGTCCACCGTTCGTAGGGTCGTCATACGTTCGTTGCTCCTTGCCCTTCGTCGCTCGCGTGCTCGGGCCGCGGAGGATGGCGGGCGGGCTGGGTGCGCTTCGGCGAGGTCAACGCCGGCAGGCGTCGATCGCCTTCTCGAAGGCGGCGATCATCGTGGCGTGGCGGGTCTTGTCGTGGTAGGTAGAGGCAATGGCTGCAAGGCTGGGAGGCACCGTCCGGGAAATCGGCGCTTTCGCCGGGGTCCAGGTTAGGGTGGCGGCTCGCGGCTCACGCTGCGGCGCGGAGGGCCGCCTCCGGGGCGGTGGGTCTGTCGTGCTCGTCGCGAGGTAGGCGTTGACAGTGCCCCTCAAGGGCGAATTCAGCAGTGACGATCAGTCAACGTTGGACCGGTGCCGGGAACGTCCGAAACCGGATTGGTTGGCTCAGGTCCCTGTCGCTTGAGCGCCATGCACTGGAGCAGCGGGCCTCGCGGTCGAGCAGCGCTGCCGCCGTCTCTACTTCGGGTGCGCGATGAGGGTGTGGAGGACGTAGGCGTCGCCTTCGATGGTGAAATAGAAGCGCCACGACCGATTGACCCTGGCTTGCCACAAGCCCGTGGACTCGTCGTATTTCTTGGCGTGGAGCGACGGATGCTGAAGGTTGTCGGCGAGCAGCCGCTGCTGCTTGTCGAATGCGCGCTGCACACCCGTCGGCGCGGCCGAATAGTCCTTCTCGAACCTCGCGGTGTGAATTAGCCGCATCTACCTGCGGCTCGCATTACTTACTCGACGCGCCCCGGCAATCTTTTTCAGCGACGCCGTCGCCTGCTCCGCGGTGTCGAACGGCCCGGAGTACCTGCCGGCCTTGAAATCCTCCATGCTTTCGCGAAATGCTGCGAGCACGCGGCTGTCGATGAGCGTCTTCGGCGTCATGACGACTCTGCCCTGCTGCTCCTCGACCTCCAGGTAGTCACCGGGCTTGAGCCCGAGACGGTCGTGCAGCTTCTTGGGGATCACCACTTGGCGGCTAACGCCGAGCTTGACGGTAGTCGGGGCCGCGGGTTGTAGTTTCATATATTTGTATCCTACAACTGGCGCCGGAATCGGTCAACGCCGTGGCTCATCGGGGCTGTCCCACGCCCGCAGGCCCGGCATGGTCCACTGCTCGACACGCTCCCGCGCCTCGGCGTCGAGTGCGGCCCGCCCCTGGGGGTCGTCCCCGAACACGGCGGCCATGTCGGCGGCGAGCTGTCCCTTCTTGTGGTTGCGGTGGGCCTTTGCCCACTCCTTGCCGACGACCCTCTCCGCGATTTCGAGCATCCGGGCGCGAGTCAGCCGCTTCCAGAAGTACTTCTCGGTGGGCCGGACCGCCTTGGCGAAGTCGATGTCGAGGAGCTCGACCACGCGTTCCCCGATCGGCATCGGGCGGTGCTGGTTGGCGGCCTGGTTGAACAGCGCGGCCGAGACGGCGCGGGCGAAGAGGTCGTGCTTCTCGGCGTCGGGGAGGGTTCGGAACGCCTCGAAGCGCTTCAGATCGTCGTCGAGCTTCATCCAGGCGCCGTCGGGCGGGTTGTCGAGCCTCTCGCCGGGGTTCGCGGCGGCGAAGTCGTTCTCGCTCGTGCGGCCCATCGGGCGCAGGCTCGTGCGGACGAGGCGGATGTCGGCCGGGCGCTCGGCGCCGCGCGTCGAGGTATCCATCACCAGTAGGTACGCCGCGAGGTCGAACGCCACGTCGAAGCGCTTGGCCAGCGCGACGCGGACGATGCCCGTGCGGATCGCGGCGAGGTCGTCGATGACGGCCGTGCTCAGGCCGGTGGCCTTCGCGTGCTTGGCCTCGGGGCTCTGGTGGTTGCGCGTCGTGCGGGTCGTCCACGGCTGCTCGAACCGCTCGTCGAAGCTCGGCGCGGGCGGGGCGGGCTCTGCTTCGCCGTCCTCGGGCTTCGCGCCGTTGGCCTCGGGGGCGTCCGCCGCCGCGTCGGCCGCAGCCTCCTTCTCCGCGGTCTTCTTCGGCTTCGCCGGCACGTCCTCCGGGAGCACGAGGCCCGTGATCACGTCCGCCCGCGCGCCCTTGAGGGTGACGATGCATCCGGCGATGCGCATGTCCTCGGGCCGGTATTTCGTGCGGGCGGCGATGCGCGCTTCGAGCTTCTCGAACTTGGCATTCAGCTCCTGGTGCCGGGCGTACGCCGCGCCCTGCTCGGCCGGGTCCGCGGGCGGGTTGTCGGCGAGGTCCTGCATCCGTTCCTCGAGCTGGTCGAGGCGCTTCTGCTCGGCAGCGGTCGCCGTGCCGGGCACGCCGCGGAGCCTGTGCAGCGTGTTGATCCGGTCCCAGTCGGGGTAGATCTGGATCTCGACCCACTTCCACCGCTTCGCGAGCCGGTCGGCGGTCTTCCGCAGCTCGGCCTCGGCGAGCTTCACGAGCAGGGCGCGGTCGAGCAGGTACACCGCCTCGTCGTCGAACCGGCTGAACAGGTCGTGCTGCACGCGGCCGCCGGCCTTCTCGTAGGCCTCGAGCCCGACGAACGAGGCGAGTCCGCTGCTGCCGAGCACCGCGCCCTCGGTGAGCTGCTGGCGGATGTGTTCGGGCCACGTCGTCCCCCCGGTGCGGGCCTTCGCCCAGACGTCGAGCTGCGCCTTGCGGTCGTCGGTGACGGTGAACGCCATCAGCGTGTGGAGGTCCATCTCGCCGTTGCGGAATACGGTCAGCAGTTCCGGGGCGACGGACGCGAGACGCATCATCTTGGTGACCTGGCGCTCGCTGACGCCCGCCCGCAACGCGATCTCGGCCGCCGTCATGCCCTTGTTGCGCAGCCGCGCGTACGCCTCGTATTGGTCGGCGGGGTGCATCGGGGAGCGCTTCTCGTTCTCGTGGAGGGAGACCTCGGCGGGGTCGGTGGCGCTGCCGAGGATGCGGCACGGCGCGACGTACTCGGCGGGGATCTCGCCGGCCTCGGCAAGGCGCTGGAGGGCTGCTAGCCGACGGCCGCCGGCGACCACGGCGTAAGTCTCGTCTTCGGCGGGGACCACGAGGAGGCTTTCGAGGACGCCCAGCGCGAGGATGCTCGCCTGGAGCTCCTTGTCGTCCTCCGGGACGGCGCTGGCCTTGCGTACGTTGGCGGCTGACAGCGTCAGGCGGCCAAGGGGGATGTTTCGGTTCGTGTGTTTCATCACTTTGTTTGCCTCGTTTCGAGTTCGTTCAGCAGGGCCCTCGCGGCTTGCACCATGTCGAGGGCGGCGTCGTGCGTCCGGGAGACCGAGTAGGACGGCTCGTCGTCGGACAGCGCACGTTCCGCTCGCTCGACGGCGGCCCGCAGCGCGGTCTCGGCAGCTCCAACGCCCGCGGTTCGCGGGGCGCCGGCGCCGGTGGGTCCGGCGAAACGGTCTGCGGCGTGTCTGGCCCTGTCCCTGACGGGGCCCCGGCAGTGCGGATCGCCGCCGCGGGCGGGGTTCATGTGTCTGGTCAGGCAGTCGAGCGCGTTGGTCCAGCGCGCCCGCAGGCGGTCGAGGAGGGTGTCGCGTTGGGCGGACTTCGTGGGGGAGGGCCGTCGAGCATGTACTGGTTGGTGGCGACGGCCAGGGGGCAGTTCCTCCTTGAGGTGCTGGCGCTTGGTGCCGTTGTCGAGTGGAGTCATGCTGTTCGTGTTTCGAGTCGCGCACTGCGCCCTCGACAGGCTTCTCAGCATGTGTCGTTGTCTCCTTTCCGGGGAGGACGTGGGGCCGGCGGGGTGCGGGCCGGCCTGGGGTGCCGGCGGCGCGCAGCTGGCGGCGAGGGGGCGACTGGTGGGATTACAGCCCGCTCGAAGATCTCGAGGACGTCATGCCCATGAGCGCACAGGCAATCGGCCAGCGGTGGGCCGGCATGGCGACGGACGGGGAATTCATCGTTCCGTCACCGTAGTGGCGGACAGGGTGTCGCGCGCGATCACCGCGTGAGCGTAGGCGAGGCACGCACGCAGGTCATCCCGTTCCAGCTCTGGGTACTCATCGAGGATTCCCTCTGCGGTGACGCGTTGGGCCATGAGGCTCAGGATCAGTTCAACCGGCAGCCGCATGTCCCGAATGATCGGTTTGCCCCCGAGCACATCGGATCGAGCGGTGATGCGCTTCAGCAGTTCCGAATGGCTCATGTGGTCCACTCCCTCATCGCCGCTGTGGGATTGGAAGCGAGTTCCTGCGACGCTACACGCGGAACACGGTGAGGAGTGCGGCGTTATGCAATCCGCCACAGGGGCTGGAGATCACCCCGAGACCGCCGTCCACCAGCAATTTACCTGGTTCGGGCGTGAAGTAGCTCAGGCTCGTCACGTGGCGCGGACGACGCTCAACGCGGTCTTCGTCGCTACCTGTCGTGACGTAGAGCTACGGGAACCGGGGCCGGCGGCGTGGAGGTGCCGCCTTGCGGAGAGACATTGGCCTTGTGGGCGGGCCGGTCCGTCTCACCTTCGCGCCGGTCGCTGTCGGCGACGATTTCGGTCGTGCCGGCCTCGATGATCTCCCGGTCCTCTGGGGTGAAGTGTTTCGTCAGTTCGCTCCACGGATGATGTCCGCTCATCTTTTCGGGCCTCCCGGCGTGGCGGCGCGCCGCCGCTCGTCTTCAATCTCGCGGAGATACTCATCATAGATCGCATCGGCGCGCGGGACGTAGTCGCGGTAGAAGCGTTCCGAGTCGGTCTTGTGGCCGGCGATTAGCAGGATCGCGGTGCGGTGGGGGTCGAAGGCGTAGAACACGCGGATCGGCGGGCGTCCGGCGACGCGAAGCTCCCGCATGTGGCCGTGCCGCGAGCCCCTGATGGCGGACGAGTGCGGAAACTGGAGGCGGGGACCGCGCCGGACCAGGGCGTTGACCACCTTCGCGACAGCCTGTTGGTCGCGGATGTCGAGACGGTCCCACCAGGCGCGGAACTCGTCGGTGACTTCCACGTTGGTGTGCTCGGGAGCCATGAGACGAGAAAAGTATGACGCACCCGAAGGGTACCGACGCCTCAAGAGATGGAAGAAATGAGCAGGAGCAGGGGCCGATTCGGGACCGGACGCGGGAGGGATTCGGAGCCCGCCGCGAGGCCGAATGTCTCGGAATCGTTCCGCATTCCCATGGCGATGTTCCTATCTGCACCACGGACAGAACGCGGGACACTCCGGGCTGGCTGGCGTGCCCGTGGCCATGGCGATCTGCTTCACGCTGTCGCATTTCGCGCAGCGCACTTGTCCGTGGTGGTCGTAGAAGGGCAGCGGCTGAGGGTCGGCCGGCGTGCCGGAGTGCTTGAGGGCCATCAGCGCGACGCAGTTTCGGGGTTCTACATGCCGGCGGATCGCGTCGGGATCGCGCCATGAGCTCCGGGGCGCCGGCGCGCTGTCGCCGTCGAGCCCGATATACGCCCACGCACGTTCCAGGCCGTGCGTCCGCCAGCACCGCGCCACGCGCCGCTCACACCCATCGGCTTCCAGGATCGCGCGCGCCACGAGCCGTTCGATCGGCTGGCTTTCGCTACGCGTGAGCGCCAGAGAAGTGTCGAGCACAATCTGACGTTCGCCGGCGCAGGGAAGCCGCGGCAGGTTCTCACGGACCAGCGTCACTCGCCTGATCACGGGTTCATCCCCTCCGGAGCGTATGGCCTCGTACGCGCGCAACGTGCCGACCACACCGCGGTACTCATCCAGCTCGCGGGTCTCGTCCGTGCAGCTCACGGTGTCGAATCCCTCCAGGCGCAGGCGGTGGAGCTCCTCGTCGCAAAGCGCGATGGGCCAGTCCGGGCTGTCCGGGTCCTCGCCGTATGCGATGTAGGTGGTCCACTCGTCCGGCAGCCACAGCGTGCGTGTCTCGGTCGTCGGCGCCGTCGCCGGCACGCTCGTTCGGCCGGAGACCGGCACGGGGCGGCCTCGGCATGTCTTGTGGTTCATTCGCGTGTCCCTTCGAGTTCGGTTAGGCCGGCGCGCCGAACGTCGCAGCCGCGGCTCGGTGCTCAGCGGAGGAGCCGGGACTGCAGGCCAGTCCGCGGTGCGGATTCGGTCGGGGGTTCGATGCCGGGCAGGCGGTGCGGTCGTCGGCGAAGGAGGTGTCTGTCGACCACCTCGGCTCAGAAACGCTCGACGTCGAGGTCGGCAGGGTAGACCGCAATCCAGGGCTGAGCCGGTCGGCCACGTGCATGACGAGCACGACGTCGCTTAGCGAGGTGTTCGAGCGGGCGGCCTGGACACGGAGGAACCGGTCGAGGAGCTTGCCGCCGTCGGTGGCGGGTCCGGTGAGGGTCACGATCAGTCCGGTGCGGAGCGCGATGAGAGTTCTCGCGCGGCCTCCGGCCGGCAGCCTCGCGATCACTACCTCGCGCCGGGGGCTGCGCGGGTCGCTATGCGACGCCGGGGCCGCGAGCCAGTCGCGCGGGCGGTCGTAGGGCGTTCCATTGCGTATCCGGATCGCCGGGAGCCAAGGCCCGGGCGGTACGCTGATCGCGATGATCGCTCGGCCTATCGCTCCGCCGGCGCGGTAGCGGATTGCGTCCTCGGTCCAGCGGTCGGCCTCCTCGCGCGACTGGGCGAGGCCCATCCTCGCGCGGCCGCGGCGGGTGATCACGGCCAGGCGGGTCGCCTCTGTCAGAGCCATCGGCAGACCAGCCCGCGCGGCGCCTGCTGGCTCTGGCGGGCGCGGCGGCCGGACGCGCGCGGGACGGGTGCACGGCGGCTGCCCTTCGGGATCCCCCGGCGGAGCGTCTCGACGATCCACGTCGTCACGGCGTCGGCTGCCGCGGCGTCGCCGCCGTAGCCCCCGGCGAGGGCGCATGCGATGACGCGGACGTCGAGCGGGCCATCGTCCTTGTCGGCTACGGCGGCCGTTGCGGCCGTCTCGTCGAGCTCCCGGGCGAAGTGGGCGATCGCGGGCTCGTCGAGGTAGGCGGCCACTGACCGCGGATCCGTCCCCGCGAGGCCTTGCGCCGTTCGCAGCCGTGCGTCAGGCCACACCACAGACCGTGTGAGAACTCCGGCGAGCCGGGCGTCCCCGACCGGCGCACCGTTCTCGGACTGAGGTGACGCGATTGCAAGACCGAACGTGACGACCAACGTGCCAGCGGGAAATGGCCGGTTGCGAGGGGTGCGTCAGCGAAATCTGCGGGAGTGGACCCGAGTTGCCCGGGCGAGCACGGCGCGAAGCGTCTTTCAGGACGTCAGGCGGTTGCCCCGGAGATCAACGCCGTGACGCCGACCAGATTGATCGCTCGCCGCATGTTGTAGGCGAGAGCCGTCAGGCTGAATTCTCCGCGGACGTTGTCCAGCCGCCGCGTCAGGAAGGTGCCGTGGCCCATCCAGTGCTTGATGGTGCCGAAGGGATGCTCCGCCAACTCCCGGCGACGATCCAGAATGGCGGGCCGCGCAACCAGGCGTTCCGCCATGCGGTCCATGACGATCTCGTTCGTGTAGCGGGAGATGCAACGATAACTGTCGGTCGTGCAGCGCGACCTGAGGGGGCAGCTTCGACACGCGCCGCGGTTGGCGTACTGGATCCGCTTGCCGCCGGGAAGGTCGTGGAAGTAGGCAGGCGCCAGCCGATGGCCGCCGGGGCAGGCGTAGGTGTCGTTCGTCCCGTCGTATTGGAACTCAGACTTCGCGAACAGCCCCTTGTTGATGGAAGGCGAGCGGATCGGCTTCGGCACGTACGGCGTGACCCCGGCCGCCTCGCAGGCCTCGACGTCACCGGTCTTGTAGTAGCCCCGGTCCGCCACCGCGTCGATCCGCTCGGCCGCCAGGTTGTCGCGCGCGGCAACCGCCGTCTGCGCCAGCAGGCCGATATCCGTGACGTTGGTGTGAACCTGCTGCTCGGCGATCAGGTTGTGCTTCGAGTCAACCGCGACCTGAACGTTGTAGCCGACCACGGCGCCCTTGTGCGTCATCGACAGCCGCGCGTCCGGGTCGGTCAACGACAACTGTCGCCGACCGCTCCGCGCCAGTTGTTCCCGGCGCGCGTTCAAGGTCGCGCGACGTCGCCGGACCGCCTCGATCTTCCTTTGCAGGTCCGTCACGGCCCGACTGCCGCCGGCATCGGCCGTGTCTGCCGCGTCCATCTGCTTGAGGTAGCGCTCCAGGCGCTCGTCGGCCTGCTTGAGTTGCTGCTCGAGCCTGGGGCGCGTGAAGTTGCGGTCCGGGTTGTTCACCGCCTTGATGCGGGTGCCGTCGACGGCCACGAGTTCGCGCCCGTAGAGGTCCAGCTCGCGGCACAGCCGGACGAAGTCGCGGAACACCTCTCGGAACGCACCACGGTTGTCGCGCCGGAAGTCCGCGATCGTCTTGAAGTCCGGCTGGAGCCGGCGCAGCAACCAGATCACCTCCAGATTGCGATGCGTCTCGGCCTCCAGGCGCCGGCTGGAACGGATACGGTTCAGGTACCCGTAGATGTACAGCTTCAACAGGTCTGCAGGGGCGTAGCCCGGTCTCCCCGTGCTCTTGGGCTGCACCCGCTCGAAGCCAGCTTCCGCCAGGTCAAGACCGTCCACGAACGCATCTATGAAACGAACCGGATTGTCCGGCCCTACGTAGTCGTCAACAGCATCCGGTAGAAGCAGCAGCTGCGAACGATCGTCACCAGAAATGTGCGCCATGCCCTATGGTACCTGCGCCGTTGCACGCCGTTGAGGTGCAGGACCGGTTTTCACACAGTCTGCACCAGCCAGTGGCGCGCCGGCGCTGACGATACGCTACGGACCAGGCTGCCGATGGGCACGGGCCGTGGCTGGGCCGGGTCGAGGACCATTCCCATCCACGGCTCCGGGCCGGCGACGACGTCACTCAGCACGAGGGCGGGCTCGGAAACCCACGGGTCCGGCGTCGCGTGCTGCACCCCCTGCGGGTCGGCGCTGGCCAGCTGTGCGAGCCGCCGCGGCGTGAGGCCGCGGGGTCTTACCCGGGTGTTTCTGAGCGGTCGTCCGGCGCGGCAGGCCGCGTAGTCTTCAGCGCGCGTGGGCGCAGTGGGACGGAGTCCGAACATGGCTTCTTGCTCCTCTCGGGGCGGATGTGCCGGGGATTCCGGCGGTTCTGATTGGACGAGGTCTCCGCCGGGGTCGGGCTCGGGTCAGCTAGAGCGGGGGCTGCGGTGCGGCGCCCAGTGGCGCGATGCAAGGCTCGGCGGGCGGGTTGTCGACTCGAGGTCTAGTTCCGTGTGGTGAGCCATTGACTAGCTGTCAATCGGTGCGCGAGAATTCGGGAGTCGGCTCCCAAGGGAGCCGAGCTTCATCCCCCCGGGGTCTGGTGCCCTTGCGCGCCACACGCCGGGGTTTTTCTTGTCTCCGCGAATGGGCGCGTCGGGCTGCGCTCTTCATCGAAGGCAACAACTGGAACCATGGCCTCAAGGGCCTCAGTATGGTGGACCTGCCAGCGCTTCAAGCGGGGTCGAGACACCGGGGATCGTCGTTGCGGTAATCGTTAACGGCCGTACTCACGGGCCGTGATTCGAGCGTCTCCGGCGCGCACGGCATCAGCGCCACCTGATCGCCGCCGAGCCAAGCGCCGAACGCTTCGGGAGGCAAAATCACCGGCATGCGGTCGTGCACCTGCGCTACCAGGGTGTTGGCGACCGTGGTCAGTATCGCGCACTCCATTTCGGTTGTCAAAAATGAGAGATTTACACTTGTCAGCAACACGCGTTGCCGCGTTCGGCATCAATCAGCTCGGCGGCAGTTCCCGCGGGAAGGCTGATGTCCGGCCACCCTTCTGTCGGGTCACCGGCTTCGAGTGGTGGGCGAATCACTCCGGAGGCGACGAGCTCGTCGAAGCGCCTGGACGTGCCTGTCGCCGTTGCGCCTGGCTGGACAAGTTCAGCGACAACGCGGCCATGAGCCGTGATCACGATACGCTCGTCGGCCTCGACCCGGCGAATGTAGCGGCTCAGGTTGTCCTTGAGCTCGCGAATGCCTGTGGACGTCCGACGTTGTTTCGCCATTTCGGATCCTCAACGGCCGCAGATTTTAGCCACATGTAGCCTCACTTGCAAGATGTGCCGGGGTTCCGGCGGTGCCGGTTCGCCGAGGTTCCTGCCGGGGCGGGCTGGGGTCTACTAGAGCGGGGGCTGCGGTGCGGCACGGGCCCGCCGCCTTGCCGCGACGTCGCGTGGGCGGGCGCCTTCGGCGGAAGGCTCGGCGCGGCGGACATCGATGGCCGGCAACCCGGCGCGGGCAAGCGCGTTGACGATCGTCCGGGCCACCCGCAGGGCCCGGTCGAGCTCCTGGGAGCTCGCGCCGCCGGTGAGCACGCCCAGCGGGTCGTGGCGCAGCCGGTCCTTCGTGGTCCATTCGGCCGCGCCGAGGAGCTGGTCGCGCTTCGGGCTGCCGGCCGCGAAGAGCGCACGCTCTATCGTCCGGAGGTCGACGACCTGGTGCCGGCGGGCGGCGGCGCGCACGATGCGGCCGCTCGCTTCGTTCAACCGAAGGCTGCCGGACACGAGCCGGTCGACGGCGTCGTAGCGGCTCCGCGGACGGCGTCGGGGCGCCGGGTCGTCGGCGCTCTGCACGGCCGGCTTGCGGGCCCGCTCCTCCTCCTCCTCCCGGCGCAGGCCGTGCTCGACGCCGGTCGGTGTGCGCTCCAGGTCGCGGCAGCGCTCCGCGGGGATGCGCGCGATCGCGGCGCCGTCGCGCACTGCTTGGTCGTATGCGTTCCAGCTTCCGCCGCACTCGACGACAGCGGAGGGTTTCGCCTGGAGCATCCTCGAGGCGTACTCAAGCGGCCTCTCGCCGCGCCCCCGGCCGGCGTCGGGAGGCGGTGGGGCCACTGTGGAGTGGCCGCGTCGGTCCGCCCAGGCCAATGCCGTCCGGGAGGCGCTGCCGCCGCCGGCGATCACGGCCACGGAACCGCTGCTCGCCGCGATGGCGTCGAGGCGGGCTTCCAGGATCGGCGTCTCGCCAGCTCTCAGGCTCCCGGTCACCAGGACGCGGTGGCTACCGGCACCGGACTCCTGCTCGGATGCCCGGGCGCGCGTGTCCTCGAGGACGATGGTGGCGATCTCGTCCGGCATGCCGCGGCCGAGCGCCGCGTCGAGGCTGCGTTCAAGGCGGGCTAGCTCCCGGATCCCGAGGTCGACGACGGGGATACCGCGCCGCTCGGCCAGCCTGATCGCCATCCCGGTGCCGCCTTCGCCGGCTCCGTCGGGCGTCCAGCAGATGACCACGTCGCTCGGCGGGGAGCTCCCGGGCTCGGGCCCGAGAATTTGGTGCACGTTCCTCACCATGAGCTTCTGCACGGCGTCGCGGAGCGCGTGCCAGGCCGGGTGGGATTGTCTCGCCAGGTCGCGGTTCGTCTGGCTGCTTGTGCCGATGCGGATGGTCGCGCCGTCGGCCGTGCGCCCGTTGAACCCGGACCAGGGCAGCCATATCTCGCGGGCGCCCTCTGCCTGCTCCGCGCCGCCTTCGAACGCCGTGTCGGCACCGTCGGCCGCTCCGGAGCGGAGCGTCCAGCCATGACGGGCCATCGCCCTGCCAATGCGCTCCATCGTCTCGAGGACCGCCTCGGGCGTCATCCGTGAGCCGATTCCGGCGTAGATGCGGCTCGGCGTGGTCGTCGTTGGCGGCGCCGGCGGGGCAGGGGCGGCCCTGCCGCTCAGATGCGTCAGCCACGCCTCGGGCGTGTCGATCGCGGCCCGTGCCCTCGAGAGGCCCATCCCGGTGAGGGTCGCGGCGGCCTTGGCCTGGCAGGCGAGGGTCCCCGGCCGGTGGAACTGGTCCGTGAACCCGTCGAAGCGCTGCAGGTGCTCGATGACGCCGTCCCCGCAATGCCGCAGCGCGCTACGGGTCCACAGCCAGTCGTAGAAGGCGGACCCGATCTCCGGCGGCCACTGCCTGCCCTCGTGCCGGAATCCCGCCAGCGGGCCTTGCCGTCGCCGCTCCCGGTCGCGGCGCTTCGCCTCGTACCCCGAACCGGCAACGTGCGTGTCAGGCCCGGCGTCCCCATAGCACTTCGCGGCCTGGTAGACTGCCTCGACAGTGCGCCCGTGCGGGTCGCCGTCCGCGGGCAGGTTCATCGCGCTCAGTTCGCGCCCGAGGCGGTCCGAGCTGCGGCTCGATATCTCGAGGGTGCGCCGCGGCCGGCCGTGCTCGGCGACGGCGTAGAACGGCGGGTGCGGCGCGGGCCGGAAACAGGTCATCGGTCCTTCCTTGTTCGGTCGCTCATCTCAGTGCTACCAGGCATCGCAAGAACCCGAGATGGTCGCGGGCAATGAGGCGCCGGTCCCGTCGATACGGGCGCCAGTCGTCCGGGCGCGGGGCGATCGCAGCAGGTGCATGGCGCCGGGGCCCGCGTCGCTGCTCGCGCTACGGCGCCTCGGTTGCGAGACCAGGACGGCGGTGAGGATCGGATCCATGCTAGCTCAGTCTCTGCAGAAGCAGGACACGCCTTCGCTGGCTTCCCGTTCCTCCCGGAGCTCGTCGAAGGGGATCATGGGCGCGCTCTTCAGGTCCTCGTAGGTGTAGCGCAGCAGGAACCGCGTCAGTTCCGGCTTGCGCACCTTCCGCGCGACGGACCGCCGGAAGCGCTCCTGCTCGATCCACCAGTCGGCGCGCTCCGGATACTGGGTGATGAGCCGCATCAGCTTCCAGCGGCCCTTCAGATAGCAGAGGTCGCAATTCCCGAGGTCCCGGTGGATCTCCAGGTCGAAGGGCTGCTCGGACCAGAACCGCTCGACGTCGCGAGCCGAGACGTTCGCGTCGACGAGGGGGTAGACCGTCCGGCAATCTTCCCACAGCGCCTTGCCCCACCGTTGCGGCTCGTCGCGGCGGATGCCGAGGATCGAGTGCGGCCGCGGACGCCACCAGCCGAGCGTGGTCCGTGCGAAGCGGGCCGCGGTCTCCACCTTGAGTTCGGCCGTGCAGATGCGCTTGTGCGCGTTGGGCAGGATCTTGTGGGCCCGGATCAGCATCGCGAACGGTTCGCCGCGCCTCGACGCCGTGTCGTAGTCGACCACCCTGAACGTGTTCTTGGGATCGCGGATGCCCCCGCGGGCGTCGGCGCGGTACACGTACTCGACCCACGCAATCGGCACCTGCCAGCGGCGCTGCATTTCGCGGATGAACGCGAGCGTCTTCTCGTGCTCCTTGCCGGTGTTCGCAAAGACGGCTCGGACGTTGGCCGGCAGCTCGCCGTCGTAGGCCTCGAGCATCCGGTGAAGCAGCATCCCCGACGTGCGGCCGCCGGAGACGTGCAGAAGGTAGCGCAGGTTGTTCTGTGCGCACCGGTAGGGGCTTCGGGCGCTGGTCACGGCTTCGGGGTCGGGCGTAGGCGCACGGGTAGCCGCGCGCCGGGATTCGGGCGCTGGACGGGTTCCGGACGGACAGGCGGTCCGCGGTTGCGGTCAGAGGCGTTTGGTGGATGGCCGTCCCGGCGGTTTGCCGGAGGCTGTCGGGTGGGAACTAGTGGCGCTTAGCGGTTGCGGTGCGCCGCGGGCTGGTCGATGCGTCTCTTGACGGCGATCACAGGCGTCCCGTCTCCTTGAAGCTGAAGTAGCGGGTGTCTGCCAGGACCAAGTGGTCGAGGACCTCGATTCCCATCAGGCTTCCGGCCTGTTGCAGCCGCTCGGTCAGGGCGACGTCGTCGACGCTCGGCGTGGGGTCGCCGGAGGGGTGGTTGTGGAAGAGCACGATGGCGGCTGCGCGGTGCATCGCGGCCGTCCGGAAGACCTCTCGGGGATGGACGAGGCTCGCGTCCAGCGTCCCGGTCGACACGATCTCGGTGCGGAGCACGCGGTGCTTCGTAGAGAGGCTGAGGATGCCGAAGCGCTCCACGGGGCTGGCCCCGTAGCGTGGCAGCAGGAAGGCCGCGACCTCCCGCGGCCCGCTGAGCCGCTCGCGGTCCGGCCGCGGCCGCGTGAGCGTCCGGCGGCCCAGCTCGACGCCAGCGACGACCATGGCGGCTCGCGCAGGCGTCATGCCTGTGATCCGCGAGAGATCGCCGGCGGTTTCATGCGCCAGCTGCTGCACGGTCCCGCACGCCTGGAGGAGGGCGCCGGCCGTCTGTCCGCCGTTCGCGCCCACGAGGATGGCCAGCAGCTCCTCGTCGGCCAGCGCGGCGGCGCCGTGGAGCTCAAGCCGTTCGCGGGCCACCAGGCTACCGGCCGCTCGTAGCGCGTTCGTCGTGTGTCCGTTCATGTGCGGCTCTGCCGGCGCGCGAGGCTCCGGCGCCACCTGCGCCGTGCGGCCCGCGAGCGGGGCCTGTTCGAGCCGGGGCGCTCGACCGGCGCGTTGGAGAGCCACTCGGCCACGCCGCCCGCGGCGGCGTGGTCGCCATTCCCGGCGATCGCGCGGCGCAGCGCCGCCTCCGGGCCTCGTACGGCCGCGGCCCGCAGCCGCGTCACCGCGAGCTCGCCGTTCGCTGTGTCGTGGTCGATCCACTCGTCGTAGATCACGGTCCCCGTGGGGGTCACGCGGTAGACGCGCCAGCCGTGTGCATCCGCCGCGTCGGTCCGGGCGAGCAGGGCGGACCCGATCGGCACGCTCGGAGCCTGCTCGGGCCGGCCCCGCAGCGGGTTGCCGTACGCCGCCCCGGAGGGCGCCTCGGTCGCCTCGGCCGCGGACAAGCGTCGCGTCAACATCGCGCCGACCTTGATGCGGGCCGCCGGCTCGCCGTCGCCGTGGCCGTCGGGCTCCGGCCTGGCGTAGAGCGGCCGACCCGGCGCGTCTTCGCCGAGCTCGACCGCTAGCAATAGCTCCGCTCGGGCCGGAATCTGCTGGGGATCCAGCCGCACGTCGTTCATCGCTACCTTCCTTTCCTGGGGTCGTGGGGCCTCGTGCCCTGTCGTCCCCTTGCCGCGCACAGCGCGGCAAAAAAAAGGCGCGCAAAGCGCGCGCGATTTCTCCCCTGCCGGAGGCCTGGGGGAAGGCGGCCGGGAGAGGTGGACCGGGGGCACGGGGCAAGGGGTCGGGTCACATGATGGATCGATCGTACCAGCCCCCCAGCCCCCTCCTGTGCCTATATGGACGCTTCCCTGTTGGCAAGACCTCCGTCCGACGTGCCGGCCTGAAAGGACGCTCAGACGGCCAGCGGCCACCTGTCGTTGCCGCGGAAATGGTGTTAGTGTTCGTCGGCGCTCTGTTTCTGGGCTCCATGCTCGTGCCGGGACGACACGCCGCCGGGCCGGATATCGACGGAAGATCGCCCACCTACAAGCTCAACGGGCTCGCCCTGTTCCTGCCGGTCATCGTTGCTGCGCGTCTGGCCCAGGCTTCTGGCTGGTTCTTTCTTTCGGCCCTGCATACGCACTTCGTCGCCTTGTTCGTGGTGGGAAACCTGTTCGCATTTGTTGCTTCCGGCTGGCTGTGTTGGGCAGGTGCCCGTGTCCCGGGTGGGTCGCCGGGACTCCTGCGATCGTTCTTCTTTGGCCGGGCACTCAACCCGACGTGGCTCGGCGTGGACTTGAAGCTTTTCAGCTACAGGCCTTCCCTCATCGGGCGGTGGCAATTCAGCGCGTCGTTCGCACTAGAACCTATCTCAAAATCGTTTGAACAATATCAGCAATGAGGCGAGCTGCACGAATCCCAGAAAGTTCGCCGGGTAGTACTCCCAGCGCGTCACAATGCGACGCTGCCATTGCAGCCACGCAAAGAAACGCTCCACC
>JAJEFC010000338.1 GCA_022820675.1 Vicinamibacteria bacterium | reverse complement strand
TGCGCCAGCGACGGTGCCTCCGCCTCGGCGCCGCGACCGGCCTCGGCGCCGGGGGCGGCCTCTCCGTCCGCGTCCGCCGCCGTCGCTTCGGCGCCGCGGGCCTGGTCGCACGCCGCCTCCAGCGCCCGCCGCACGACCGCGCCCACCTCGGGCGACAGACGGCCCCGAATCACTACCATCCCGTCCTCGTCCACCCATGTCCGCAGCGACCGCGTCTCGTGCCGCCGCCGGTCCTCGGTCTGCTCCGCCAGCCGGTCCACTCGCCGCCACCCCCGCACGATCTTCTCGACGTGGGCGGCGGTGCCCGACAGCGCCACGTTCAGCAGGTCGTCCTCGGTCTCGGGCGTCGCCACCCGCGTGACCGCGCGCATCTTCGAGTAGGAGACCTTGCCGCGCCGCATGGCGTCGCTCAGCTTCGGCAGGTCGGCGAGGGCGCGGGCCACCCGCACGTGCTCGCGGGCCGCGCCCGGCGCGAGCCCGGTGCGCCAGCCCAGCCACTCGGCGCAGGAGGTACAGCCGGCCCAACCGTAGCGCTCGTCGAACTGTCGGATCAGGCTCAGCAGCTCCCAGGTGGCGGCGCTGATGCGGGCGGACAGCTCGGCGATGCGGTCGCCGAGCGCGACGACCTCGGCCTGGGGGCCGTCGGGGCACCAGGGCCGCGGTGCGGGTGGGTCGCTCTCGGGCACGATGGAGTCTGCGGGAAGCAGCGCGGGCGCAGGGACGTCGAGTGTGGCTTCAGGGTGCATGCCCCATCGTAACCCATTGATTTTGAGCGGCTTGTACTCGCGTCAGCGGCCCGAACGGCCCGTGAGGCGGCGATTTCGATCTTGCGGCCGGCGTCGTGCAACCTGCGGCGGCTGAGGGTGTTCAGAGGGCATTTCTGATCGCGCCCCGGAAATCACGCGGACTCACTGCGAAAAGCTGTCAAGCAAAAAGTGCAGGCGGGCGAGGTGTTCTGGTCCTCGGCGACGCCCCGCCCCGGCGGGCGTCGCCGAGGAGCACCGCCGTGCTTGCGTGCTTGCGTGCTTGCGTCCTGGCGTTCTGTTGACGCTGTGGCGGTGCCGCGACGATAATCGTCTCAGACGCATGCCCGATTACTGCCCCGAACAGCTCCCGGCCGGCTTGCCCCGGGAGCCTGACGCCTCCGCCGAGTCGATCGACGACTTGGGCATGGCTTCTCGCAAGGCCGCGACGGTGCCTCTCGAGGCCGGCGGGCACGACACCTGCATCGAAGCGATTCCCGCGCCATCCGAGGCTCGCTTCGAGCTGCGACAGCCGATTCCGGTGGACTTCGAGGAGGTCGGAGCGGGCGCGGTCATCGCCCGTTTCTCGGAAGCCGACCTCGCCGTCACCGGCAACGACAGGCAGGAAGCGAAGACCGGCCTCGCATTCTGGATCCTGGACATCTTCGACGACCTGGCGGCGGCGGACCCACGGACGCTCGGCAGGACTCCCGCCATGCAGTTCCGCGTACTGGGACGGCACATCATCCGGCATGATCTCGAAGCGGGACGCTGAGAGGCTCCCGCAACCCTCCGAACGCCGCTGACGCGGCCCGCACCCCACCTGCCGCCGACCGGACCCCGAGTGCAGCCGCCCGTCCCGGCGTGCTACAGTGGCGCGTTCACTCGACGCCGGCCACCCTCTGACGACGGATACCGACCATGTTGAGCAGTTGGCAGCAGGACTATACGCCCATCGCGGACAGTCTCGGCTATTCGACGATCGCCGCGGCCATCCCCCTCCTCATCCTCTTCTACATGCTGGGGGTGCGCCGCAAGCCGGGGTGGATCGCCGGCCTCACCGCCCTCGGGGCGGCGGTGGTGCTGGCCGTCGGGGTGTACGGCATGCCGGTGGTGCCGGCGGCGGCCGCGATGGTCTACGGGGCCGCGTTCGGCCTGTTCCCCATCGGCTGGATCGTCATCGCCTCGCTCATCCTCTACCGGGTGACGCTCGACTCGGGCCGGTTCGAGATCATCAAGGACTCGATCGGCTCGCTCAGTGACGACCGCCGCCTGCAGGCGGTGCTCATCGGCTTCGCCTTCGGCGGGTTCATCGAGGGGGCGGCGGGCTTCGGGACCCCGGTGGCCATCGCCGCCGCCATGCTCACCGGCCTGGGGTTCTCGCCGTTCTACGCCGCGTTCATCTGCCTCATCGCCAACACCGCGCCCGTCGCGTTCGGCTCGCTCGGCATCCCCGTCGTGACCCTCGCCCAGGTCACGGGGCTGCCCGAGGCGGGCCTGAGCGCCATGACCGGCCGGCTGTGCGCGCTCATCGGCATCATCATCCCCGCCTACATGGTGGTCGTCATGTCGGGGTTCCGCCGGTCGCTCGAGGTGCTGCCGCAGGTGCTGGCGTGCGCGGTCACCTTCGCGTTGGTGCTGTTCGCGGTCACCAACACCCTGGGGCCGGCCCTCGCCGTCATCCTCGCGTCGATCGCCGCGATGATCGCGATGGTCGCGGCCATGAAGATCTGGCAGCCGGCAGAGCCGTTCCGCCTCGAGGGCGACGTCGCGGCGACGACGCAGTCGCGGACCCACACCACCGGCGAGCTGGTGTCCGCGTGGACCCCCTACATGCTGCTCGTGGCGTTCGTCCTCGCGTGGCGCTACCAGCCCATCCAGGGTCTGCTGAACAGCCTCGGCACGACGATCCCGGTGCCGCTGCTGCACGACGTCGTCACCCGGGTGCCGCCGCTGACCCCCGAGCCGTCGCCGTACGCCGCCGTCTACAACTTCAACTGGCTGTCCGCGGCCGGCACGTCGTGCTTCCTCGCCGCGTTCACGGCGTCGATGGTCATCGGCCTGCCGGCCGGGAAGTTCTTCGGCATCGTGGGGGCGGTGCTCAAGCAGCTCCAGAAGCCGCTGCTGACCATCGCGTCGGTGCTGGCCCTCGCGTTCCTGATGAACTACGCGGGCATGACCTCGACCCTCGGGCTCGCCTTCGCGGCCACCGGGGCCCTCTTCCCGTTCTTCAGCGCCATGCTCGGGTGGACCGGCGTGTTCCTGACCGGCAGCGACACGTCGTCGAACGCGCTGTTCGGGACGCTCCAGGTGGTGACCGCCAACGCGCTGGGGCTGAACCCCATCCTGACCGCGTCGACGAACGCGGCCACCGGGGTCATGGGCAAGATGATCTCGCTGCAGAGCATCGCCGTCGCCGTCGCCGCCACCGGCATGGCGTCGTCGCAGGAGGGGCGCCTCTTCCGCATCACGTTGAAGCACAGCATCATCCTGGCCCTGAGCATGGCGGTCATCACGATGATCTTCGCCTACGTGCTGCCGCAGCTCGTGCCGCCGCCGCCGGCGTGATCGCTCACGCCCGTCCAGCATGCCCGTCGTCCGGCCCGGCCGGTCGGCGGGCATGTTCCGGTGTCGCGGAATCGCGACGTCGAGATGCCGATGAAGCTGAAGATCGTCCTGGAACCAAGCGAAGAAGGCGGCTATACGGTGTACGTTCCCGACCTCCTCGGCTGCATCAGCGAGGGAGACACCGTCGACGACGCGATTGCCAACATCCGGGAAGCAATCGAGCTGTACCTCGAGCCGGTCGAGAGCGACTGAAACGGCGGCCTCTGATTCTGCGGCTCACAGCGTCGACGGCACCAGCAGCATCGCGACCGCGGTGACGAGGAACAGGACCACCGCGACGAGGCCGCTGTAGCCGAGCACGTCGCCGAACTTCATGCGGGTGACGGTCAGGATTGGGATGGCCCAGAACGGCTGGATGAGGTTGCTGGTCGAGTCGCCGTAGCAGTACGCGAGCAGGGTGGTGGTGGGCGAGACCGCGAGGTCGCGGGCCGCCGGCAGCAGGTACGGGGCCTCGATCAGCCACTTGGAGCCGCCCGAGGGGACGAACACGTTCACGATTCCCGAGTAGATGTAGACGATGAGCGGATAGGTCTCGGTGGTCGCCACCTGCACGAACAGCCCGCCCAGCCAGTCGCCGAGGCCGGTGCCGTTGATGACCCCGAAGATGCCGGCGTAGAACGGGAACTGCAGGATGACCCCCGACGCCGTCCGCGCCCCGTTGCCGAACGCCCGCACGAGGTTCGCGGGCCGCCGCTGCAGCAGCATCGCCCCCATCAGGAACACCGCGTTGTAGGCGTTGATGGTCCAGCTCGCCCCGAACCCCTGGGTCACGATGGAGTGCCCCAGCGGGTAGCCGATCAGGATCACGGCGAGGAAGATCCACCCGGGGAACGCCTCGATGCCCGCGGCCGGGGTCGTGGGCTCCGTCTCCTCCGGCATCGCCGGCATGATCCGGGCCAGCTCGTCCTCGGTCAGGGTCCGCGCGTTCTTGCGCGGGTGCAGCATGGCGACCATGCCGAGGCCGACGACGGAGACGACGGCGAGGTAGCCGAGGTTGAACGCGTTGAAGAGGGTTTCGGTCACCGGCAGGAGCCGGTCGACGAGGGGCTCGGCCCCGGGCGGGGGGGTGGTGATGGGGTTGCCGGCCGTGGCCATGATGAGGGGGGCCGACCCCGACAGTCCGCCGTGCCACACGGTGCCGAGGCCGAGGTAGCCGGCCGCGATCAGGATGCGGACGTCCGCGCGCGGGTTCCGCCGGGCCACGAACGGCAGGAACAGGGCCGAGGCGACGACGCTCGCGGCCCAGTTGAAGTAGGCGACGACGATCGAGAACAGCCCCAGCAGCACCACCGCCTGCACCGGCCGGTCGACGTCGGGGCGGCTCGCGAGCCAGTCGAGGAAGCGGAACGCGGGCCGCGACGACACGCAGGCGTGGGCCGCGATGAGGGCGATGGCGAACTGCATCGCCAGCTCGAGGAGCGCCCACATGCCGCCGCCCCACGCCAGCATCGTCTCGTTGAGGCCGGCGCCGGCCCCGACCATGGCGAGCAGCATGGCCAGCACCGTCAGCGACATGCACACCACCCACGAGTCGGGTATCCAGCGCTGGGTGAAGCGCGACAGGCTCTCGCCGAGGTTGCCGATGAGCTGGATGATGGCAGACATGGAATCGGGCGCCGCCGGGGCTCAGGCCGCCTCTTCCGCCGCCGGGGGCTTCGCCAGGTACAGGCACACGAGCGAGCCGATCGACAGCACCGCGGCCCCGAAGAATGCCCACTGGTAGTTGCCGAACGTGTCGAAGACGAGGCCGGCGAGCCGCGCCCCGACCACCGCCGCGAGCCCCCACGCGAGGAACAGCAGGCCGTAGTTCACCCCGAGGTGCTTCGTGCCGTAGAAGTCGGCCGAGGTCGCCGCGAACACCGCGAGCAGGGCGCCGTAGCAGAAGTAGACGGCGAAGACCCCGAGCACGAAGAACGCCACGCTCGAGCCGAGCAGGTAGAGCAGGGGCATGGCCACCGCCGACACCAGCACCATCAGCCGCAGCACGTTGAGCCGCCCGAGGTTGTCCGACATCGCGCCCGAGAGCACCCGCCCCACCGTGTTGCCGACGGCCCCGACGACGAGCCCGATCAGGGCCACGCTGCCGATGCCCGCCTCGGTGCCGAACGGCACGAGCTGGCTGATGAGCCCCAGCCCCGCGATGGCGCCCATGAAGTAGGCGAGGAAGAGGAAGTAGAACGCGCTGCCCCGCAGCATCTCCGACGGCGTGAACTCGCGCACCGTCCGGGTCACCGCCGCCTTGAGCTGGCTCGGGTCCCAGCCCTCGGGGGCGTAGCCGTCGGGGGCGGGCTTGAGCAGCCACGCCCCGACCATGGAGATGATGAAGAAGACGATGCCGTAGAGCTGGAAGGTCGCCTCCCATCCCCGCCCGGGGATGAGCCACTCGTCGGCGAGCGGCCCGAAGACGCCCGAGCCCGCGCCGTAGCCGCCGACCGCGATGCCGATGGCGAGCCCGCGCCGGTCGGGGAACCACTTCGACACGACCGGTATCGCGATGGAGTAGCCGATGCCGTTGCCGGCCCCCGCGATGAGCCCGTAGGTGATGTAGAGCCACGCCAGCGACGTCGTGTAGCTGGCGAGGAAGAACCCCCCGCTGAAGAGAAGCCCGCCGATGGCGGCCAGGGTGCGGAACCCGACGGTGGCGTGCAGGCGGCCGGCGAGGACGAACGTCACCGCCATCGTGAAGATGCCGATGCTGAACGTCGTCGACGTCTGCTCGCGGGCCCAGCCGAACTCCCCCTCGAGCGGGAGCACGAAGACGCTCCACGCGTAGAACGAGCCGAGCACGACGTTCAGCATCGTGCCCCCGATCAACGGGAGCCATCGGTTGCCGGCCTGCGAATCAGCCATCGGTCTCTCCTGTGTCGGAGCGCCCGCCGCTGCGCCCTACTTCAGGGTGGGCATGCTCAGGCTCACCGCCTCGGGCCGGTCCGGCCAACGGGTGGTGACGACCTTGGTCCGGGTGTAGAACCTGACCCCGTCCTCGCCGTGCACGTGGAGGTCGCCGAAGAGCGAGCCCTTCCACCCCCCGAACGAGAAGAACGCCATGGGCACCGGAATCGGGACGTTGACGCCGACCATCCCCACCTGGATGTCGCGGGTGAACCGCCGCGCCGCGTCGCCCGAGCGGGTGAACACCGCGGTCCCGTTGCCGTAGGGGTTGCGGTTGACGATGTCGATCGCCTCGTCGTAGGTGTCGGCGCGCAGCACCACCAGCACCGGCCCGAAGATCTCGTCGCGGTAGATGGGCATGTCGACCGTCACCCGGTCGAACAGCGTCGGCCCCAGGAAGTAGCCGTCCTCGTGCCCCTCGACCCGGACCCCGCGGCCGTCGACCACGAGGTCGGCCCCCGCCTGCTCGCCGAGGTCGACGTAGCCGGCGACGCGGTCGAGGTGCTCGCGGGTGATGAGGGGCCCCATCTCGACCCCCTCGCGGCGGCCGGGGCCGACCCGCACCGCGGCGGCCCGGTCGCGGATGCGCGACACGATGGCGTCGCCCGCCTCGCCCACCGCCACCACCGCCGAGATGGCCATGCAGCGCTCGCCGGCCGAGCCGTAGGCGGCGCCGATGAGGGCGTCGGCGGCGGCGTCGAGGTCGGCGTCGGGCAGCACCACCGCGTGGTTCTTGGCCCCGCCGAGGGCCTGCACCCGCTTGCCGTGGGCGGTGGCGGTCTCGTAGACGTGGCGGGCGACCGGCGTCGACCCGACGAAGGAGACGGCGGCGACGTCGGGGTGGGTCAGCAGCGCGTCGACCGTCTCCCGGTCGCCGTGCACCACGTTGAAGACGCCGGCCGGCAGCCCCGCCTCGTCGAGCAGCTCGGCCGCCATCATGCTCGCCGAGGGGTCCTTCTCGGACGGCTTCAGCACGAACGTGTTCCCGCACGCGAGGGCCACCGGGGCCATCCACATGGGGCACATGATGGGGAAGTTGAACGGGGTGATTCCGGCGCAGACGCCGAGGGGCTGCCGCGTGCTGTGCGAGTCGACCCCGGCCCCCACGTCCTCGGCGTGCTCGCCCTTCAGCAGGTGGGGGATGCCGGTGGCGAACTCGACCACCTCGAGGCCGCGCTGCACCGAGCCGGCCGCGTCGGCCAGGGTCTTGCCGTGCTCCTCGGTGACGACCCGCGCGATGTCCCCCTTGCGCTGCTCGAGGAGGTCGCGGAAGCGCATGAGGATGCGCGCCCGCCGGAGCGGCGTCGTGTCGCGCCACGCGGGGAATGCGGCGCGGGCGTCCCGCACCGCCGCGTCGACGTCGCCGGCCGTGGCGAACGGCACCGTCCGCACCGTGCGTCCGGTCGCCGAGTCGGTGACGACGCCCTCCCGTTTGCCGGCGGCGGCGACGCGGCGCCCGTTCACCCAGAACGGCACGGTGGGGACGGCGGCCTGTGTGGTCATGCGGGCGCTGGCGTTGGTGAGCGGATGACCGCGAGCCTCAGGGCCGGCTCGTGTGCAGGCGCAGGATTTCCCGGAGGATCTCCTGCAGGATCTGCTGAGTTTTCTGAGCCTCGGCCTGGATGGCCTGTCTGATCTCGGTGTGCTCGGCCTGCATCTCCGCCCTGATCTGGGCGTGCTCGGCCTGCATCTCGGCTCTGATCTGGGCGTGCTCGGCCTGCATCTCCGCGCTGAGCGCGTTGCGCTCGGCCGTGATCCGGTTGTTCAGACTGAGGGAAACGGTGAGGAACACGCCAATCACCGCGGCGCCCACCCCTACCACCGCGGCGCCGACCCCTGCGATGGCCCGGGTCTCCTGCGACCAGGGAATCCGATTCTTCGTGGAGGTCGGGGCGGCGGCGGACATTCGTGAAGTGTATCAGAAAGGGGAGGCGGCGGCCGGAGACGACAAGAGGCCGCCGGCGCTGGCCGGCGGCCCCTCCCGCTACCCCCGATCCGCCGATCTCGGCGGTAGCGGGGCGGAACGCCGCGAGACTAGTGCAGTGCCACAGCCAGGAGTTCGGATATGCGGTGCTGGCAAGTCGTTGATGACGTGACCAACAGGGCCAGTCCGTGCCCGAAGATTATGGCGTGACGCACCACTAGATTCCTTGAACGGGCGTGATCTTCACAGTTGAGTCAAGTTTTGATCGTGTTTTGTTCGCTGCCATGGGAGCGACCACAGCATCGGCGACTGCGCAGTACCTACAATGCCTCGTCGGTCTGAGGCGGAGCCTCGCTAGATGTCGAAGTACATCGCGAACTCCCACGGATGGGGCCGCAGGCGGATGGCGTCGACCTCGCCGCGCTTGTAGTCGAGCCACGTGTCGATGAGGTCCTGCGTGAAGACGTCGCCCTTCAGCAGGAACTCGTGGTCGGCCTCGAGGGCGTCGAGGGCCTCCTCGAGGCTGCCCGGCGTGCTCGGAATCTTGGCGTGCTCCTCGGGCGGCAGGTCGTAGAGGTCCTTGTCGAGCGGCCCCATCGGGGTGATCGCGTTCTGGATGCCGTCGAGACCGGCCATGAGCAGCGCGCTGAACGCGAGGTAGCCGTTGCAGGTCGGGTCGGGGAAGCGGGTCTCGATGCGCTTCGCCTTCTCGCTGCCCGAATACACCGGGATGCGGACGGCGGCGCTGCGGTTCCGCATCGAGTAGATGAGGTTGATGGGCGCCTCGTAGCCGGGAACGAGCCGGCGGTACGAGTTGGTGGTCGGGTTGCAGAACGCGAGCAGGGCCCCGGCGTGCTTCAGGATGCCGCCGATGTAGTGCAGCGCGGTCTTGCTGAGCCCGGCGTAGGCGTCGGCCTCGAAGAACGTGTTCTTCCCGTTCAGCCAGAGGCTCTGGTGCACGTGCATGCCCGACCCGTTGTCCATGAAGATCGGCTTGGGCATCAGGGTCACGGTCTTGCCGTGCCGCCGCCCGACGTTCTTGACGACGTACTTGTACTTCATGAGCTTGTCGCCCATGCTGACGAGCGAGTCGAACCGCATGTCGATCTCGGCCTGACCCGCCGTCCCCACCTCGTGGTGGTGCACCTCCACCTCCACCCCGACCTTCTCGAGCTCGAGCATCATCTCGGTCCGCAGGTCCTGGTGGCTGTCCATCGGCGGCACCGGGAAGTAGCCTTCCTTGTAGCGCGGCTTGTAGCCGAGGTTGCGCGAGTTGCCGGCCGCGTCCGGGTTCTCCGAGCGTCCGGCGTTCCAGAAGCCCTCGGCCGCGTCGATGTGGTAGTAGCCGTGCTGGTAGCTCTGCCCGAACCGGATGTCGTCGAAGATGAAGAACTCCGGCTCGGGCCCGAAGTACGCGGTGTCGGCGATGCCGGTGCTCCTCAGGTAGGCGTTGGCCTTCTGCGCGACGTACCGCGGGTCGCGCGAGTACGACTCGCCGGTGATGGGATCCTTGATGTTGCAGATGATGTTCAGCGTCGGCTTCTCGAAGAACGGGTCGACGAAGGCGGTCGAGGCGTCGGGGAAGAGCAGCATGTCGCTCTCCTGGATGGCCTGGAACCCGCGGATGCTCGACCCGTCGAACCCGATGCCTTCCTCGAAGACGTCCGCCTCGAACTCCTTCGCCGAGACGGTGAAGTGCTGCCACAGGCCCGGCAGGTCGATGAACCGCAGGTCGACTGCCTGGATCCCCTTGTCCTTGATCAGTTGCATCACGTCGTTCACTGTCATCCGTGTGTCCTCCTGAATCACCGTTCGTCGGCGACGTTTCCACTTCCGGACGGGATTCGGTCGCCGCCCTTCGAATCCCTGGCTCGATGCCGTCGACGGCCGGGGCGCGGCGCGCGGCTCACGCGGCTTCCCCCATGCCCAGCGCCGCCTCCAGGTCGGCGCGCAGCGAGTGCTCCATGTCCGGCGACAGCTTGCCGCCGTCGCGGGTCAGGTGGAACACGTCGGTCGCGCGGTCGCCCTCGGTGGAGATCAGGACCAGGTCGATGTCGCACCCGTGCTCGGAGATGACCCGGCTGATGCGGTGCAGCAGCCCCCACTGATTGGTGCCGCCCACCTCGAGGACCGTGTAGCGGTCCGAATAGAAGTGGTCGAAGTGCACGACGCCGGGAACGCGGACCCGGCGCCGCCGCGCCCGCGCCGCCGCCTCGCGGCCCTTCAGCATCGACTCCAGATCGGCGGCGCCCGTCAGGACCCGCTGCAGCAGGTCCTTGAGCTCGGCGGGGCCCGATTCGTTGAGGGCGAGGAACTTGTCGGCGTCGACGAAGCGGAACAGGTCGAGCACCACCCGCTCGCGGTTGCTCATCGCCTGGCCGCGAAGGATGTCCATGCCGAAGTACGACAGCACCCCGCAGATCTTCGAGAAGATGCGCGGGCGGTCCCGGGTGACGACGCTGAGCTCCCACACCTCGTCCGTCCGCTCGAGATCGACGCGCACCGCGTCGGGCTCGAGGTCGCGCGACAGCAGGATGTGGTCGTACACCCGCCGGGGGTCGACGAGGCGCAGATAGCGTCGGGGCAGGCCGTCGAGGAAGCGCGTCACCTGCTCCTCGCTGATCTCCGGCGGGCGCTCGGCCAGCAGGTCGGCCACCCCCTGCTCGTCCCTCGCGATCACCTCGTCGCCGTAGCCCAGCGTCAGGTGGTTCCAGGTGTCGACGTACAGCCGCCAGAGGAGCTCTTCCTTCCAGGGCGTGAGGGTCTCGGGCGTCGTGCCCTGGATGTCCACCAGGGTCAGCAGGCACAGCATCCTGAGCCGGTCCTCGGTGCCGACGAGGCGGGCGAGCTGCCGGGGTACCTCCGGGTCCTGGGTGTCCCGCTTGAATGCCGTCTGCGACATGGCGAGGTGGTGGCGAATCAGGAACTCGACGGTGCGGGCGGCCGGCGGGGGGACGCGGAGCCGGCGCAGCGGTCCCGCGACCATGCGGCAGCTCTCCTCCGCGTGGTTCTTGTTGGTCCACTTGCCGACGTCGTGGAACAGCAGCGCGAGCACGATCAGCTCGGGCTCCTCCAGCTCCGCCAGCGCGCCCGCGAACCGCCGGCGCGAGGGCGGGCACGAGTCGGGATCGGCCAGGTCCGACAGGTTGCGGATGGTCACGAGGGTGTGCTCGTCGACCGTGTACTTGTGGTAGAAGTCGCGGATGACCCGGCAGTAGATCTTGCGGAACTCGGGGAACATGCGCCCGAGCAGCCCGTTCTCGTGCATCTCCGACAGCCGGTGGTAGAGGCCGGCCCGCGGCTTCAGGAACCGCAGGAACCCCGCGCACTCGGCCCGTCCCGGGAAGAACTGCTCCGACGTGTAGCGGTCGCCGTGCCGCTCGATGAACGCGAGGGTGTCGGGGGCCACCGCGCAGCCTTCGTCGATGGCGGCCTGGAACACGGGGAGCCACGTGCCCGGCTGCAAGGAGGCGCGGACCGTGTCGACGAAGCCGACCCCGT
The DNA here is from genome assembly GCA_022820675.1 of Vicinamibacteria bacterium. Taxonomy (GTDB): domain Bacteria; phylum Acidobacteriota; class Vicinamibacteria; order Vicinamibacterales; family UBA8438; genus JAJEEA01. The sequence goes on along the minus strand of JAJEFC010000338.1, from coordinate 8,990 downwards.
CCTGCCTGCGCTCGATGTTGTCGGCGACGCCGTGGGTGGGGACGGGGGCGGGGGCGGGGCCCGTGCTCTCCAGGACATGCGACAGCACCCGAGACACGATGCGCGCGTGGTGGAAGTAGACGCTCATCAGCGCCTCGACCGTCCGCGCCTTCGAGCCCGGCGAGCCGAAGCGCTCGGCCACCGTCTCCTGGTGCTCGTGGCTCAGGATGTTCTGGTCGCGCCTGTTGTCGAGGTGCACCATCGCCCGGATGCGCAGCAGGAACTCCTCGGCCTCGTCGAGGGCCTCGTCGCGGCGGCCCGCGATGAGCGGCGAGGCGCCGACGGCCTCGGCGGAGGTCAGCGCGGTCAGGGTCCGGATCGCCGACAGGTCGCGCAGGCCGCCGGGGGCCTCCTTGATGTCCGGCTCGAGGTGGTAGATGGTGCGGCCGTAGTGCCGTTGCCGGTCCGCCACCAGCTCGCGCAGCGCGTCGACGGTCGCCCCGCGCCACGGCGACCCGGCGTCGAGGACGAGGGCCGCGAGCCGGTCGAAGACCGCCCGTTCGCCGGCCACGAACCGCGCGTCCGACACCGACACCAGGAACTCGGGGTTGTCGGTCTCCACGCGCTCGAGCTCGGCGACCTGCCGCACCTGGTGGCCGACGTCGAAGCCGAGGTCCCACAGCGCGTGCAGGACGGCCTTGGCCAGCCGCTCCTCGGCCGCCGCGATCCGGCTGTCGAAGAGGACCAGAAGATCGATGTCCGAGTGCAGGCAGAGGTGACGGCGGCCGTAGCCGCCGATCGCCACCAGGGCGACGGGGGCGGTCGAGGCGCCGGGGCGGGCGGCGGCCCTGGCCAGGGTCTCCTCCAGCAGGCGGTCCACCGCGGCGGAGTACGCGTGCGCGGCGAGCCGGCCCCCGCGCGCGTGCCGGGCGTCCGCCGCGTAACCGTCGCGCGCGGCGCGGAGGGCGTCGGCCGGGGACTGTCCTTCCGCGGGCGCGGAGCCGGGGGGAGTGCTGGTCATCGGTTCGGGAGCGCGCGGCGGTTCGGTGCGGCGCCGGACCGTGCTCCGGAAGGTCGACCCTGGAGCAGGACGCCCGGCGACGCCGGGAACCGGCACGAGAGCGCGCGGGCTGTCCGCGGTCGCGTCGCGCGCCCCGCGGTGTCGACTCCTGGCCGGCTCGACCCGATTCCGGTTCGCCGCCGGCTGCCTTGCGGCTGTCCGCAAACGGTACATCTTACCAGAGGAGTTGCGCGGATTCGCGAAGGAAGGCGAAGCCCGACGCCGGTGGGCCGGCGCCGGACCCGGTCGCATGGACTTCCTCTAGTAGCCGACGCTCAGACCGAAGAGGGCGATGACCTTGGTGCTGCTGTCGCCGCCGTCGATGGCCTTCGCGCCTTCGCCGAGCCGGATCATGTTGACCCCGAGGGCGAGCCCCCACTCGCCGAACTCCTCGGCGACGTTCAGGGGGATGCCGAGCGAGGCGCCGATGCTGAAGAAGCCGAAAGTCCCGCCGGAATGGAGCTCGAAGTGCCCCTCGTCGTCGTGGCCGTGTCCGTCGTCTTCGGTATGGCCCTCCCCCAGCCCCATGTACTGGTAGTAGTCGTTCAGGCTCAGGCCGAGCGTCACCGGGAACGACAGGCTGACCGGCGCGTCCTCGAGCGGCGCCGACGGCTCGACGCCGAGCTCGAAGTAGGCGCCCTTGTCGAAGCCGTCGGCGCCGCCGGCCGTCTCGAACGCGAACGTCGCGTACGGCGCCACGGGGTTGTCGAAGCTCAGGCCGAACGCGACCTCCTTGGTCGTGCCCCAGCTTCCGCGCGGGCTCATGTACGCCGTGTAGGTGATGTCGAGGCCCACCGGCCCGGCCGCGCCCCCGATGCCCGCGTAGAAGTCGGTCTCGTAGAAGCTCTCCGGCGCGCCGCCGAATCCGGCGTCGCCGCGGGAGTGCAGGCTGCTCCAGGTGCCGGCGGTTATCGAGGCGGCGCCGAAGCTGATGCTGGCGTCGAGGAACGGCTGCATGATGAGGCCGCCGGTCTCCTGCATGATGCCGCGGAAGTAGTACTGGCTGACGATGTCCGTCCCCGCGCTCATCGAGACGTTGCCGCTGTTCTGCGCGGCGGCGGGAGCGGCGAGCAGGACGGACGCCGCCGCCGCTGCGAGCAAGCCGCGGGTCAGGCGGTTGGCGAAGGCGCGTGTGCGAGTCGAAGTCATTCCCTCATTCCTCTCCTGTGAGCCTGGTTGTCGTGCTTGTGACGAGCGGCGCGTTCATCGCGTTCGCGTGCATCCCGCCCGAATCGTCTTCCGTCTGTCCCCTGTTGGCGGCGGTCGACGGATGGCGCCGGCCCGCCGGACGACGCGCGCTCGCCGGACGCGGTCCTGCGCGCCGGGAAAGGGGGTGCGCCGGCGGATCGCCGCCGCCCGCGGGCGCACCCGTCGTTGTCCTCCAGGCCCGGTCATGCCTGGGTGATCTGGAAGCCGCCGTAGGCCTCCATCCCGTGCTCGCCGACGTCGAGGCCCACGCGCTCCTCCTCCGGATCGACCCGCAGCCCGAGCAGCGCCTTGAGCGCGAAGAGAATGATGAACGCCGCGACGAAGCAGAACACGCCGTAGGCGAGGACGCTGATGAGCTGCGTCAGGAACGAGTGCTCCGCGTTGGTGCTGAAGATCCCGACCGCGAGGGTGCCCCAGACGCCGCACACGAGGTGGACCGAGATGGCCCCCACCGGGTCGTCCAGCCTGGCCCGGTCGAGCCCCAGCACCGACCCGACGACGATGAGGCCGGCGACGAACCCGATGATGATGGCCGACATGACCCCCACGGTGTCCGCGCCGGCGGTGATGCCCACGAGGCCGGCCAGCGAGCCGTTCAGCACCATGCTGAGGTCGGGCTTGTGCTGCAGCCCCCACGACGCGGCCATCGCCCCGATGACGCCGGCTGCGGCCGCGAGCGACGTGGTGACGAACACCAGCGACACCAGGGCGGGATCGGCGCTCAGCACCGAGCCGCCGTTGAACCCGTACCAGCCCAGCCACAGCAGGAACACGCCGATCGTCGCGAGCGGCATGCTGTGCCCGGCCACCGGCCGGATCCTGCCGTCGACGTACTTGCCCAGCCGCGGCCCGAGCACGATGACCCCGGCCAGCGCGGCCCAGCCCCCGACCGAGTGCACGAGGGTCGACCCCGCGAAGTCGTAGAAGCCCATCTGGTCGAGCCAGCCCGCGCCCCACTTCCAGGACCCGGCGATGGGATAGATGATCGCGACGTAGACGGTGGTGAAGATCAGGAACGACCCGAGCTTGATGCGCTCGGCCACCGCGCCCGACACGATCGTCGCCGCCGTCGCCGCGAACATGCCCTGGAAGATGAAGTCGGTGTAGTAAGTGTAACCGGGGTTGTAGGCCGATGTGTTCCCCTCGGCCCCGGGGTCGAGCCCGAATCCGGCGAACCCGACGAACTCGCCGAGGCTGAAGTCGCCGGGGTACATCAGGTTGAAGCCCACGATGGCGTAGGTCAGCAGCCCGATGGCGATGATCGCGGTGTTCTTGAACAGGATGTTGACGGTGTTCTTGGCCCGCGTCATGCCGCTCTCGAGGGCCGCGAAGCCGAGGTGCATGATGAACACCAGGAACGTGGCGACGAGCATCCAGGTGTTGTTGACGGTGAACATCTCGGGAGAGACGTCCTGCGCGAACGCCGCGCTCGGGACCAGCATCAGGCCCGGGAGCAACAGCGCGTAGCGCCCGATCCGCCGCGGCAGCGTATTCGTCATTGGTGTCTTCCTTCCGTTTGCAGTCTGTCCAACCTCGACAGCCCATGGCGAAGGTCCCCGCTGCATTTCGAGCGGCGAGCATCCCGCCTGACTGCGTTGTTCGTCGGTTGCGTATACCCGGTATGCGCCCTCCTCACGCCTTGTCAGGCGGGCGCCTCGGCCCTTCGCTAGCGCCCTCGGGCGCCGTGCAACGCGGGGCCTTTCACCACGGCCTGTCAGGAGCGCCCGGTTACAGCGCGTCGTCCCCGATCTCTCCGGTCCTGATGCGGACCGCCTGCGCCATGTCGCTCACGAACACCTTGCCGTCGCCGATGGACCCGGTGCGGGCGGCCTGGGTGATGGCGTTGCTGGCCGCCTCGACGAGGTCGTCCGCCACCACGGTCTCGATCTTCGCCTTGGGAACGAAGTCGACGGTGTACTCCGCCCCCCGGTAGACCTCGGTATGGCCCTTCTGGCGCCCGAAGCCCTTGACCTCGGTGACCGTCAGGCCCTGGACGCCCGCCTTGGCGAGCTCGTCCCTGACGTCATCGAGCACGTGTGGCTTGATGATTGCGCTGATCAGTTTCATCGCGACTCTCCTGGCTTCTCCCCCGTCGACCCGGCCGCGCCCGGTCGAGAGGGTGCCGAACCTCGATGCCGTTACCGCAGCCGGTGTCCGGCCGCGTCGTTTTCATTCCTGTCACGTCTGTAAGCAAGTACGGGGCCATGTTTGGCGGGCGTGCCCGCGATCGCGGCGAACCCAATGAAATCCGGGGCGAAACCGATCGGCGCGAGAACTAGCCGGATCCGGGGAATCGACGAAACTGTCGGACGAGGAGAGCGATCCGACGTTCCGCGCGGGTCGACGGCGGCGGAGCCGCGCCGTCTCGCGGTCCGGTCGCGGCGGGAATCGACGGCGTCGCGCGCCGTCGCCGGGGCGGGGAGCGTCTGTCCAGGCCCCACGGCGGGCGGCGCCGTCTCGGGCAGGCTCGGTGCCGCGTGATGTCGGCCGGCGCGCGCCGGGCACCGCCTCGGTCTCGGGGAGGGGTCGGTGTCGAGCACCGCCTTCGGGTGCCGGTCTCGGGCGGGCTCGGTGCCGCGTGACGTCGGCCGGCGCGCGCCGCGCACAGGTCTCGGTCTGGGGGGCGGTGTCGAGCACCGCCCTCGGGTGCCGGGTCTGGGGCGGGCAGGACGGCACGTGGCGGCGTGCGTCCTCGAACGTGTCGAGCACCGCCCTCGGGTGCCGGGCCTCGGCCGGGCTCAGCGCCGCGTGATGTCGGCCAGCGCGCGCCGCGCGTAGGCCTCGGTCTCGGGGTGGGGGTCGGTGTCGAGCACCGCCATCAGATGCTGCCAGGCGGCGGTGGGCTGGTTGCGCGCGTAGAGCTGCACCAGCCCCGCCCCGAGGTGGGCCTCGGCGAGGTACGGGCCCAGCGGATAGTCGCGGAGATGCCGCTGATAGACGACGAGCGCGGCGTCGGCGTGGTCGTTGTTCGCCAGCCACCGGGCGAACTCGAGGGAGTCGCGCGGCATGAGCAGCCGAACCGTGCGCGCGGGGCTGAGCCGGAAGTAGGCGGCGGCCGCCTCCTCGTGCTCGCCGGCCGCGATCAACAGGCGGATGCCCCGCGTCGACGAGGGATCGGCGTCGACGACCGGCGGGTCGGGCGCGGCGACCGGCGGGTCGGGGGCGGCGGCCGGCGTCGCGGCCGCGTACTCCGCCGGCTGTGCCTGGACCTCGCGCCGGGCGCTCCACGAGGCGAGCGCGAGTCCCCCGACGAAGCCGCCGATGTGCGCGCCGTAGGCGACGCCGCCGCCCCCGCCGCCGCTCGTCGCGAGCAGCGGCAGCAGGTTGTCGATGACGAGGTAGACGCCGAGCACCAGCCGCGCCGGGGCGTGGACGACGTTCATGAAGAACGGGAAGAGCATGATCCACAGCCGGACGCGGTTGCGCGGAAACCACACGAAGTAGAAGCCGAGGACGCCCGAGACGGCCCCCGAGGCGCCGACCATGGGCAGGGCCGAGCCCGAATCGAGGACCGCGTGCGAGAGGGTCGCCAGCACCCCGGTGCCGAGATAGGCGGCGAGATAGCGCCACCGCCCCAGCCGGTGCTCGACGTTGTCGCCGTAGATCCACAGGAACAGCATGTTGCCGGCGAGATGCATGAACCCGCCGTGCAGGAACATCGAGGTGACGAGCGCCGACACGCTCGGGTCGGCGGGGCGGAAGCCGTGCGAGAAGACGACGAGGTCGTAGGCCGACACCCGCTGCAGCAGCGCCTCGAGCGCCATGCGGCTGGAAAGCCGGGGGTAGATCGCGCGGATGTACTCGCCCAGCGCCGGGTCGTCGAAGGCCGGCGCCACGCGGCTCAGGGGCAGGGTCAGGAGCAGGAAGACGGCCGCGTTGACCCCGATGAGGGTCCAGGTGACGACCGGCGTCCCGCGGGGGTTCGGCTCGTCGCCGAGGGGAAGGAACATGGATCAGCCGGATGTCGGTCTGCGCCGGCCCCGGCGGTGCGGGGCCGCGTCAGGCGTTCGTTTCGACGAACTCCCAACGGGACCGAAGGTCACGCCGCGCGACTGGTGGCTCGCCAATCGTCGTCGTCGGCTCCGCGTGGCGCCGAACCGACCGTCCGGAAGTCCGCGCCGTCTATGGCGCCGACTCCAGGGGTTCGCTACGGTCGGCCGGCTGAGCGAGCTCGGCGTCGAGTTCCTCGAGCCGCCGCGCGATGTCGTCGCGGACCGACCGGAACCGCTCCAGCCGCTCTGCGTCCGATCCGGCAGCGCCGGCGGGATCGGGCATCGGCCAGTGCAGCCGGCGCACCGGCCCGGGGAATACCGGGCAGACCTCCTCGGCGCAAAGCGTCACCACGACGTCGACCGACGTCGGGTCGACCGCCTCGACGCTCGTCGACTGCTGCCCGCCGATGTCGATCCCGATCTCGCCGAGCGCCGCGATCGCCAGCGGATGGACCGCGGTCGGCGACGAGCCGGCGCTCGCCACCCGGGCTCGCGATCCGAACCGGGCGTGGGCGAGCCCCTCCGCCATCTGGCTCCGGGCGGAGTTGGCGACGCAGAGGAACAGCAGGCTCGTCATTCTCGCAGAATCACGGCCCCATCATACCCCGGGGCCGGCCGCCGTTCGGGGTGACGGCTCCAACCTTCCGCCACGAGCTCTCGCCCCTCCCGGCGCCCGCACCTGCCGCCGCTCGTCGGCTACGGCTCCGACATTCCACCACGAGCTCTCGCCCCTCCCGGCGCTCGCACCTGCCGCGTCAACCCGCGCCGGCGCCTTCCCGCTCCGCCCAGTCGAGACAGGCGTCCAGCCGGTGCACCAGGAAGTAGGGCAGGTTGAGCAGCCGGAACCGGCGCCCCGCGGGCGTCTTCGCCACGTGGAGGTCGATGTCGCCGTCCCAGAGCCGTACGGCCAGGTCGTGATCCGCGCGCTGCATGAACTGATGGAGCGACCGGAGCGCACCGCTCTTGCCCGACTTCACCTCCACCGGCACGAGACGGTCGCGGTACCGGTGCAGGTAATCGACCTCGGCGGTGGCGCCGGCCTTCTGCCGCACCCAGAAGCGCGGCTTGTCGTTGGTCTGCAGGTCGGCGGCGATGAGCTCCTGGCCGACGACGTGCTCCGCGAGACGGCCGCGATACAGCGCGCCGAGCCCGCCCGGCGAGAGGAACCCGGTCTGCAGACCGGCGCGGTAGTTCACCAGGCCGGTGTCGAGATACAGCAGGCGCGGCGACTTGCGCCGGTCGGGAAGCGCGGGCGGCTCGACGGCGGTGGCGGGGTAGAGGAGGAACAGGAGCATGGCCTGCTCCAGGGTCCGGAGCGCCTCGGCCATCTCCCGGGAACGGAAGCTGGAGCCGCCGAACCCCTGGAACGAGATCCGTTCGCCGGCCTGCAGGGGGGCGGTCTCGATGACGTGCCGGAGATGACCGAGCTGCGCGGGGCGCCGGGCGTACTTCGCGGCGTCGTCCGCGTACGAGACCAGCAGCCCCTCGTACAGTCGCGTCAGGCGCCCGAGGTCCCGATGTTCCAGGTACGAAGCCGCGACCTCGGGCATGCCGCCGACCATGACGTAGTCGCGAAACAGACGTCGCAGGGGCTCGACGGCGTAGTCCGGGCAGGGGACCGCCGCCATCGCGTCCCGCCATCCGCCGGGAACGGCGGCGGCGTACTCGGCGAACGTCAACGGGTACTGGTAGAGGAACTCGACGCGGCCCACCGGGAAGCTGGCCTGGTACCGGTCGAGGGCCACCTCGAGCAGCGACCCCGCCGCGACGACCGCCAAATCCGCGCGCTCCTCCGCGAAGTAGCGCAGCAACTGCACCGCGTGCGGAGAGCTCTGGATCTCGTCCAGGAACAGGAGGGTCGACGCCTCGGCCGGATCGGCGTTCTTGAGGAAGAAGATCGCCTCGAGCGTCCGCTCGAGGGGCAGGCCCTGGTCGAAGATCTCCCGGTCGCCGGGATGATCGAGATTCAGGGCGACGTACTGGCGGAACTCCGCGCCGAACAGGTTGACGGACGTCGTCTTGCCCACCTGCCGGGCGCCTCGGAGCACCAGCGGCTTGCGGTCGGGGCGTTGCCGCCAGGCCCGCAGGGCATCGACGATTCGCCTTGCGATCATTGCAAAATGGTATCTATTTGCTACATGTATCGTCAAAAATTAGGGGTATTTTGTGTCGTCAGCCAGATCGACGCTCTCTCGAAGTGTTCCTCGTAGTAGCCGGGGCCGGCGGTCAGGCGCTCGCGTATCCCCGGCTCCCAGCACACAGTACCCGTGGCGGCGGAGGGCGGAACCTCACCGGAGACGGCTCGCCCGCCCCGGCGGTTGACCCGGCGCGGCGGCCGGGGTTGAAATACCGGGTATGGAGATCGCCAACCCGATCTACGACGCCGCCTTCAAGTACCTCATGCAGGACGACAGGGCGGCGCGCCTCCTCGTCGGCCGCATCGCGGGGCTAGAGGTCGAGTCGCTCGAGCTGCGGCCGCAGGAGCTGGCGACCCCGCGCGATGCGGCGCGGCGGGGGGACGCGGAGGCCGACCAGCCGCCCCTCGCCCTGTTCCGGATGGACTTCGCGGCCCGCGTGCGAACCGCGGAGGGCGGCGAGCGGCAGGTGCTGATCGAGATCCAGAAGACCAACGCGCCCACCGTCGTCGAGCGCTTCCGCGCCTACCTCGGCCAGCAACTGTGCAGCACCGCCAACGTCATCGAGCATCCGTCGGGGCGGCGCGAGGCGGTGCCCATCGTCACCATCTACCT
>JAJEFC010000232.1 GCA_022820675.1 Vicinamibacteria bacterium | reverse complement strand
GGAAGCGCGCGGGCTCGGTCGGCGCCGAGTGGCGCGAATCGCCGGGGCTCTGGTTGGCGCCGCGGCGGTCCTGGCGGTTGTTCTCCCCGCGGCGGCCCAGCCGGCCGACGAGGCGCTGCTCGCGGCCATCCGCGAGGAGGGGCTCGAGCGCTCGCAGGTCATGGAGCACGTCGTCCGGCTGAGCGACGTCTACGGCCCCCGGTTCACCGGCACGCCCGCCATCGAGGAGGCGGGGGCGTGGACCATCGACACGCTGCGCGGGTGGGGGCTCTCGAACGTGCACGCCGAGCGGTTCGCGTTCGGGACGGGGTGGTCGCTCGAGCGGTTCCACGCCCATCTCGTCGAGCCGCAGGTGATGCCCGTCATCGGCTATCCCAAGTCGTGGTCGTCGGGCACCGACGGCACGGTGACGGCCGAGGTGGTCCGGGTCGATCTGCGGACGGAGGCCGACCTCGCGCGCTACCGCGGGCGGCTGCGCGGCAGGATCGTGCTGACGCAGCCCCCGCGCGACGTGCCGATGCTGACCGGCGACGTGGTGCTGCGCATGGACGACGAGCTGCTCGCGGAGGCGGCGCGGCCCTTCGAGCCGCCGGCGCGGCGGGGGCTGCGCCCGCGGCCGAGCCGCAGGCTCGGCTTCGCGCGGCTCCGGCAGTTCTACCTCGACGAGGGGGTCGTGGCGGCGGTCGACCGCGGCAGCGACTTCGTCCACGTCGAGGGTGGCAGCGGGCTCTCCCACCGGACCCAGCGCACCGACGGGGGCACGATATTCGTGGGCCGCGGCGCCCCGTGGACGGCGGAGCCGCCGGGGACCGGCGTGCCGTCGCTCACCTTCGCGGTCGAGCACTACAACCGGCTGGTCCGGCTGCTCGACCTGGGGGTGCGGGTCCGCATGGAGCTGCACGTCGAGACCCGCTTCCACCCGGAGGCGGAGGCCGACGAGGGGCTGAACGCGTTCAACATCCTCGCCGAGCTTCCCGGCACCGACCTCGCCGACGAGGTCGTCATCGTCGGCGCCCACTTCGACACCACCCACGCCTCGACCGGGGCGACCGACAACGCGGTCGGGGTGGCCGCGATGATGGAGGCGATGCGGATTCTGAAGACCATCGGCGCCCGGCCGCGGCGCACCATCCGCCTCGCCCTGTGGGGCGCCGAGGAGCAGGGCCTGCTGGGCTCGCGCGAGTACGTGCGCCGTCACTACGGCGACGCCGCGACCATGGTCCTCGAGCCGGCCCACGCGAAGCACTCGGCCTACTACAACATCGACAACGGGACGGGCCGGCTGCGCGGCATCTGGACGCAGGGGAACGCGGCGGCGGCCGCGGTCTTCGAGTCGTGGGCGGCCCCGCTCGCCGACCTCGGCTTCACCACCGTGTCGCCGTGGTCGGTCGGCGGCACCGACCACGTGCCCTTCGAGCGGGTGGGGCTGCCGGGGTTCCAGTTCATCCAGGACCGCCTGGAGTACAACTCGCGCACGCACCACTCGAACATGGACTTCGTCGACCGCGTGCAGCCCGACGACGCCCGCCAGATGGCGGTGATCGCGGCCGTCTTCGCCTACAACACCGCGATGCTCGACGAGCGCCTGCCCCGCAAGCCGCTTCCACGGGCCCGTCGGTGACGTCACGCTTCTTCTACGGCTGGGTCATCCTGCTCGTGGCGGGCCTGTGCTACGGGTTCGGGATGCCGCCCGTGTACTACAGTTGGGGCATCTTCGCGCCCCGCATCACGGCCGAGCTGGGCATCGACCGCGCCGCCGTCGGCGGGGTCTTCGGGCTGTTCAACACCCTGCACCAGTGCGTGGGCCTGCTCGTGGGCCTGGCCATCGCTCGCTTCGGGCTGCGGCGGGTGATGCCGGCCGGCTTCTGCGTCACCGCGGCGGGGCTCCTGGTGCTCGCGGGGGCGGACACCGCGCGGGCCTGCTACGTCGGCTTCTCGGTGCTGGGGGGCATCGGCGTCGGCTTCTCGACCACGGTGCCGGCGCAGACGCTGGGGCAGAACTGGTTCCTCCGGCGCCGCGCGCGCGTCATCGGGGCCATCTTCACGGTGGGCGGCCTCGTGGGCTGGCTCGTCTCGCGCTCGGACACGTGGGTCCTCGAGCGCTACGACTGGCGGACGGGCTGGGTCCTCATCGCCGCGCTGTCGGTGGTCCTCGGGCTCGTGGCGGCGTCGCTCGTGCGCGAGGGCCCCGAGGCCGTGGGCCAGCGCCTCGACGGCGAGGCACCGGCGGCGGGAGACGGTCCGGCCGACGACGCGGAGGCGGCGGACCGGTGGACGGCGTGGCAGGCGGCGCGGACGCCGCAGTTCGCCCTGATGCTGGTCTGCGGCGTCGCCTACGCGGTGCCCTGGAACACCGCGGTGGCCCACCTCACCCTGCACCTCATCGATCGCGGCCACGCCGAGACGATGGCCATCGGGTTCGTGGGGACCATGGCCCTCGTCAGCATCGCGGGGCGGCTCGCGGGGGCGGTGGGCGACTGGATCGCCCCCCAGCGCGCCCTCGCCGCGGCCCTCGTGCTCGAGGGACTCGGCGCGGGGGCGCTGATCTTCGCCGGCAGCCCCGCGGTCGCCTGGGCGGCGGTCACCCTGCTCGGGGTCGGCTTCGGGATGGCCTTCGTGAGCATCCCCGTCGTCTTCTCCCACTTCTTCGGCCGCCGTGCGTTCGCGGTGACGAGCGGCATCCGCACCACCTGCACCGGCATCTTCGGCGGCCTCGGGCCCTGGCTGGCGGGGGCCTCGTTCGACGCGACGGGCAGCTATGCGATACCGTTCCTCGGCCTGCTCGTGCTCGGACTCGCGGGGGGGGCGGCGGCGGCCGCGCTGCGGCGTCCGGACGCCCCCGAGGCGGGCGACCATCAGGCCCGCGCGTTCGCGGGCTGATGAGTATACTTGCCCTCATGAGTACACGCCTTCAGGTCGTCGTATCGGAGGAGGAGATGAGCTCGTTGCGCCAGGCCGCAAGGCGAACCGGATTGACCGTGAGCGAGTGGGCGAGGCAGGCGCTGCGACGCGCGCGGGACGAACAGGCCGGCCCCACCGCGGAAAGCCGGATGCGCGCGCTGGAGCGCGCGCTCGCGTGCAACCACCCGACCGGCGACATCGACGAGATGCTCGCCGACATCGAGCGCGGCCGTGATCTTCGTTGACTCCAACGTGCCGATGTACCTGGTCGGCGCGCCGCACCGCAACCGGGATCGGATCCAGGCGTTCCTGGCGAGCCATCCCGCCGGCGACTACGTGACGAGCGCCGAGGTCTACCAGGAGATCATGCATCGCTACGTTGCGATAGGTCGCCGCAGGGCCATCGACGACGCGTTCCAGCTTCTCGACGATCTCGTGGTCTCGGTGCTTCCCATCACCCGAGACGACGTGGAAGCGGCCCGCCGGATCTCCCATGAACAGCATGCGCTGTCTGCGCGTGACTGCCTGCACCTTGCCGTCATGGTGCGTTCGGGCGTGCGAGTCGTCTTCACCTGCGACAGCGGCTTCAGACTCCGGCCGGAGATAGACTGCGTGCCCTGAAACCTCGGGAACCGACGCGGCGGCTGCCGCCCTCGCCCGGCGGCAGCTCCTTCGAGGTGACGGGCAGGGTTCGGAGCGGCGGGAGCGACAAATGACCGACAACACCCGATTCGGCGAACTAACATCGCGCCCTCCGCATGCCGGAGACGGACTGTCCCGGCGGGACTTTCTTCGCGCGTCGGGGGTCGCCGGCGCGCTCGCGGTCACGGAATCGGCGCGTGCGGAGGGGGTGGCGGTTCCCGCTTCGGCGCGGCAGGAGATCTCGGCGGCGCCGGACGACTTCCCGCTGGCGGAGGCGACCATCGAAGAGCTGCAGGAAGGCCTGGCCGGCGGCGAATGGACGACGCGCACCATCGCCGAGGCCTATCTGAGCCGCATCGACGAGATCGACGGGCGGGGGCCGACCCTGCGCTCCGTGCTCGAGACCAACCCCGATGCCCTCGCCATCGCGGATCGGCTCGACCGCGAACGGCGCGAGGGGCGGCTGCGCGGCCCCCTGCACGGGGTCCCGGTGCTGCTCAAGGACAACATCGACACCGCCGACCGCATGACCACGACGGCGGGATCGCTGGCCCTGTCCGGCTGGGTCCCGGCGGAGGACTCCGCGGTGGCGTCGCGGCTGCGCGAGGCGGGGGCGCTGCTGCTGGGCAAGGCCAACCTCAGCGAGTGGGCCAACTTCCGGTCGACGCGGTCGTCGAGCGGGTGGAGCGGCCGGGGCGGCCAGTGCCGCAACCCCTACGTCCTCGACCGGAACCCGTGCGGGTCGAGCTCGGGCTCGGGGGCGGCGGTGTCGGCCAACCTCGCCGCCGCGGCCATCGGCACCGAGACCGACGGCTCCATCGTCTGCCCGTCGTCGGCCAACGGCATCGTCGGCATCAAGCCCACGGTGGGGCTGGTGAGCCGGGCCGGCGTCATCCCCATCTCGCACACCCAGGACACCGCCGGCCCGATGGCGCGGACGGTGCGCGACGCCGCGGTGGTGCTGGGGGTGCTCGCCGGCCCCGACCCGCGCGACCCCGCCTCGGTCGACAGCGGGCTGCGCGGCCTCGACGACTACACGCCGTTCCTCGATCCGGCGGGGCTGCGGGACGCGCGCATCGGGGTGGCGCGGCACTTCCTGGGGTTCCACGACGGGGTCGACCGCCTCGTCGACGAGGCGGTCGAGGCGATGCGGGCGGCCGGCGCGGTCGTCGTCGACCCGGTGGCGCTGGGCACCGGCGCCGCCCGGGCGCGCCTCCAGATGGCCGAGGCCGAGGTGCTGTTCTACGAGTTCAAGGCGGGGCTGAACGCCTATCTCGCGGCCCGCGGCCCGGGGGCCGAGGTGCGCTCGCTGGCCGAGCTCATCGCCTTCAACGAGCGCAACGCCGAGACCGAGATGCCGTACTTCGGGCAGGAACGTTTCATCGCGGCCGAGGCGAAGGGACCGCTGTCGGAGCCCGGCTACCTCGCGGCCCTCGCCGCGTCCCGCCGCCTCTCGCGCGCGGAGGGCATCGACCGGACCATGGACGAGCACCGGCTCGACGCCATCGTCGGCCCCACGGGGGGCCCGGCCTGGGTGACCGACCTCGTGAACGGGGACCACTTCGGCGGCAGCAGCTCGGGCTATCCGGCGGTGGCCGGCTACCCCAACGTCACGGTGCCGGCCGGCGCCGTGCACGGGCTGCCGGTGGGGGTGTCGTTCTTCGGCCGTGCGTGGAGCGAGCCCACCCTCATCCGCATCGCCTACGCGTTCGAGCAGGCGACGCAGGCCCGGCTGGTGCCGGCCTTCCGGCCGACCGTCGGGTGACGACTGCGCGCGAGGCGGCGGTCAGCGTCGGGGCCGAATGGTCGCGGCTGATGGTCTGCTCGAATAGTCCGATCGCGGCGCCCACCGCCGCCCATCGCCTGTCGAGCCGACGCGACGTCGGGCGCGATGCGGCGGTCGGCGTCAGGGCCGCACCGTCGCGGCTGATGGCTACCCGATAGTCCGGTGGCGGCGCCTGCCGCCTGTCAAGCCGACGCCACGTCGAAGGCGACCAGCGCGCGCGTGGCCTGGCTGAACTCCACGCCGATCAGGTGGATGGGTTGCCCGCGCCCGCGGTACTTGTCGGCGTAGCCCCGTTCCTGCAACTGCGCCAGGGCGGCGCCCGCGGAGGCGCGCTCGACCACCTTGAACTCGAACAGGTAGACGCGGCCGTCGAAGGTCAGCGTCAGGTCCAGCCGGCCGCGGCTCGTGCTGTCCTCGACCCGTACGTCGAGACCGACGGCGGCGAGGCAGGCGTAGAACACGCTGGCGTAGTAGCCCTCGTAGCGGGCGATGTCGTTGTTGGTGTGCCACTGGTGCGGGATGCCCGCGAAGAGGGCCCGGAAGAGGGCTTCCAGGCCCGCGAAGTCGTCGGCCTGCAGCAGGTCGTAGAGCTGGAGCCGCTGCTCGGTGCGTCCCGGCGATCGGCCGGTCAGATGGTCGAGCAGGCACTCGTTCAGGCTCTGCCGGACCTCGCGGTTGGGGTAGCCGAGGCGATAGTAAGTGCGCCCGCCGCGCGACTCGACGCCGCGCACGGTCAGGTAGCCGGTCTGGAACAGCAGCGCCTCGGGCTCGATCTCTCCCACGTCGAACGACGACAGCAGAGCGTCGCTGCCCAGCAGACCGTCGAGCGAGAAGGCGTCGAAGCCGCGCGCGACCAGGGTGTCGACGAGGAACGCCGGGGTCCCCGTGTCGAACCAGTAGGGCCCGAACGTGCGGTTCCGGAACAGCAGGAGGGCGTCGAAGGGGTTGTAGACGGCTTTGCCGTCGGGCCAGCGGTAGCCGTTGTACCAGTCGCGGATCCCGTCGCGGTCGAGGCCGGACAGCTCGGGGGCGAACACGGTGTCGAGGTCGTCGTCGGTGTAGCCGCACACGGTTCCGAAGCGCGGGTCCAGGGTGATGTCGATCAGGTTGTTGAGTACGGAGAACAACCGGACCTTCGAGAACCTCGTGATGCCGGTCAGCAGGGTGAACCGGACGTGGGCGTCGCTGAACTTGATGGTCCCGTACAGACCGCGCAGGAAGTCGCGGTTGGCGCGGGCGAGGTCGGGCCTGTCCAGCGCGTCGAGGATCGGTTTGTCGTACTCGTCGACCAGCACCACCACGCGTTGACCGGTCTGCGCGTGCAGGGCTTCGATGAGCCCCGCGAACCGGCCCTGGGGGCTGGCGTAGGCGCGGTCCACGCCGGCCCGCCGTTCGGCCGCCGCAAGCTGGTCCTCGACGTTCGCCGGCAGAGCGTCCGGAACGGTGAAGTCGCCGCCGCTGAAGTCGAGGCGCAGCACGGGATGGCGGACCGTCCAGTCCCACCGGTCGTGGACGGCGAGCCCCGCGAACAGCGGCTGGCTGCCCTCGAACAGCTCCTTCAGGGTATCGACGAGCAGGCTCTTGCCGAAGCGGCGCGGGCGCGACAGGAAGTAGTGCGTGCCCTCGTCGACGAGCCGCCGCAGCGCGGCGGTCTTGTCCACGTAGTAGTAGCCGCCCTCGCGGATCGTGCGGAAGGTCTGGATGCCGATGGGCAGCCGGCGGCGGTCGCTCGCGGCGGGAAGAGGGTTCGCGTCGCCTGGAGTCTTGGCCATGGTGGTCCGGGCGGACGTGGATGCCCGGAGCGGTACGGCGCCGCGGACGCGGCGGCCACGGTCTCGAAGGACGCCGGCCGCCCGGCAGACGCGGCGGCCACGGTTTCGAAGGACGCCGGCCGCCCCGGAAGGCGCGGCGGCCACGGTCTCGAAAGGCGCCGGCCGCCCGAAAGGCGCGGGCGTCCGACCCCCCCGGCGGGAGGTCGAACGCCCGGCTGGTCGGTGGACGACCGGCGGGAGCCGCCGCCTCGCCCGCCAATCGTCGCCTGGCGGCTCCGCTTGGCGCCCAGCCCATCCTGCAGGAGTCCGCGCCCTTCTACGGCGCAGACGCCTACTGGCCGCCTTCCGCCGCCGCGCGCTCGTCGGCCCGCGCGCCACCGAGCATCGCGTCCATCGAGTAGTTGCCCTCGTGGCAGGCGTACTCGAACATCGGCAGGTCGTTCCGCTGCATCGGCAGGTTCACCGTCCACGGCTCGGTCCAGGTGTTCGGATCGTCCACGGTGTACTCGTACTCGAGGGTGTTCGCGTCGACGCGGGTGAACCGCTCGACCAGGCGCATCGTGGTGCTCGAGCCCCGCCAGTTGCGGTCGGTGTCGAAGTTGGTGGTCTCGACGACGAGGGTGTCGCCCTCCCAGCGCCCCACCGAGTTGCCCGACCACTGGGCGAGCCGCTCGTCGGTGATCGCGTCACGGCCGTCGATGGGAATGCTGCGGACGGTGTGCACCATCTCGGTCATCATCACGAGGTGGTCGGGGGTCTGGAAGATCTGCACGTTCTGGTTGTAGCCGCCCGGGGTGATCGGGGGGCCGGCGTTGAAGCCCGTCAGGCAGCGGTCGGCGTTGCTCAGGTCGGTGTACGACGCGGGGGGCGTATCGCTGAACGAGCCGCGGCCGGCCGCGGCCCGCGCCCGTCCCTCGTCGGTCGAGGCCGGCATCCGCCCGTTCGGCGGGTCAATGATGAGCGACGTGCGCCGGGTGGGGATGACGTTCGTGCCCCGGTCCATCCAGAAGTTGTTGTAGCCGCCCACGTTGCCGCCGGCCTCGGTGCGCCGGGCGTCCGCGTTCCACGCGTCGATGTCGCGTTGGACGGCGGCCTGCTCGCGCTCCGCCGCTTCCTCGGGGGTGAGGAACGCCTTGTCGCCCAGGTCCTCGGGCCGCTGGAGCGGGGTGATGGTCCGGAAGTCCCAGACCCCCTGCAGGTCCGGCGCGCCCCACCCGGTCCTCGGCGCTTCCTCCTGCGCCAGGGCCGGCGCCGCCAGCCCCGCCACGACCAACGCCGCCGCTATCGAACGTCCAACTCTCATTGCAAGACCTCCAGAATCGGGAATCACGTTAGCCCGCTAACATACCATGAGCCGCGGCGGCGGCGCGCATGTTTCCACGCCGTGGGTGCACGTCAGATTTGTTGGAGAGCCTGAGGCTGCTTGGCAGCTCTTCATTCCCAGAAGTCTCTAACAGCCGCGGGGAGCTTTCGGCCGTGCAGCGCGATGTCGGCGTCGACCTGCGATGGTCCAGCCCATGCCGGTCCCAACAATGCTGACGTGCACCCCCACGCCGTCCCGGCCCGCCGGGCCGTGCGGTCGGTCCCCGGCGGCGGCGCGGGTGCGGTGAGGCTGCCGGCGCGTCGCTCAGGGCGCCACCCAGATGGGCGACGACCAGGCCCGCTCCTGGATGGTGGCCGGCAGGTCGGGCCGCGGCTCGACGCCGGCGCGAATCGCGTCCCACGTCGACCAGCGGCACGACGGGTTCTCGAGCACGCGCACGTAGTAGATGGCGCGCTGGGCCGGGTCGAAGTCGGGGTCGGTCCACAGGGTGCGCAGCTCGGCCGCCCCGGCGTCCTCGCTGAAGCCGCAGTCGTCTAGGTCCACGCTGGCGCCGTTGTCGGGGCAGCGGTGCGTGTCCGGGTCTACCGTGAGGCCGTCGGAACAGGCCACGTCGTAGACCTGCTCGCGGGCCTCGCCGCCGTCCACCCAGCCCTTGACGACCTGCAGCCGCTGGAGCGGCGTGCTCGACGGGTCGCGGCTCGCCCACACCAGGAAGCGGGGCACGCGGTCGCCCGGGGCCGCGAGCTCGCCGCCCATGGCGACGCCGCCGGCGTAGGCCTGGGCCACGAGGTCGGGGTCGTCCGCGAGGTCGTCCGGGTAGTCGTAGCCGGCGAAGAACCGCACCCGCATGCGCGGCCCGGTGGTGGCGAAGGTCTCCTTGCGGCGGAACGCGTCGAAGATGGCGTCGCGGGTGTTCTCTTCGGCCCACACGCCGGTCAGCCCCGACGCGCCGCGGAGCGCCCCCAGCGGCGAGGCGCTGTAGAGGCGGCCGTCCGCCCGCGGCGGGTCGAACGGTATCGACGAGCCGACCTGGGGGGCGCCGCCGGCCGTGAAGAAATCCGACTCGCTCGGGGCCCCCGAGCCGGCGTGGTTGTCGGTGGCCCCGACGAGGCCGAAGCGGAAGGGGTTGAAGCCGCTCTCCTCCTCGAGGCGCAGGCCGTTCAGGTAGGCCTGCCGCACGTAGCTGCCGTCGGGCTGGCTCGGGGTGGTGCCGCCGCCGATGCGATAGGACCAGATCTCGAAGTCGGCCCACTCGTCGTTGGGCGAGAGGGCGGGATGGGTGTCGGAGGTGCCCTTGGTCTGGGTGATCTCGACCAGCGGCTCGTTGCGGTTGCGGGTCTCCGCATAGGCGGCGTCGAGGGGGTCGCCGGCGTAGGTCGCGAGCCGGAACATCAGGCCGTTCGAGCCGTTCGAGTTGTGGGGGATGGCGAGGGCCTCGATGCCCGCCTCGCGGTTGCGGTCCATCCACGCCCACAGCTCCTCGGGGTTGAACGAGTCGAGGCGGCTGAACGGCAGCTCGGGCACCGCGCTGCCGCGGAAGATCACGTTGCGGTGCAGGTTCTGGTTCTCGGGGCTGCCGGTGAACTCGTAGCCGACGAAGGTGGTGAAGTGGCCCGGGTCGTTGTGGCGCTCGGCCGCCTCGACCGTCTCGCGCCACGCCGAGCGCACCACGTCTCGGTCATGCGGCGGCTGGCTCAGCCCGAGGGTGTAGGCGCGGATGTCGCGCCGCGCCTCGGCCGCGGCGGCTCCCGTCACGGCCCCGGAGACGACGTCGGCCACGAGCGGGCCGGCGGGGTGCGAGACATCCCGCGCGGGGTCCATCAGGGCCGGCAGCATGCCGAGGAAGCTGGCGTGGTCGGTGACCGCGTAGAAGTCGAGCGGCGCGTCGAGCTGGACGTCGAAGCCGGCGGGGTGGGTCAGCGTCCCGCCCTTCGCGTAGCGGTAGGCGTCGTCGGGGGTGGCGCGGGTGCCGTTGAGGAACGCGTCGTAGGAGAAGTTGGTGTGGGTGTGGAGGTCGCCGAAGTAGGCGTTACGCAGGGGGTTCGGCTCGGCCGCGCCGGCTTCCTGGGCCGCCCCGGCGCCCTGGGACGCCTCCACCGTCGCGCTGCCGTCGCCGGCGCAGCCCGCCGTGGTCAGGCCGAGTAGCGCGGCGGCTCCGATTGCGGCGGTCACGCGCCAACCGGACGCGGAGTCGCCGGGGCGATGGGTATGACGTGGCATGAGACCTCCCTGGCCCGGGCAGCGTGGCCTCTCGGCCCCGCTGTCGGCCCAACCAATCCTACAGCAGTCCGCGTCCGTTCCGGGGCGTGGCCTGTCAACGGTCCGAGGGCAGAGAGCCTTGCTGCATTCCACGGGCGAGCATGCCGCCTGACCGCGTCTGTCCTTGCAGAGCCATCCTGCGCCGCGTTCACGAGAAGCTCGATACCCTCGGCCGTCACGTCCGGCCGAACGCCCGTGGTACGCCGCGGGCGTTCTCGCCGGTTCTCGGTGCGGCGCGAGACCCTCCAGGAGCCGCTAACGAATCGGCGGCACCATCGACAGCAAGCGCTCCAGGAACCAGTACGCGGAGACGGTGCCCATGAGGACTATCGGCGCCTGGACCGCGGCCGCGGGCACCGGCACCCGCCCGACGCGCAGCCCGTAGAGCAGCGCCAGCAGAACGCCGACGACCATGAGCTGGCCGATCTCGACTCCGACGTTGAAGAGCAGCAGGGCCATCGCGCGGGCTTGCTCGGGCAGTCCGATGTCGGCCAGGGCGCCCGCGAAGCCGAATCCGTGCAGCAGGCCGAACCCGAAGGCGATGGCCCACGGCGACCGCGCGAGGGACGAGCGCTCGTCTGCGGCGCCGGTAGCCTCGCCGGCGCTCGCAGCCTGACCGGTGCTCGCAGCTTGGCCGGCGCTCGCGGCTTGGCCGGCGGCACTCGCCCGGTTGGCGCTACTCGTCCGGCCGGCGCCGCGAGCCAGCTCGACGGCCAGATAGAGGATGCTCAGCGCGATGACCGCCTCGACCGGCCGCTGCGACAGGGTCACGACCCCGAGGGTCGAGAGGGCGAGGGTGATGCTGTGCGCGGCGGTGAACGCCGTCACCACCTGCACGAGCTGCAGCGGCCGGCGCACCAGGAACATCAGGCCGACGACGAACAGGATGTGGTCGAACCCGAAGAGCAGGTGCTCGACCCCGAGCCGGAGGTACGCGGGCACCGCCATCCCGCCGCCCCCCTCGGGCGACAGCGCGACGCGCGGCGCCTCCGGCCGCAGCAGGTGATCGACCGACGCGCCGTCGACGAAGCGCACGCGCAGCAGGACGTCGGTGAGGGTGCGGGGCAGGCCCGCGATCTCGATGGGCGCCTCCCCCAGCCCCTCGGCGCCGCAGTCGATGGTCCAGCGTTCGAGCAGCGCCGCCGCCGTCAGCTCGGGCAGGGCCCGGGCCGTTTCGCGGCACTGGGCCGGGAACGCCGGCCGGAGCGGCAGCCGGCGCACCAGACCCGGCTCGGCGTCGGCCAGCACCGGCTGCTTCCAGAGCACCTCGAAGCGTCCCGCGGACACCTCGGTCAGCTCGAGGTAGGCGGGCCGCACCTCGTGGGCCGCGAGCCCGGCCGGCAGCGCGGTCGCGCTCAGCAGCGCCAGTATCCA
The DNA here is from genome assembly GCA_022820675.1 of Vicinamibacteria bacterium. GTDB lineage: Bacteria > Acidobacteriota > Vicinamibacteria > Vicinamibacterales > UBA8438 > JAJEEA01. The sequence continues at coordinate 28,903 of JAJEFC010000232.1, read as the reverse complement.
GCTCCCCGTGCGCGGCCCCGGCCGTCGATCTGTCTTCATCGTCCATCACCGCTTCGAGAACCCCGGCAGGGTCCTGGCGGCGCGCCGGCGCCGCCGACGTGGTCGAGCCTGGTCATTTCTGATGTGGTTCCTGGCCGGCCGGACATCGCCGGTCGCGCCCGGCTCCGTAACCGGGCGTCGTTCCGCTACCGTCGCGGCTCTTCTCCGGCGCCGGCCAGCTCCGGCATCCGGATCTCGTAGCGTGCGCGCAACGCCTCCTGCGCGGCCTCGTTCCGCTACTGGCGCGGCTCTTCTCCGGCGCCGGCCAGCTCCGGCATCCGGATCTCGTAGCGTTCGCGGAGCGTTTGCAGCGCGGCCTCGTTCCGTTCGCGCCGCCGGCTCTCAAGCAGGTCCTCCGCGACCCGGTCCCGGACTTCGTCGAGGGCGGGCAGCCGCGGTTCGGCGCGGTCGATCACCTGCACGAGGTGGACGCCGTGGGCCGACCCGACCGGCCCCTGCCACTCGCCCATCGCCAGAGAGGGCATGGCCGTCGCGAACCTTCCTCCGAACAGCTCCGCGATCTCCTGGTCGGTCCGGTCGGCGTATTCCCGGAGCAGCATGAACGGATCCCCGAGCCGCCGCCACCCGTCGCCGGCGCCCTCGCGCACCTCGCCGAGCAGGATGGCCGCGTCGCGCGCCGCGTCGTCCCGCCGGTCGCGGCTCAGGAAGACGTGCCGGAACGTGGTGCGGCGCGGCTCGCGATACCGCTCGGCATGGGCCGCGTAGAACGTCTCGATGTCGCCGGCCGCGGCCGGCGGCGTCTCCGCACCGTCCTCCAGCAGGAACGTCATCTTCTGCGCGAGCCGGCGGCGGATGATGGCGTCGCCCCGGTCGAGGCCCCGGCGCTGCGCTTCTCGGTAGAGGATCTCCTCGCGCACCGCCTCGTCGATCAGGCCCTCGAGTTCGCGCCCCGTCGGGGGCCGCCCCCACTGGGCGACCCACCGCTCGCGGATGGCCCCGAGCTGCTCCTCCGTCACCGTCACGACGCGGTCCACCCGGGTGCCGTCCAGCCATCGGTCGACGGCGAACACGCCCGCCCCCAGCAGCAGGAACACCAAGAGCGGCGACCGGGCGAAGGTCAAGGTCATGTTGTCCCGAAGGTGACGAACGCCCGATTCCATGTCGGCTCAGCGCCCTCCGACTCGGAGGCGCGGTGTCGAGCGCCCGGCCCCGGCAGGTCGATATCGAACGTCGACTAGCCGGACCGGTCGATGTCCACCGGATTCTCCTCGCTCGGGACCTCGCGAAGCAAAGAGCCACTCGGCGTCGGCACTGCCGCGGGCATATCGAGGAGCGCGCCGAGCGCCTCCGGGTCTTCAGGGTCGAGCCATCGCCGCGCGCCGCGCGCCAACAGCGCGTCGAGACCCTTCCCCATCTCGGCGGTGGCGCGGACGTAGACCGAAACGAACCGATGCCGGTCGAGTTGCTCGACGGCTCCGGCCCACGTGCCGCCCTTCTCGAACTCCGCGCTCACGACCAGCGCCGCGTCCGCCAGCGCATAGATGAGCTTGTTGCGCTGCATCGCGTGTCCGACGAGGAAGCCGGCGGCGGGGTCGTACGGGCACATCAGGGCCAGGCGGCCGTCCATCAGCGCATCGCGGTGGTCCCGGCGCGTGGCGGCGCGTTCGAGGCCGTCGGCCAGCACGCACGCCACCGTCCCGCCGGCGTCCAGCGCCCCACGCATGGCGGCCTGATCGATGCCGCGGGCGCCTCCCGAGACCAGCGTGCGCCGCGCCCCGGCGGCCAGTCGGCCGATGCCCTCGGTGTAGGCGATCGAGTCGTCGTCCACGTTCCTCGAGCCCACGACGGCCAAGCCACCAGAGTCCAGGTCCTCGCGGTTCCCGCAACCGTACAGCACCGGCGGCGCCTGTTCTCGCAGGCGCTTCTTCAGCCGCCGCGGGTACAGCGCGTCCGCGCGGCTCGTGACCCAGAGGGCGCACGTCCGCCAGCGCTCCATCGCCTCGCTGAGGAGGAAGCCCCGGTCGAGCAGACGATCGAGGCGTTCCGAATCCAGGTTGAGACGGCATTCCTCGAGCAACTCCCGAGCGTCATCGCCCAGCAGGTCGGCGGGCTGGCGCCGCAACTCCAGGAGCCGACGCGCGAGGCGGTTGTACTCGCCGGGAGCCAGAGGCTTGGGAGACGGTCGCCTTTCCCGTCCAATGCTCAACGGCGCAGTCAGCAGCAGAATCGCCCGCGTGTTCAGAGACGGGGCGTCGTTCATGACCGGGCCCCCGCGTTCGCGACCGCGAGCGGCACACCGGCCGCATCGCGAATCGAACGTCATGCGGCCAGCGTAGCACGGCGCTATTCGGAGGGCGATGAGTGGTCCCGGGCTCCTGGTGACTGTGCTCGGCCGAGGTTGCCGCCAGAGTGGGCATCGCGCCACAATGGGCCTGCGTCGCCGGAGGCCGCCGCAGGTTGCGACTGCGACCGCACGGTGAACGTCGACCGGCCGCGGTCTACCTCTCGGGGTTCTACGACGAGCAGGGCGGCTGGACCGGGACCACCCCCGTGCCTTCCGGCTCGCCCGCCGGCGCGTACGTCGCGGCGGGTTCGTTCGCGCCCTCCCCCATCGAGGTGGGCGCGGGAGAGACCGCGCAGGTCGAGCTCACGTTCAACGACCTGTTCCGGATACCGTAGGGGGAGAACCGACGTAGCGCAGGCGTAGCCCGCGCTGCCGCTCGCGGGTTCGGTGCGGGGGACGGCTGCCGGTGAGTCCGGCGCGCCCCGCCGCGCTGGCAGGCGCGGCTGGATTGGCAGGATCCGCCTCTCGCCGGGAAGACGTGATGGAGCAGGCAACCACCGCGGCAGCCACGTCGCAGGACGCGCTGAACGCCGTCCTGGGCGACGCCATGCCGTCGCAGGGCTGCTGGAGCGACGAGCACTACCTGTGGCTCACCGACCGCACCCGCCGCCTCATCGAGCTCACCGACGGCCGCGTCGAAGTGCTGCCCATGCCGACCGAGAGGCATCAGATCATCCTGCTGTTCCTGTATCGACTGTTCTACGCCCACCTGCAGCCACCTCGCGACGGCGTCGTCGTGACCTCGGGACTGCGGATGCGCGTGCGCGAGGGCAAGTTCCGCGAGCCCGATCTGCTGCTGCTCCGCGACCGGTCCGATCCGCGCCGCCGGGACCGCTTCTGGCTCGGCGCCGACCTGGTCGTGGAGATCGTCAGCCCGGACGATCCGGCCCGCGACCTCGTGGTCAAGCGCGCCGACTATGCGGAGGCGTCGATACCCGAGTACTGGATCGTCGATCCGGCCAACGAGACCGTCGCCGTGCTCACGCTCGCCGGGAACCTGTATGTCGAGCACGGCGTGTTCGCCCTGGGAGACACGGTGACCTCTCCGCTGCTGGACGGCGTGGCGGTCGACGTGGAGGCCCTGTTCGACGAATCCGAGAGCGGTCGGCCCGCACAGTAGACTGGTAGGGGGGCGCGAGTTGCAGCAGCCAAGTGAACGGTCCGGGCTGCCGGACGACCTCGAGCCGGACCCCGGTCATCGAGCTCTACAAACGCGACGTCGACCGGACGCTGATCCGCGAGCAGTTGCGCCGCTCGGTGGACGAGAGGGTGCGCAACATGATCGCCGCGTCGCGGTTTGCCGAGGCGCTCCGTGAGGCCGCCCGCCGACGGCAGGCCCCGTGACCCGAAGGGTCAGAAAGAGCGCGGCTTGGCCGAGACCGACTCGGCAACCGCGAACATCGGTCACCCGAAGGCGGAAAAACCGCTCCCGTAGTCGCTTGCGTCGGTTCGTGGTTCCGTGATCCGCGTGTTCAGATCCGCGAACCGAGCGTTCGTGGAGAACGTCCCTGTCGAGTCCCGAGTGCCTTCAGCTTCAGCAGCGGGTAGTCCTCGTAGCGCGGTGTCAGCGTCCGGTTCGTGCAGTCGGCGATCAGGTCGAGCCGTTCGAGTACGACTTGGCCGATGAGGACCTCGCTCAGCGGGGGGGCGACGATGCACTCCATCGTCATCGAGCGGTTGCCGATCTGCACCCCTACGGGGCCTGCGAGCGGGCGTTCCTCGCGTCGTTCGTCGGCGTACGTGACGAAGGCGGTGCCCTGCGGCGGCAGGCCCAGGCGCTCGACGACGTTCTGCGGCAAGCACGAGCGTTACGGCGCCGGTGGCGACGACGCCGTCGACGGTCGTGCGTCGGATGTCGGTCTCGGCCCGGTCGCCGCGGCGGAAGTACTCGCGGTCGCCTGCGTTCTCGAGAATGACGTCGGCGTGAATCTCTCCCATCAGCTTCGTCCTTCGATTATTGCGCCCTCGGTGCGTCGACTGCAACCGGGTGGGAGGCTCGCGTCTGCTCGGCCTTCAAGCTCGGTGGGCTCGGCGAGCCTTCGCCCCGGCTGACGCGGCCGGTGACCCGGCGGCGTTGTGTTACGTTGAGTACATGGCCCAGCCGACCATCGCCCCCGACGTCGTTCGCCCGCCCGACAGCGAGGCGGCGGCCGCCGGCGGCCCCGATGCCCCCGTGCGGATCGAGGTCGCCATGCCCCGCGGGCTCTTCGACCGGCTGACCGACCACGACGACGCGCCCCGCTGCCGGTACGACGAGCACACGGGTCTCGCCGAGTTCGTGGCCGAGCCGGGTTTCGCGCATGAGGGCCCGGCCTCCCGAATCGCCGAGTTGTTCGTACGCATCACGGACGCGCTCGCCGACCGGGGCCACGAGGTCTCGTGGACACCGGCCGGCGCCTTGCGCTTGATCAGCGACGACGGTGCCTTCGAGGCCGACGCGAGCCTCTATCTCGACCCCGAGGCGGAGCGGGCCGTGCGGCAGGTCGAGGGGTACCTGGACGTCAGGGCGGGTCTGCCGCCGCCCGATCTCGTCGTCGAGATCGACCGCAGCCGCCGGTCGGGCTACAAGCTCGCCCCCTACTTCCACATGGGCGTCAAGGAGGCGTGGACATCGCATCGGAAGGACAGCGTCAGCATCTGGATACCCGACGCGGGGGTCGCCGAGGGCTTCCGGTCGGTCCCGGCCAGCGTCGTGCTCCCGGGGCTGACCGCCGCCGATCTCGCCCCGCTCTGCGCCCGCGGCGACCCGCGGGAGCAAGCGCGGCACTCCCGGCGTCTTGCCCGGCGGGTCGCCGAGCGAATGCTCGGTTCTTCCGGCCCCTGACGGCTGGCGCGAACTCACCGGCGAGCGTCGCCGCGCGACCTTGGGGTCCGTGGAGTCGCTGGCGTGAAACACTCGAGTCGGGCATCGAAACCTCAAGCTGGCCCGGGCCAAGGGCACGCAGGTGACCACGACCCGCCAAGGCACGCAGTTGCCGTGGGTATTGGTGGCGCCACGTCTCACCGGCGAGGGGCTCTACCGGATTTTCAGGGCCCTTCCGTCTCCGCTCGCGGCCCAAGATGCCGGTTCGCCCAGTTCAGCATCTCGGCCACCGCGTGCAGCACCGACTCGCGCGCGATGTAGCCGTGCGACTCGTTCGGCAGGGTCACGTAGCGCACCGTCCCGCCGTGACCCTTGAGGGCCATGTACATGCGGGCCGACTGTATCGGGAACGTGCCCGAGTTGTTGTCGATCTCGCCGTGTATCAGCAGGATCGGCTCGTCGAGCTTGTCGGCGTGGAAGAACGGCGACATCGCCGCGTAGATGTCCGTGGCCTCCCAGAAGGTGCGCCGCTCGTTCTGGAAGCCGAACGGTGTCAGCGAGCGGTTGTAGGCGCCGCTGCGGGCGATGCCCATCTGGAAGATGTCGGAGTGGGCGAGCAGGTTGGCGGTCATGAACGCGCCGTAGCTGTGGCCGCCGATGCCGATGTTGTCGCGGTCGGTCACCCCCAGCCCGACCGCGGTGTCCACCGCGGCCTGCGCGCTCGCCACGAGCTGCTCGACGTAGGTGTCGTTGGCGGTCTCGCCGGGGCCGATGATGGGCATCGTGGGGCCGTCGAAGATGGCGTAGCCCTGCGTCAGCAGCAGCAGGTGCGAGGCGCCGCGGATGGCCGTGAACCGGTTGTCCGAGCCGGTCACCTGGCCGGCGAGCCGGGGGTCGACGTACTCGCGGGGGTAGGCCCACACGAGCATGGGGACCCGGTCGCCGTCCTGGTAGCCGGGGGGCAGGTAGAGGGTGCCGGAGAGCTGCACGCCGTCGGCCCGCTCGTAGGTGATGAGCTCCTTGGAGATGCCGGCGAGTTGCGGCGCGGGGTCCTCGAAGGCGGTCAGCGGCTCGACGGTGTCGGCGTCGAGGTCGCGGACGAGGTAGTTGGGCGGCTCGGTGCGGGTCTCGCGCCGTGTCAGGACGAGGCTCCCGTCGTCGGACAGCGGGGCGAGGGCGACCTCGTAGGCGTCGCCGGCGCTCTGGAACAGGCGCTCGCTCTCGAGGGTGGCCAGGTCGAGGCGGTCGAGGAACGGGCGGTCGCCCTGGGGCGAGGCGCCGTTGCCGGTGAGGTAGATGGCGCCGTCGTCGGTCTGCCGGACGACCCCGCCGCCGGGTCGTCTGACGGCGACGGGGCGGCCGGCGTCGGCGTAGCGGTCCTCGGTGCTGCGGTCCCACAGCGTGCGCTGGCCGCCGTCGGGGTCGAGCAGCGTGGTGCGCGTCCAGCGAGTGGGGCGGTCGCTCTCGGTCAGCAGGGCGGTGCCGTCCGCGGTCCACGCGATGCCGCTGAAGCGGTGCTCGGTGCGGGCGATCTCGGCCGGCTCGCCGTCGAACGGGGCGGCGTGCGCGAGGACGCGGTCGCGGTGGGGGACCTCGGCGCGGGGGTCGCCGCCGTCCTCGGCCTCGACCCACACGAGGGTGGCGGGCCGGGTGGGGTCCCACGTGAAGCGGCGCGGCCCGGTGGGGACGCCGCCGATGGGGACGGCGTCGGCGAGGGGCAGCCGGGCGATCGACGCCACGATCTCGCCGCTGCGGTTCCGGACGGTCACGTCCTTGGGGAAGCTGCCGGCCCGGACCAGCCACGAGTAGGGCCGCTCGACCTCGACCGTCAGAAGCTGTTCGCCATTCGGCGAGGCGCTGACCCGCTCGTAGAGGCCGGGCCGACCGATGGCGGTGCGCCGGCCGGTGGCGAGATCGACGGTGCCGACCTGGCTGGTGAAGTAGTACTCGAACAGCGCCTCGTCGTGGGCGTTCTGCAGCAGGTCCTGGAAGGTGCGGATGGGCGCGGCGCCGCCCTGGTGCTCCTGGATGTTCGGGCCCGCCGGCGCCTCGGGCGGGGAGGGCGGCGCCCCGCGGGCCGAGGCCTTGAAGCGGCACAGGACGGTGCTTCCCTCGTCGAGCCAGTCGCAGGGGTTGCCCCAGGCGGCGTTGACAGACGCGTCGCTGATGGGGCGGGGCTGCCCGGTCGCGACGTTCATGACCCACGCCTCGATGCCGTTGTAGCGGGTGAGGGTGAACAGAAGCTGCGAGCCGTCGGGCGAGTACTCGAAGTCGCCGAGTGATGTCTCTCGCGGCGCGTCGAACACGTGCTCGGCGCCGTCGTCGAGCCGCTTCACGGTGACGCGGTTCACGCCGCCGCTACGGTGAGGGCCGTTGGTCCGCGGGTTCAGCCGGAAGCCCGCGAGCCGCAGCATGGGACGCGACACCTCGGCGATCGACGGCATCGCCGGCCGCGCGAGCAGGGCCACGGTGTCGCGGCTCGGGCTGACGATGACCTGCGGGGTCGGCGGGGCGTCGAGGATGTCGACGATCTCCGCCGGCGGGGTCAGGTAGCCGGTCGCCTCCTGGGCGAGGCCGGATGCGGCGGGGCCGAGGGCCAGGGCCGCGAGCAGGGCGGTCGCCGCCGCCCGGCGGACGGCGCGGAGCGGGATTCGGTGCATGGGGATTCGGTGCATGGCTGCCTTCCAGGTTGCCGGCGCGATTTTCGTCGAGCCATCGTACGCCAGACCCGGACGAGAAACCAACGGTCGGCCACGCCCGATCACGACGAGAGCGTCGCGCCGCGTTCGGGCACGGCCGCGTGCGTCGGCCGCGACCGCGGTGGTGAGCACGCAGGCGTCGGTGTCGAGGTCACGTCCCGCGCGCGTCGGCCTCGACTGCCGCGAGCTCCACGTTCGGCCGCGCCGCGTCGTCACGCCCGCGCGCGTTGGCCTCGACTGCTACCAATGCGCCAGCCGATGACGAGAAACGCGCGCCGGCCGCCGGATGATGACGAGAACAGCGTAGCCGCTCCTGCTGGCGGCGCACCGTGAGCAGTGACCAGCCGGCGGTCGGCCGCGCTGACGGCTCCGGCGCACCAGGGCGATTCGGGGTACGGTTGTCGCATGTTCTCCGGCCGCGTGCCCGCCCTGGGGGCCAATCGCGTCGCGGGCGAGCTGGCCCGCCTTCGGTCCGAGGGCCGGCCCCTCGACGATCTGACCGCGTCGAACCCCACCCGGGTCGGACTGCCGTATCCCCCCGACCTGCTCGCGCCCCTCGCCTCGCCCGATGCCCGGGTCTACGATCCGGCGCCGTTCGGGCTGCCCGCCGCGCGCGAGGCGGTAGCCGCCCACCTGGCGGGGCGGGGCGTCCCGGTCCATCCCGGGCGGGTCGTCCTCACGGCCAGCACCAGCGAGGCTTACGGGCTGCTGTTCAAGCTGCTGTGCGACCCGGGGGACGCGGTGCTCGTCCCCCAGCCGAGCTATCCGCTCTTCGAGCACCTGACCCGCCTGGACGGCGTCGCGTCGCGGCCCTACCGGCTGGAGTATCACGGCCGGTGGCAGGTCGACGTCGACGACCTGGCCGCGATGGTCGACGCCCGGACCCGGGCGGTGCTGCTGGTGAGCCCCAACAACCCGACCGGCTCGTTCGTGCGGGGGGACGAGCTGGCCGCGGTCCGCGAGGTCGCGTCGCGGCACGGGCTGGCGATCGTCTGCGACGAGGTGTTCGCGGACTACCCGATGGAGGGGGCGGCGGCGGGACGCCCCGGCGCCCTGGTCGGCGACACCGAGGCGCTGACCTTCACCCTGGGCGGGCTGTCGAAGTCGGCGGGGCTGCCGCAGCTCAAGCTGGGGTGGATGCTGGTGGGCGGGCCGGAGGGACTGGCCGCCGGCGCCCTCGAGCGTCTCGAGCTGGTCTGCGACACCTATCTCTCGGTGGCGACCCCCGTGCAGCTCGCGGCCGGGGCCCTGCTGCAGCGGTCCCGTCCCGTGGCCGAGGCGATTCTCGAGCGCGTGCGGGCCAACCATGCCGCGCTGCGCCGGTTGGCGGAGGGGTTTCCCGCGTGTCGGGTCCTGCGCGTGGATGGGGGATGGTACGCTGTGGTCCAGGCGCCGGCCATCCGGTCCGAGGAATCGCTGGTCATCGAGCTGCTGCGGCGGGACGGGGTTCTCGTGCATCCCGGTTACTTCTTCGACTTTCCGCGCGAGGCGTTCCTCGTGCTCAGCCTGTTGCCGCCGCCGGACGTGTTCGTCGATGCCGCGAGCCGGGTCCTGGCCAGAGCCTCCACGGGTCCGCGGTGACCGCTGGTCGTGCTCGTGGCGGCGCGGGTCCGGGCGGTCCGACGGTGGCGCGGGTGTTCCTTGGCTGCGGCCGAGACTCCGGCGGACGGGTCGAGGTCGTTACTTCAGGAACGAGCGCGGCGTGCCGGTGCGGAGTGCCGCGACCGACGCCGTCCGGACGCATCCGCGGCCTGCGGCGCCCGATGCCGGCCGCCGCCCGTCTGCCGAGAGTCCTTCGATGACGACAGCGCCCGCCCGTCTGCCGAGAGTCCTTCGATGAACGCCTCCACCGTGCCTGTCGTCAAGGACCTCGTGCTGATCGGGGGCGGGCACACCCACGTCGCGGTGCTCAAGCGGTTTGGCATGCGCCCGGTGCCCGGGGTGCGCATCACCCTGATCGCGCGCGACGTCCATACGCCCTATTCGGGGATGCTGCCGGGCCTGGTGGCCGGCCACTACACGTTCGACGAGGTGCACATCGACCTCGCGCGACTGGCCCGGTTCGCGGGCGCCCGCCTCTACCACCAGCCCGCCGTGGGGCTCGACCTCGACCGGCGCGAGGTGCGCTGCGAGGGGCGTCCCCCGGTGCCCTGGGACCTTCTGTCGATCAATGTCGGCTCCACCCCCGCGTTCCGCGGGGTGCCGGGGGCGGCGGAGACGGCGATACCCGTCAAGCCCATCAGCCGCTTCGTCGAGCGGTGGACGCGGCTGCGCGCCCGGGTCCTGTCGGCCGGCGTGCCGGTCCGCATCGGGGTGGTGGGGGCGGGGGCCGGGGGGGTCGAGCTGCTGCTGGCGGTGGAGTTCGCCCTGCGGAAGCTGCTGGCGGGGTCGGACCGACCGGTCCCCGAGATGCACCTGTTCGGGGCCGGCGAGACGATTCTGCCCACCCACAACCCCGGCGCGCGGCGGCGCCTCGAGGGCGTGCTGCAGGCGCGGGGCGTGCACGTGCACCTGGGGCAGCCGGTGACCGCGGTGCGCGACGGCGCCGTGGTCCTCGGCGACGGCGCGGCGGTGGCCCTCGACGAGGTCCTCTGGGTGACGCAGGCCGGAGCCCCGCCCTGGCCCGGCGCGGCCGGCCTCGCGGTCGACGACGAGGGCTTCATCCGGGTCGACGAGACGCTGCGGTCGACCTCGCACGCCGACGTGTTCGCGGCCGGCGACGTCGCGGCGGTGGTCGGGCATCCGCGCGAGAAGGCCGGGGTGTTCGCGGTGCGCCAGGGCCCGCCGCTCGCCCGCAACCTGCGCCGCGTCCTGCTCGGGCGCCGCCCGCGGCCCTTCCGCCCCCAGCGCCGGTTCCTGACCCTGGTGTCCACCGGCGACCGCTACGCCGTCGGCGGTCGCGGCCCGTGGTCGGTCGAGGGCGCCCTGGTGTGGCGCTGGAAGGACTGGATCGACCGCCGGTTCATGGCCAGGTACGCCGACCTGCCGGAGATGCGCGCCGACGCCGGCCCTGCCGTCGCGTCGGGGCTGGCCGGGCCGGAGGACCTGAAGGCGATCTCGACGGCGGCGATGCGCTGCGGCGGGTGCGGCTCGAAGGTGGGGGCGACGCCCCTCGACCGCGTGCTGGCGCAGTTGACGCCGGTCGCCCGGGACGACGTGCTCCTCGGCCTCGATGCCCCCGACGACGCCGCGGTGATACGGGTGCCGCCGGGCAAGGTGCTGGTCCGAACCGTCGACGCGTTCCGGGCCATCGTCGACGACCCGTTCGTGTTCGGGCAGATCACCGCCAACCACTGCCTCGGCGACATCTTCGCGATGGGGGCCGAGGCGCAGACGGCGCTGGCGGTGGCGACGGTGCCGTTCGGGCTCGACCGGAAGGTCGAGGACACCCTGGTGCAGCTTCTGGGGGGGGCCGTCGGCGTGCTCAACGAGGCGGGGGCGGCGCTGGTCGGCGGGCACACCTCCGAGGGGGGCGAGCTGGCCCTGGGGCTGTCGCTGACGGGGCTCGTCGACGCCGAGGCGGTCCTGCGCAAGGGCGGGCTGCGCCCCGGAGACCGGCTGGTGCTGACGAAGGGGATCGGCACCGGCACCCTGTTCGCGGCCGAGATGCGCATGCGGGCGAAGGGCCGCTGGATCGACGGGGCGATCGAGGCGATGCGCCAGTCGAGCCGGCTCGCCGCGGCCGCGTTGCGGCGGCACGGGGCGACCGCGTGCACCGACGTGACGGGCTTCGGGCTGCTGGGGCATCTCGTCGAGATGACCCGCGCGTCGGGGGTCGACGCCCGGCTCGACCTCGCCGCCGTCCCGGTGCTCGACGGCGCCCTGGAGACGGCGCGGGCGGGGCTGCTGAGCTCGCTCCATCCCCACAACGTACGCCTGCGGCGGGCGGTGGACGACCCCGAGACGCACGCCGACGACCCGCGCTACCGCCTGTTGTACGACCCGCAGACGGCGGGCGGGCTGCTCGCCGGGGTGCCGGCGGACCGCGCCGAGGCCTGCGTGGCGGAGCTCATGGCCCAGGGGTACCCGCAGGCGGCGATCATCGGCGCCGTCGAGCCGCGCGGGGACCATGGGCCTCCCGTGCGCCTCGCGCGCGGCGGGTAGACGCCTGCGCCCCGAAACCGTGCCGTCTCGTCGGCGGCGCCGTCCCGTCACGGATGCCGTTCGGTCGAGGACGCCGTTTCCGACCGGGACGCCGTTTTCCGACCGAGCGGCAGCGCCTGAAACCGTGCCGTCTCGTCGGCGGCGCCGTCCCGTCACGGATGCCGTTTCGGTCGAGGACGCCGTTTCCGACCGGGACGCCGTTTTCCCGACCGAGCGGCAGCGCCTTTCGCGGAGGCGCCGACCCCGCCGGAGGGGGCCGGGGAGGCGAGTGGATGGCCCGCCGCGGGCCGCCCGGGGCGAAGGTCGGGGAAAGGGCGTGAAGTTCCGGGAAAAAGCTGTCGCGGAAGGGCGCCGGTACTGGTATCGTGTTTCGTAGCTAGCTGCTGGCCACCCGTCTGCGGATCCCGAGGTGCCGGCGCGGAAGTCGTGGGGACTTACGTCGGTCACCTGGGGTGGCGCATGGCTGAGCGTTCCTGGTTCGTTCTCGTTCTCGCATTGGTCGTCGCCGGGTGCAGCGGATACGAAGAGACGCCGCTGCCCGAGGACACCGCCGGCCCCGACATCCACCTCGTACCCGACATCCAGGTCGTCGAGGATCAGGTGGCGCGCAACGCCACCTTCGAGACGCTGCTGGTCTCGCACGACATGGGCGACGTGTCGTACGCGTTCGTCGAAGCGGTGCGCCCGGTGTTCGATCCGCGGGACCTGCAGATAGACCATCCCTACAAGCTCGTCTACGACCGCGACGGCGTGTTCCGCCGCTTCGAGTACCACGTGGACGACGACCGGTACCTCGAGGTGGTCAGCCGTCCCGACACCGAGGCCCGGTTCGAGGCGACCCTCATCGACTACGAGAAGGAGCGCCACGAGGTGGCCATGCGCGGGGCGATCGACCGCGAGAACAACTCGCTGACGGCCGCGATGGACGCCGGCGGCGGCAGCATCCGGCTCGCGATGTCGATGGCCGAGGTGTTCGCGGGCGAGATCGACTTCAACACCGAGCTGCAGCCCGGCGACCACTTCGAGCTGCTCTACGAGCGGTTCGTGCGCGACGAGGTCCACGTGACCTTCGGCGACGTGCTGGCCGCGACGTTCCACAACGACGGGCGCGACCTCTCGGCCTACCGGTTCGAGGTGCCCGGCGAGGAGCCGGGGTACTACGACGCCGAGGGCCGCTCGCTGAAGCGCCAGTTCCTGAAGTCGCCCCTGCCGTTCGAGCCGCGCATCACGTCGCGGTTCTCGTACCGGCGGCTGCACCCGATACTCGGGACCCGCCGGGCCCACTTGGGGGTGGACTACGGCGCGCCGACGGGGACGCGGGTGCAGGCGGTGGCGCGGGGGACGGTCGAGTTCGCGGGGCGCAGCGGCGGCTCGGGCAACATGGTGCAGTTGCGTCACACCAACGGCTACCAGACCTACTACCTGCACCTGTCGCGCTTCGCGCGGGGCATCCGCCCCGGCGTGCGGGTCATGCAGGGGCAGACCATCGGGTTCGTCGGGTCGACGGGGCTCTCGACCGGGCCGCACCTCGACTACCGCATCCGCAAGAACGGCATGTTCGTCAACCCCCTCGTCGAGATTCGCAACACGCCGCCCGGCGATCCGGTGCCCCCCGACCACATGCCGGCGTTCGAGGCCCTGCGCAACCGCCTGCAGGCCGGGCTGCCCGGCTCGGCCCTGGCCCGGCGCGAGTTCCCCGGATCGTTCGAGGTGGGCGGGGGGCAGTAGGAGTCTGCACTGCAGAACGGCGCGGACTCCTGCAGGGTTTGGTTGGGCCGGGAACGGAGCCGGAGCGACGCTCTCCGGGCCAGGTACGGCGGCGCGCCCGCCTGAATTCTCACATCGCGTTACCATTCCGCCACGCATGCGCATACGCCCGTTCCGCGCCCTGCGCCCGACCCCCGCGGCGGCCGCCGCCGTCGCGTGCGTGCCCTACGACGTCGTCACCACCGACGCGGCCCGGGCCCTCGCGGCCGGCGCGCCCCTCAGCTTCCTCCACGTGACGCGGGCCGAGATCGATCTGGCGCCGGACGTCGACCCCCACGATCCCGTGGTGTACGCCACCGCCCGGGCCAATCTGGCCCGACTGCGGCACGAGGCGCCGCTGGTCGTCGAGGACGAGCCGGCCCTCTACGTCTACCGCCTGCGTGACGGTAGCCACGAGCAGACGGGGCTGGCCGGGTGCTTCCCCCTCGACGACTACGACGGGGGCGCCATCAGGCGGCACGAGCGGACGCGGCGCGACAAGGAGGACGACCGCACCCACCACATGGTCGCGGTCGAGGCGCAAACCGGCATCGTCTTTCTCGCCTACCGCCGGCGGGCGGAGATCGACGACCTCGTCGCGGCGGTCCGCGCGGGAGCGCCGCTGTTCGACTTCGAGGCCCCCGACGGGGTGCGGCACACGGTCTGGCGGGCCACCGCGGGGCAGACGGCGGACCTCGTCGACGGCTTCGCGGCGGTCCCCGCGCTCTACATCGCCGACGGGCACCACCGGGCCGCGAGCGCCGCGCGAGCCCGCCGCGAGCTGGCCGGGAGGGGCACGGAAGGCGCGGGGGCGGCGGCACGCGACCACTTCGTCGCGGTGGCGTTCCCCGACCGGGAGACGCGCATCCTGCCCTACAACCGCACCGTGTCGGACCTCGCCGGGGCCGGCCCGGAGGAGTTTCTCGCGGCGGTGGCGGCGCGGCTGCCGGTCGCTCCGGCGGACGCGGCGACGCCCGGCAAGGGGGCGGTGGCGATGTACGTCGACGGGCGCTGGCACCGCGTCGGGTTGATGCCGGCAGCGGGTGTCGGCGCCTCGGATCCTGGCGCGGGTGTCAACGCCTCGGATCCTGGCGCGGGTGTCGGCGCCTCGGACCCCGGTGCGGGCGGCGTCTCGGACCCCGGTGCGGGTGGCGGCGCGTCGGACCCCGGCGTGGGCGGCGCCTCGGACCCCGGTGCGGGTGTCAGCGCGCCGGACCCGGCCGCGGCGCTGGATGCCGCGCGCCTGCAGGCGCTGCTGCTCGAGCCGGTGCTGCGGGTCGAGGACATCCGCACCGACCCGCGGGTACGTTTCGTCGGCGGCGTGCACGGCACCGGCGAGCTCGAGCGGCTCGTCGATTCGGGCGAGGCGGCGGTGGCGTTCTCCCTCGCCGCGGTCACCATGGACGAGCTGCTCGCGGTCTCCGACGCGGGTGGCATCATGCCCCCCAAGTCGACGTGGTTCGAGCCGAAGCTGCGCGACGGCCTGCTGACCCATTTGATCGGGTAGGGGCTCCACGGTCCACGCCGGCAGGCCGGCGTGGTGCGCGACCGCCGGGGCCGCGGGCATGTCGCCCTGGTCCGCACCTGCAACCGCCTGTGATGGCCGTGACCTTCCTCGTCAGCCGGACATGGGACTCCAGAACGCCACCAAGACGGGTGATCCACGTGTCGTACTGCCGATGCGTTCCGTTCGCCAGGGGGCCTCGGTGGCGCGAGTTCGATACCATCGAGGCTGCCGTCGAGTGGGCCAGGACCACTGGCGACCCTTGTCAAGCGATGCGGCCACTGTCAGCCGGTCGCCGCACGCGATGCCGACTTCGGAAACTGACCTGCTACCTGGGCACGGGTCCCGGGCTCGCGCGATTGGCGCACACACATGTCATCTTCACCCACCCACCGCGTGCACAACTTCGGCGCCGGCCCCGCCGTGCTCCCCGAGCCGGTGCTCGAGGAGGCGCAGCGCGACCTGATGGCCCTGCCCGGCGTCGGGATGTCGGTGCTCGAGATCAGCCACCGGTCTGCCGCGTTCGAGCGGATCCTCGGGCAGGCCGAGGCCGACCTGCGGGCCCTGACGGGCCTGCCCGACGACTACCACGTGCTGTTCCTGCAGGGCGGGGCGAGCCTGCAGTTCGCGATGGTGCCGATGAACCTGCTGCCCCCGGGCGGGGTGGCGGACTACGCGCTGACCGGGTCGTGGGCGAAGAAGGCGGCGGCCGAGGCCGAGCGGTTCGGGCGGGTCAACGTCTGCGCGACGACCGAGGACGACGGGTTCGCCCGGGTCCCCGCCCCCGCCGAGCTGCGGCGCACGGCGGGCGCCGCCTACCTGCACGTGACGTCGAACAACACCATCGCCGGCACGCAGTGGCCGGCCCTGCCCGCGGCCGAGGGCGCCCCCCTGGTGGTCGACGCGTCCTCCGACCTGCTGAGCCGGCCGTTGCCGCTCGAGGGCCTGGGCCTCCTCTACGGCGGCGCCCAGAAGAACCTGGGGCCGGCCGGGGTGACCGTCGTCGTCGTCCGGAAGGACCTCGCCGAGCGGGGGCCGGACACCCTGCCCTCGACGTTGCGGTACGCGGTGGCGGCCCGGCACGGCTCGCGCTACAACACGCCGCCGGTCTTCGCCATCTACCTCGCGGGGCTCGTCCTGCGGTGGCTGCGCGACGAGGGCGGGCTGACCGCCGTCGACGCGCGCAACCGGCGCAAGGCGGGTCTGTTGTACGATGCCATCGATCGGAGCGGCTTCTACCGCGGCGCCGCCGACCCCGCGAGCCGGTCGCTCATGAACGTGACGTTCCGCCTGCGGGACGAGGCCCTCGAGCCGCGGTTCCTCGAGCAGGCGGCCGCGGCGGGCCTCGCCGGGCTCAAGGGCCACCGCTTGGTCGGCGGCATCCGGGCGTCCATCTACAACGCCTTCCCGGAGGCCGGGGTGGCCGCCCTCGTCGACTTGATGGCCGAGTTCGAGCGGGTCCACGGCTGATCCGCGGGGAGAGAAGCGCCGGCGGCAGGGCGGGAACGGGGTCGGGGCGACCCGCGACCGAGGCCGGTTCGGGCGTCTGCGCCGCAGAACGGCGTGGAGCCCTGGAGGGTTGGGCGCCAAGCGGAGCCGCAAGGTGACGATTGGCGGGCCCAGGTCAGCGGGAGACGGGTCGGGAACCGGAACCCGCGGCGGATTCCGCCGGCCGGCGGACGACCACGCGACGAAGCGCGGGCGAGGAAGCGGTGAGACAGGTAGAGGGCTCGGTCGTCTGTCCCAACTGCGGCCGGCTGGTCGGCGTCAACGAGCAGCAGTGCCCGTTCTGCGGAGCATGGCGCCCCGGGCTCTTCGGCTGGGCCACCGTCCTGCGCCGCACGCTGGGGGGGCGGCTCGACCTGTTCTCGGCCATCGTCACCACGTGCGTCACCCTCTACGCGGTGGCGTGCCTGCTGCAGCCCGAGGCGCTGTTCGAGTCGCGGGGGCTGCTGTCGATCCTGTCGCCGGGCGGGCGGGCGCTGTACCAGCTCGGCATGACCAGCGGCGCCGTCACGCTGGGGCTCGGCTGGTGGTGGACGCTGCTGACCGCCATCTACCTACACGGCAGCCTGCTCCACATCGTGTTCAACATGATGTGGATCCGGAACCTCGGCCCGGCGGTGACCGAGGTCTACGGTCCCGGACGCGCCTTCCTGCTGTTCAACCTCGCCGGCGCCGGCGGCTTCCTCGTCTCCAACGTCATGAGCGGGGCGCCGACCATCGGGGCCTCGGGCAGCATCTTCGGGCTGCTGGGCGCGCTTATCGTCTACGGGCGCCGCCGCGGCAGCTCGGTCGTCACCCAGCAGCTCTGGCAGTGGGCCATCATCCTCGGCGTGTTCGGGTTCCTCATGCCCGGCATCAACAACTGGGCGCACGGCGGCGGGTTCGCGGCCGGCTGGATCGGCGCGAGCCTGATGAACCTCGACGACGACCGGCAGGACAGCAGTTGGGTGCTCCTGACGTCGCTGGCCCTGATCGTCGTCACCGTCGTCGGCTTCGGCCTCTCGCTGGTGCGGGTGACGGCCGAGCTGCTCGGCTGATGTCCGCGGCTCCGGCGTCGCGGTGCGGCCCTCGCCGACCCGTGCAGGCGTGCCGATGCGTCGCCGAGCCCGGTTCGGTGTCACGAGGCTTGCGGCGTGTGTCCCGGAACCGGCGCAACCGCCGGCGCGCGTTGCCCGGGTGGGTCATCGGAGCCGCCGGCGGCGGCTTCCGAACCAGCTTCGACCGTGGCGCAGCGTCCCATCGCGGGCTCGTCCGCCGCCCCTGAATCCACAGGGCCGTCTGATTCCACAGGAAAGACGCGATGCTGAACGAGAGACAGGAACGCCTGTGCACGGAGAGCCGCTGGGACTTCTCGGACCTGTCGGCCCTCTTCCTCAACTGCACCCTGAAGCGGAGCCCCGAGCTGTCGCACACCGAGGGGCTGATCCGCATCTCGCGCGCCATCCTCGAGAAGAACGGCGTGGGCGTCGAGACGCTGCGGCCCGTCGACTACGAGATCGCGTCGGGCGTCTACCCCGACATGCGCGAGCACGGCTGGGACCGGGACGACTGGCCGGCAATCCTCGAGAAGGTGCTGGCCTCCGACATCCTCGTCATCGGCACCAGCATCTGGCTCGGCGAGAAGACCTCGGTGGCGACGCGGGTCGTCGAGCGGCTCTACTCCGCCTCGCATCACCTGAACGCGGCGGGGCAGTACGCCTACTACGGCCGGGTCGGGGGCTGCCTCGTCACCGGCAACGAGGACGGGGCCAAGCACTGCGCCATGAACGTCCTCTACTCGCTGCAGCACCTCGGCTACGTCATTCCGCCGCAGGCCGACGCGGCGTGGCTCGGCGAGGCGGGCCCGGGGCCGTCCTACCTCGACGAGGGCTCCGGGGGGCCGGAGAACGACTTCACCAACCGCAACACCACCTTCATGACCTGGAACCTGCTGCATCTGGCCCGGCTGATCAAGGACGCCGGCGGCATTCCCGCCCACGGCAACCAGCGGTCCGAGTGGGACGCCGGCTGCCGCTTCGACCACCCGAACCCGCTGTACCGGTAAGGCGGGACCTGCGGCCCAGCACCTCAAGCGCGGCCCCGCACCTCAGGGAACGCCGGGGGCATTCCCGCCCACGGCAACCAGCGGTCCGAGTGGGACGCGGGCTGCCGCTTCGACCATCCGAACCCGCTGTACCGGTGAGGCCGGACCGCGGTCTCGAGTCCCGCCGTGACGCACGAAGGGGTGTTCCCCCGCCCACGGTGGCAAGCCGTCCGCGGGGGAGGTCCGAAGCGGCCTTCCCGAACCGCCGTACCGGTGACGCCGGACCGACGGTCTGAGCTTCGTGGCGAGTCCCGCCGCAAGCCGATGAGATCGATGCCGACCGGGATTCGGGCCGGCGAGGCGGGGGAATGAACCGCCGGTGACGGAGCGGGTGTCACCGGCGGTCTTGGCGCACGCGCGCCTCGCTACTGGTTGTTCGTGGTCCGCGCGCCCTTCTGGCCGATGGTGTTGCGCAGCACGCCCACGTGCTCGAGCTCGATCTCGACCACGTCGCCCGGCTGCATCGCCGACGTCGTGCCCGGGGTGCCGGTGAAGATCATGTCGCCGGGCTCGAGGGTCACGTAGCGGCTGATGTAGCTGACCAGGAACTCGGGGCCGAAGATGAGGTCCGCGGTCCGCTGCGACTGCATCACCTCGCCGTTCACGCGGGTCTGCAGCAGCAGGTCGTTGTAGTCGACGCCGCGCGCCATCACCGGGCCGACGGGGCCGAACGTGTCCGCCCCCTTCGCCCGGAACCACTGCAGGTCGTTGCCCTGCCACACCCGCTCGCTGATGTCGTTGCCCGGCGCCACCGCGAAGATGTGGTCGGCCGCCTCGGCCTCGGTCACGTTGCGGGCCCGCTTGCCGATGACGAGGACCATCTCGCCCTCGAAGTGCAGGTCGGTGGCGCCCTCGTAGTAGGTGACGGTCGCCTCGTGGGGCACGAGCGACGTCGCGTGCTTGTCGAACAGCCCCGGCTCGGCCGCCACGTTCTGGTCGCCGAGATGGCTCCGGTAGTTGAACCCGGCCGCCACCACCTTGCGGGGCTCCGCCGGCACGAGCAGGCGCACCGCGCCGAGCGCCACCACCGCGCCGGTCTTCTCGGCCGACGTGTAGATGTCGCCCCGCAACTGGTGGATGAAGTCGCCGTCGAGGA
The DNA here is from genome assembly GCA_022820675.1 of Vicinamibacteria bacterium. Classification (GTDB taxonomy): domain Bacteria; phylum Acidobacteriota; class Vicinamibacteria; order Vicinamibacterales; family UBA8438; genus JAJEEA01. The sequence goes on along the minus strand of JAJEFC010000232.1, from coordinate 9,018 downwards.
TGCCGTACGAGACCTGCCCGTCGAAGTCGTACCGCACGTACTTCGTCACGTCCTGGGCGAACGCCGCCCCGCCGGTGGACACGATCAGCGCCGCCGCCGTCGCCGCGAGGATCAACCGCTTCATCGAGGTGCCTCCTTCATCTCCGTGAGATGCACGTTTCCAAGCGAAGTCTGCGAGACGCGTAGCCTACCATGCCCGGCCTTGCCATCGGCGTGGTAGATTCGGCGTCGGGGAGTGAACAGGATGGACCGGAGAGTGTTCACGCGGCGCTTGAGCGCAGCCGCCCTCGCGACCGGCGTGCTCGTCGCGGTCGCACTGGGTCAGCTCTTCGGGGCGCCCTGGGGGCTGGCGGCCATCACCGGGCTCCGGCGGGGGCCACCGTGCTCGGCGTGTCCTTCGGCGCAAGAAACGGGTTGTTCCGCACGCGGCCGCGGCCGTGGGGACCCGGCCCACTGGGTCGGTGCCATGTTCGTCGGCCACTTCGTCGCGACGTTCCCAGCGTTGACCTTGAGTGCGTTTCTCGAGTTGAGCTGGGCGATCAAGGCGACGATCCAGCTACTGCTCTTGCTGTCGGGACTCGCCGCCCTCATGTTCGGCTATATCGCGAGGATGCTGGAGCCGCTCGATGCCGCCGAGGACGCGAGCGGTGGTTCCCTGAGCAGCGCGACTCCGCGGCCCGCCGACCAGCGTCGTGGTTCGTGATGTCAGTAAGCTCTATCGACTGCTCGGGCAAGAGCGGGTGACGAGTTGGCTCGTTGCTGCAGGAGGGGAAGGAAGCGGTGACGTTCAAGGATCTCGTCGGCCCGTCCGGCAAGTCGACCGGGACGTTGACGCTTGGGCGGCCCAAGAACATCATCCGTGCCGGCTCGTCGGCCGGGTGACGCGTCTGGACGGAAGGGAGCCGAAGAGGAATCGTCGGTGTTCACGCGACGGTCGACGGCAATCGCCAGCGCAACCTGGATCCTCGTCGTGGTCGTGCTTGGCCTGCTCGGTGCGCCATGGGGTCTCGCGGCCTTGACGGGGTTCTCTGCGGCGACCGTCGCACTCGGCCTGTTCCTCCTCGACAAAAACGGGTGGTTCATTACCCGGCCACCGCGTCCATGGGGATTCCGTCCATCGACGGGCGCCTCGTTCGTCGGCAACGCCGCCATCACATTCCCGGTGGTGTACCTGGGGCTCTCGCTCGACTTGAGCTTGGGCATCGAGCTGACGCTCGTGCTCCTGTTGTCTCTGATGGGACTCGCCGCTTGGATCTTCGGCTACATCGCGGGACGGTTGGAGCACCTCGACCAAGGCGATTCCGCCGAGGATCCGCCACGGTAGGCGGGAAGACGGTTTCAGCCCTTGACGGGGGCGGCCGGCGTCGCTCGGGACGGCGACCGGCCCGCGAGACGCGCGACGAACGCCCCGTGGGCGTCCTCCTCCAAGCCCTTCTGCAGCTCGCGCAGCACCGCGGCGAGATCACCGCGAAGCATCGCGTTCAGTGCCAGACGCAGTCCGGGGAAGACACGGCTGTGAGTCAGGTTGTCCGCGTCGGGCTGAAGTGGCCGGTACGCGCCGTCGGCCAGCTCGAACCAGTCGATGCGATGCTCCAGGGTCCGCCAGACCAGATACTCGCGCACGCCGTTCCGCCGGTACGCGTGGAGCTTGTCGTGGAGATCGTACGAGGCGCTGCTGGACGTGATCTCGGCGATGAGCTCCGGCGCGCCCTCGATGTAGTCGTCGTCGCTCAGCCGGGCCTGTCCGCCGGCGCCGGGGTCGATGAGGAGTGCGGCGTCCGGCTGCGGCTCGTTGTCGAGATCGAGGCGCACGGTGGAGTTGTCGTTGACCTGCACGCCCGGTGTGGACGCCGCGTAGCTTCCCAGCCAGGTGATCGTGGCCGCGTGCGGCCGGCCATGGCTGGCGGAGCGTGTCGGCGATGGCATGTGGACGACCCCTTCGATCAGCTCCGCCTTCCTGATGTCCGGGCGTGCCTCGTACCGGCGCTCGAACTCGCCGCGAGTCAGCCGGTCGCCGTTCTCGATCGTACTGGCCGAGGACGGCGCGGACGCGGTGCGGTCACTGCGTGATGGTGGGACGAAGGTCGCCATGCCGGGTCTCCATCTGTTCGGAATCGTACCACCGGCGGACGCCGGACAGCTCCGTCGGCCGCGCGCTGACAGAAGCGACGGTCGGAGGGGCCTCAACGGTATTCCATCTCCTTCTCCGGCAACGTCGTGTCGGAAAACCGCCGGAGTTCGCGGGGAAACCACTCGACGAACTGCGTCGCCAAACGATACGTTTCATAGATTTCTTCGGACGTCTTCTCCAATGGGAAGCTGGCGAAGTCCTGATGAACGAGACGATTGCGGTCGCGGCCAATCTCCAGAAAGGCTTGGACAGAGGAAGACAGGCTCTCGCTATTGTCGACCAGTGCCTTCGCATGGTCGCCGAAGGCCGGGCCGAACAGCTTGAAGAACTGGTTGGCGTTGCGTCGATTCCAGTCAAACCACGTGTGATACTGTCGCTCCACCGCCTTTCTCTCCACGAGCCACCTGACAACGTGGTCGGTGGACGTCATTTCCCCGACAAAATCGACGACATCGTTCGTCAAGCGGCGCTCGAAGTAGCTGGCGGCGGCCAGCAATAGTGTCTTTCTGAAGTTTCCGTCCACCGCGCTGCGAAGAGAGACTTCTCCATTTGCGTCCAGAAATGTGAGAAGCTGGGTGAACTCGCCATGGAGTCTGTCGACGGGTGTCTGGGATGTCGGCATCCGTCTACCTAGAGGCTGCCGACGATGGCTTCGGCCCTGCTCAATCGTTGCTCGACGTTGGATGTCCGGGTCGTGCCCTGCAACGCTGCCGCACTGAAGTCCTCGTCGACTTCCAGCGCACGGAGTCGTGTTGCATCCAGTGCGCCGCGGGCGACTCTCTTCTGTGCGAATGCGTCCTTGAGCGCAGCGGCAAAGGTCGCTTCATAGAGTGCGATATTGAAGCGCTTGTTCTTCTTGTTCATGAACATGCCTTCCGGCAAGTCGGAGCACGCGTCCAGAAAGGAATCGAACAGACGTTCCAGATACTCGTTTTTCGCGGTGTCGTTGGTTCTGCATTTTCGGGAGAACTGATTCAGGAACCTGACCATGGATGGCCGATAGTGGGCGCGGTCCACAAGCATCGCGAATCCTCGAAGCAGGATCTCTATGTCCTTCATGTTGAGATCGGGTATTGGCGAGTTCAACAGCCGACGCCACTGGACCTTTTCCGCATTGATGCGGTACAGCATCGTGTAGAAGTTCGAATGATACATGCTCGTGCGGATTTCCTGGGCTCGGATGTTCACGCCCCCCGAATTGAGACGATTGAAGACCTCGAACATGGAGGAGTCATCATCTGACGGAGAGTTCTGCTTGACGACGATGTTGCGAATCGGGCGCAGATCGAGTTGGGAGCGATACTCGCCCAATGTGGAGTAGTTGAGGCCCCTGAACCGATTCTCGTGTTCGGGAATGTGTCCGGGCAAGCGAAGGTTGAAGGTCTGAAAATAGCGATCGTCATGCAGTACGCGATCGGGTACAACGCCTTCGTGGTCGAAAATCTGGCGGATTTCGACCCGCTTGTCCTTTTTGGGAAAACGCTGCTTGATGAAATAATAAATGGACATCAATCGTTGTTGGCCATCTATTACAAGAAACTTGTTTCGCTCCTGTTCGTAGAGAAAAAGCTGCGGTACCGGAAGGCCGAGTATGAGTGACTCTATCAGCCGGGAGGCGCGCGTCATGTCCCAGACGAAGTTGCGCTGAAAGCCGGGAATACGCACGGATCCGGAATCGATGAAGCTGCACAGCGTCATCACGTTGAAGTCGTTGGGGGACGTTGTAATGTCGTACTCTACGATATTCAGATCATCGTCGCCGTCGGCGTAGTCGTCAAACCAGTCGTCTGGAGAGCCGTTGTCATGCATGGACGTGTCCTCGGGATGTTTCATTTCAACCAGATGTCTCAATCGACAATATTAGCACGGTTGGAGAGGGAAGGCCGGGAGGGCGGGCAGAAGGCGTGGTGGGCCGGTGGGAGATGGGCAGCGCCCGGGAAAGGGCGGGAGGAAGGCCGCGCCGTGGTTGCGGGCGGCGTTCCTCCCCGGGTTGGAGCGACCAAGCGTCACCCCTCGACGGGGTTGCCGTCGGCGTCGAGGAAGCGGATCGGGCCCAGAGCCAGCTCGCGGATGCTGTCCTCGATGCGCTCGCGATCGCCCACCACGACCCAGATCAGCCGGTCGGGCTGGAGCACGCGGTCGGCCTCGGCCCGGATCTCGGCGAGGGTCAGCTCGCGCACCGCGCCCGCGTACGTCTCCCAGTAGTCGTCGGGGAGGCCGAAGCGCACCAGTTGGACGATGTCGGCCATGACCGCGCCGTTGGTCTCCCAGCGGCCGGGCAGGGTCAGGGTGCGCTGGTCCTTGACGCGAGCGAGCTCGTCGGCCGTGGGGGGCTGGTCGCCGCCGGTGCGGATGCTGCTGAGCTCGCGGTCGATCTCGGCCATCGACTCGGCCGTGCGATCGGTCTGGACGGGGGCGAGGACGAGGAACGGGCGCTGGCCCGCGGTGTCGATGATCTGGCTCTGGGCGCCGTACGACCAGCCCTTGTCCTCGCGCAGGTTCATGTTGATGCGCCCCGTGAAGCCGCCGCCGAGGACGTTGTTCATCGCCGCGATCTGCAGGTTGCGGGGGTCGCCCCGGGGCGGCGCGACGTGGCCGGCGAAGATGATGGACTGCTCGGAGTCGGGGCGGTCGATGAGGTAGACGACGGTCGCGGCCTGGTGATCGACCTCGGCGACGTTCTTGCGGGGCACCTCGCCGGGCGCCCAGCCCGCGAACCGCGCCTCGAGGGCGGGCTCGAGCTCGGCGAGGGTGATGTCGCCGACGACGACCAGGGTGGCGTTGCCGGGCCGGAACCAGGTGTCGTGGAACTCGCGCAGGCCGTCGAGGGTCAGCGCGTTCAGGGTGGCCTCGGTGCCCGAGCCGCTCAGCGGCTGGCCGTAGGCGTGGCCCTCGCCGTAGAGGAGGCGGGGGAAGACGCGCATCGCCATCCCGATGGGCTGGACCCGTTCGCGGGCGATGGCCGCGAGCTGCTGGCGGCGCCGGCGGTCGAACTCCGCTTCGGGGAACGCGGGATTGAGGACGACGTCGGCGAACAGGTCCAGCGAGGCGTCGAGGTTCTCCTTGAGCGTCGACATCCGGACCGTCGACATGTCGAGGTTCGAGCCGGAGAACAGGGTGGTGCCGAGGCCCTCGAGCTCCTCCGCGATCTCGAGCGCGGTCCGCGATGCGGTGCCCTCGTCGAGCATGTCCATGGTCATGCGGGCGGTGCCGGGCAGCGCGAGCTGGTCGGCCGCGTAGCCGGCGTCGAGCAGCAGGTTGAAGTCGACGACGGGGACGGCGTCGCGCCGGGCGAGGATGACGTCGAGCCCGTTCGACAGGCGCGTCGTCTCGCGGGCGGGGAACGAGGCGGCGGGGAAGTCGGTGACCTCGGGCGGTCCCGACGAGCGGTCGACGTCGCTCTCCCCCGCGGCGTAGTCGGGGAAGGGCCGCACCTCGACGGTGAGGGCTCCCCGGCTCACCCACTCGACGGCGGCGGCGCGGACGTCGGCCGGCGTGGCGTCGATGATCGTCTGCTGGGTCCGCAGGTGGCCGTCGGGGCTGCCGAGGTAGACCTCGCTCTGGGCCAGCACGTCCGACTTGCCGCCGAAGCCGCCGATGCGCTCGACGCCGCGTACGAACGACGCCCGCCGCCGGGTCTGCGCCCGCGCGAGCTCGGCCGCGGTCGGCCCCGACTCGAGGAACGCGCCGAGCTCCTCGTCGAGGACCGCCTCGACCGCCGCGAGGTCCTGCCCGGGCTGGGCCGTCGCCTGCAGGATGAACAGGCTGCCGAACTGCCGCGCAAGGGCGAACGCCGACACGTCGGTGGCGATCTGGTCCTCGTAGACGAGGCGCCGGTAGAGGCGCGAGCTGCGGCCGCCGGCCAGGACGTCGCCGGCCAGGCCGAGGTGGTCGAGGGCGGGGTCGCCGAGGGCGGCGACGTTCCACGCCTTGTAGACGCGGGCCTGCGGCACCCGGTCCTGGAGCACGATTCGGCTCTCCTCGGTGCGGCGGGCGAGGTCGACGTCGGGCTTGATGAGAGGCGGCCCCGAGGGGATGTGGCCGAAGTGGCGCTCGACCCGGGTGCGAACGTCCTCGGGGTCGACGTCGCCGGCCACCACCAGCACCGCGTTGGCGGCGCCGTACCAGGTCTCGAACCACGTGCGGACGTCGTCGAGCGAGGCCGCGTTCAGGTCGTCCATCGAGCCGATGGTGGAGTGGTCGTACGGATGGCCGGTGGGGTAGGTGTTCTCGAAGATGGTCAGGAACACCTTGCCGTAGGGCTGGTTCTCGCCCTGGCGCTTCTCGTTCTGCACGACCCCGCGCTGCTCGTCGAGCCGGGCCTGGTCGACGGCGCCGAGCATGTGGCCCATGCGGTCGGACTCCATCCACAGGGCCATGTCGAGGGCGGTCGTCGGCACCACCTGGAAGTAGTTGGTGCGGTCCTGGTTGGTGGTGCCGTTCATGCCGGTCGCCCCCACGCGGTCGAACGGCTTGAAGTAGTCGTCGTTGTAGTGCTCGCTCCCGTTGAACATGAGGTGCTCGAACAGGTGGGCGAAGCCGGTCTTGCCGGGCTCCTCGTCGGCCGCCCCGACGTCGTACCAGACGTTGACGGCGACGATGGGCGCCTTGTGGTCCTCGTGCACGATCAGCCGGAGGCCGTTGTCGAGCACGTACTTGGTGTAGGGGATGTCGACGGGCTCCTGCGCCGCGGCCGGTGCGGCGGCGAGCAGGCAGACGACGAGGGCGGCGCGGGCGAGTCGGTGCATGGATGTCTCCCGGTTGGCATCGAGTCGGGGTGATGACCATGTATTGGACGCCGTTTCAGGCCGGCGGGTTCCGATCCGCGGCGGGCAGTCGCACCGGCCACCGCCGTAGCCGGTCGCGTCGGCCCCGCCCGCCGGTGCTCCTTGGTCGAGACGCCGTCCTCCGGCGTCGTCCCTGGAGGCCCCGCCGCCACCCGCGTCCCGCAAGCGGTTGGGCGTCGCCGTCGGCGTCGCGCGCTTCCGCGCGGCGCCGCAGGCTGCAGTATATTCACTGCACAGAAAATAATTCTGATTTTCGCCCTAATGTCTGCTAGAATGCCGATATTTGCTGTACAGCAGAGAATGGAATATCCATGCATCCTCAGACCGTTACGGAGAGAGACCTGCTCAACCGGCTCCTCGAGGCGCTGCAGGGGCTGCCCGACGTGCAAGCGGAACTGGGTTCGCCACTACACGCCGGAAGCCCCGGCCGCCGACATGATGCCCGGGTCGAGTTCCGCATGGGCGGACAGGCCGCCACCTTGCTGATAGAGGTGAAGAAGGCCCTCTATCCCCGCGATGCGCGGCAGGCCCTCTGGCAGTTCCAGGAATCCGCGAGAAGGTGGCCCCAATCATCACGAGGACGGCAGACGGCGCTCTTCCTGGTTGCCCAATCGATTTCACCTGGAGCCAAGGACCTGTTGAGGGACGCGCGGGTCGGCTACTACGACAGCGGCGGCAGCCTGTTTCTTCCCGCGCAAAACGCATACGTCTACGTGGACAAGCCGCCCCCGAAGACCTTGTCGAAGGCCATACGATCGCTGTTTTCGGGTCGTCGTGCGCAAGTGCTGCACGCGCTCTTGATGGGGCATGGCGAGTGGTGCCGAGTCAAGGATGTCGCGGAGCAGGCGCGGGTCTCGCCCGCAACCGCCTCGCAGGTGCTGACGGAATTGGAGAGGTTCGACTGGGTGGCGTCGCGTGGGCAGGGGCCAACCAAGGCACGCGATCTGAAGGAGCCTGGCGCTCTGCTCGATGAATGGGCCCGGCAACTGGCAGCGACACGGCCCTATGCAATTCGGCGTTACTTCGTGCCCTCGGTGCGTGCAGAGGGGCTGGTCCGGCAGTTGGCCGACGTCTGTGCCACCCATGAGGTCGAATACGCGCTCACCCACGAGGCGGCGGGGCAACGGTACGCGCCCTTCTTGTCGACCGTCTCCCAGATACGTTGTCGGCTGATGGCCGGTGCGGCTGCTACCGAAGCTCTTGGCGCGCTCGATGCCCACACCGTCGACCGAGGCGCCAACCTTGCGGTCATCGAGGTTGAATCGCCCGGCGATCTGTTGTTTCGCAAGCTGGTGGATGGGACCTGGTTGGCGAGTCCCGTACAGGTCTACCTCGATCTCATATGCGGTGAGGGCCGCGCCAGGGAAATGGCGCAGCACCTGCGCCAGGAACGGATCGGCTTCTGATGCCGAAACCCGCGACTCTGGACGGCTACACCGATCGCCACACGACCGATTGCGAGCGCGTTCTTGTGACGCTGCTGCGCGGGCTTGGCCCCTGGAAGGAATCGGTGTTTCTGATTGGCGGGTTGACGCCGAGATACCTGGTGCCGACCAAGCCACCGGCCGTGCCGGCGCATGCGGGGACGCTCGACGTCGATATCGTCGTCGACCTGCAGATCCTGGCTGATACTGAAGCCTACCACACGCTCGAGGAGAACCTGCGGAGGATGAGCTTCGAGCCCTTCAAGAACGACAGGAGGCAGCCGGCTTGGTGGCGGTGGCAGACCCGCACCGAACATGGCGCGCTGATGGTCCTGGAGCTGCTCACCGACGCCCCCGAGATCGCCGGTGGCAGGGTTCGGCCGCTGGATGTGGACGGGGCGGTCTCCGCGCTCAATATCCCGCACTCGTCCATGGTCTTCGACCTGCACCAGGTCAAGGAGATTCAAGCCGAACTCCTGGACGGTGCCGGCATCGCCGTCGAACGCGTCAAACACGCCAATCTCGTGAGTTTCACTTGGGTGCGGCTCTTTTTCGTCGGCGGTCGGTAGAGGGTCCGCAGGGTTCCGTGAGCTGCATGGCAAGAGCTACTTGACTCGTCGGAGACGGGGTGGGGAGGGCGGCAGGGGCGGTTCGGTGATAGGCGGCGGTTGCCCGT
>JAJEFC010000060.1 GCA_022820675.1 Vicinamibacteria bacterium | reverse complement strand
GGGCGGCGGCCCGAGAGAGGCGGACCGAGCCCTCACCGAACGCTGTCACCCCTCAAAACGCACTGACGAGGGAGTGTCCACGGGCATAAACCCTTATGAATGAGTGAGATAGCAACCTACGGAAAAGAGCCGCACCCAAAGCGAATCCGCGAGAAGGGCCGACGCTGGCGAACGCAGGGCGGGCCGGCGGGGCGGGCACGTCGCCGAAGTCGCCGCCGCGGGCCCGGCCGCCTCGCTCGGACGATGCCGTGGGATACGCATGCCGGGATGGTAACAGGTATCATCACCGCCATGAGCCACGAGGAGCACCGCGCCGCCTCCCCCGGCGCCGTCGGCTGCCACGTCATCACCGTCAGCGATACGCGGACCGAGGAGACCGACACCGGGGGACGGCTGCTGCGGACGCTGCTCGACGAGGCCGGGCACCGGGTGCTGGGCCACGAGATCGTGCGCGACGACCCCGCCGCCCTGCGGGCCGCCATCGAGCGCCAGCTCGAGGCGGGCGGGACGCAGGCCATCATCACCACCGGCGGCACCGGCATCAGCCGCCGCGACGGCAGCTACGAGGTGATCGCCGGCCTGATCGAGAAGCGCCTCGACGGCTTCGGCGAGCTCTTCCGGGCGCTGAGCTTCGAGGAGATCGGCCCCGCCGCCATGATGTCGCGCGCCGTCGCGGGGGCGGCGCGGGGCAAGGTCGTCATCGCCCTCCCCGGCTCGTGGGCCGCGGTGCGGCTGGGCATGACCCGCCTCGTGCTGCCCGAGCTGGCGCACATGGTGCGGGAGGTCTCGCGGTAGGGACGGTGGCCAGGAATCGCCTTGGCACGTGCCAACCCTGTGAAGACGGTATTGATGACTGCGTCCGGGGTACGGTTGGCGAACCTGCATCGGATCACTGTCCTGAACGCCGGGTCCTGGTACCGCGCGACAACCCCGAGGAGTCGGTTGCCGGAACCCGCGACCCGGGCGCGGGCCGGGCTCGTGGCAGGTCTCGTCTGATTGGAGTGGAAGGCAGGGGCCGCAGGCGGTAGCGGACGGGCTGGAACCATCATGACCGGAACCAAGATGCGGCCGATACGCAAGACCATCCCCGTCGAGGAGGCCCTGCGGCTGGCCGACGAGGCGGCCCGGCCCCTCGACCGGACGGAGCGGGTCGAGCTGGACGCGGGAGCGGGCCGCGTGCTCGCCGCCCCGGTGGCGGCGGGCCAGGACGTGCCCCCGTTCGACCGCGCCGCCATGGACGGCTACGCGGTGGTGGCCGAGAGCACCTTCGGGGCCAGCCGGACCAGTCCGCGGCTGCTCGACTGCGTCGAGACCGTGCACACCGGCGACGTCCCCACCCGGACCCTCGAGCCGGGCCAGTGCACGCAGATCGCCACCGGAGCGCCGATGCCGGGTGGCGCCGATGCCGTCGTCATGGTCGAGGAGACCGACCGCCGGAGCCCCCGCGAGGTCGCCGTCTTCACCCCCGTCTATCCCCGGCAGCACGTCGGGCGCCGCGGCGCCGACATCACCCGGGGCACCGAGCTGCTGCAGCCGGGCGACCTCCTGACCCCGAGCCGGCTCGGGTCGATCGCGGCCCTCGGCATCGCCGAGGTCGACGTGTACGCCCGGCCGCGCGTCGCCCTCCTGTCGACGGGCAGCGAGATCGCGCCCCCGGGGCAGCCCCTCGGCCCCGGCCAGATCTACGACATCAACCGGTTCACCCTCGGCGCCGTCGTCCGCGAGCACGGCGGGGTCCCGACGCCGCTGCCCACCGCCCCCGACAGCCTCGACGAGCTGGGCCGCACCGTCGACGCCTGCCTCGATCACGACCTCCTCGTCTTCTCCGGCGGCAGCTCCGTCGGCGAGCGCGACCTGACCCTCGACGTCATCCGCGAGAAGGGCGAGCTGCTGTTCCACGGCATCGCCGTCAAGCCCGGCAAGCCGACGGCGTGCGGCGTCATCGACGGCACCCTGGTGCTCGGCATGCCCGGCTACCCCACTTCGTGCCTGTCGAACGCCTACATGCTGCTGGTCCCGGTGCTGCGCAAGGTCGCCCGCCTGCCCCCCCACCGCTTCCGCACCGCCTCGGTGCCGGCCGCAAAGCGCTTCGTCTCGACCTCCGGCCGGCACCAGTTCTACACCGTCCGCATCGTCGACGGCAGGGCCGTGCCCGCCTTCAAGGCCTTGGGCGACATCACCAGCATGTCGCAGGCCGACGGCTACATCGAGATCCCGGCCCGCACCGACATCGTCGAGGAAGGCGAGACGGTCGAGGTGAAGCTGTTCTGAAGAGAGAACGGCATGACGACCCTCGATAGCGACCGGTTGCCGAACCCCCACCCCGGGGAGATTCTGCTGGAAGACTTCCTGAAGCCGATGGGAATCAACCAGTCGGAGCTGGCGCGCGCGGTCGGCGTTCCACCGCACCGCATCAACGAGATAGTGCTCGGCAAGCGCGCCGTGACGGCGGAAACGGACCTCTTGCTCACGCGGTACTTCGGCCTGTCGGAAGGACTGTTCCTGAGGCTCCAGGCGACGTACGACCTGGAGAACGCGAAGCTGTCGCTGCGCGACCGGCTGACCGCGATCCGTCCGCGTGACGCCGCCTGAGCCCCCGACCTCCGTCTGCCGGCGCCCGAGGCGTAGAACGTGGCGGCGGGCGTTCACCTGCCACCCGCGGGACCTCCGCGACGCGAAGCCGAACCGGAACCTGACGCCGCCTCCTCGGACAGCACGCGCCGCGGTCACCGGCCCAGGCCGGGGACGCCGGCCGGCTCCTCGTCCCACCACCACAGCGCCGGCAGCGGGCGCTCGCGCGGGTAGACCTCGTCGAGGGTGCCGCCGTCGTAGAGGCGGCCGTTCAGCATCACCTGCTCCACGGTGTTGGTGTTCCGAAGGTCGTCGAGCGGGTTGCCGGTGAGGACCACGAGGTCGGCGAGCTTGCCGGGCTCGATCGAGCCGACGTCCTCGGCGAGGCCGATGGCGTCGGCCCCCATGATGGTGGCCATGCGCAGCGCGTCGTGCGGCTTCATGCCCGCCGCCGCCATCGCCCAGAGCTCCCAGTGGTAGCCCAGCCCCTGGAGCTGGCCGTGGCTGCCGACGCCGGCGCGGCCGCCCGCCTCGACGAGGTCGCGCACGAAGCGCGCGTGGCGCTCGAACACGTGCTGCCCGTCGCGGAACCACTGGCCGCGCCGCAGGGTGCGCGCGTCGATCTCGTCGTGGGGCACGAAGCGGCGCAGCTTGGCGTCGTCGTGGGGGTTCTCGCGGCTGTAGAACCAGTTCTCGGCCCACGGCCCCCCGTAGGACACGAGCAGGGTGGGGGTGTAGACGCGTCCGGTCTCGGCGAACAGCCGCACGTAGTCGCCGTAGACCGGGAAGATAGGAATCGAGTGCTCGAGGCCGGGGTAGCCGTCGAGGGTTTCGGTGAGGTTCAGCCGGATGCTGAGCGCCCCCTCGGTGGTCGGCATCAGGCCGAGCTCGCGCGCCGCGGCGATGATGTGCTGCCGGCCCTTGCGCGCCGCCGCCACGTACATCTTGATGGTCTTGGTGTCGAAGTAGTCGGCATAGCGCTTGAGGGCGTCGCGCGCCTCCTCCTCGGTGTCGATGCCGTCCTGCCAGAAGACGCCGGGGCCGGTGGAGTAGATGCGCGGACCGAGCACCGTCCCCGCGCGCACCATGTCGGCGTACGACAGCACCTCGGTGTTGCCGGTCTGGGGGTCGCGGGTGGTGGTGACGCCGTAGGCGAGGTTGGCGAGGTACGGCCACACGTCGGTGCGGTGCAGCTCGTCGCGCGCGCGCAGGTGGGCGTGGGTGTCGACGAAGCCGGGGACGACGGTGCGCCCCGACACGTCGATGACGGCGGCCCCGGCGGGCACGTCCACCTGGCCGCGCGCCACCACCGCCTCGATGCGCGGCCCGCGCACCACGATATCGGCGTCGTCGATGACCTCGTCGCCGTTCATGGTGACGGCGCGCGCGCCGCGCAGCACGGCCACGCCTTCCGGCAGGTCGCGCGCGGCGTCGATGACGACCCGGACCTCGGCGGCCCTGAACTCGGCATCTTCGTCCGCGTCCTCAACGTCGTCTGCCTCGCCGGAATCGTCGGCACCGGCGTCCGCTTCCCGGTCCGGCCCGTCGCCTGCCCCGTCGGCGTCGTCGCCCGGTCCGGCGTCCGCGGGGCCGTCCTCCTCTGCGGCCCCGTCAGCCGCCTCGTCCTCCGCCTCCCGGCGCTCCTCGAACGCCCGCGCCTCGTCGAGGTCGTACGAAAACCACGCGTTGCCCAGCGACCAGTGGACCGTCCGCCCGTCGGCGCTCCACGCCGGGAACTCGCCCCCCAGGTCGGTCAGCCGCCGCGCCGGGAACGCCGCGTTCTCGGGGTCGGACACGTTGATGGTGGGAGCCGTGCCCAACCGCGGCACGGTCACCGTGTAGACGTTGCGCTGCAGCTCGACCAGCGCCTGGTCGCCGCGCGGCGCCATGACGATGCGCGTCGGCCTCAGCCCGTCCGTCGCGCCGGCCGGGGTCGGGCCCTCGACCTTCACGTGCTCCTTCTCGTCCGAGCCGTCCCAGCGGATGGACACCAGCGCGTCGGGAGCCTTGAACAGGTGGATGCGGTCGGACCCGGCCGTGAAATGCGGCCAGGCCCGCCGGTCGGAGGGGGCGATCAACGTAGCCGCCGACCCGTCGTCGGCCGCCGGATCGGCGGGGACCCAGACGATCTCCGTCCCCGGCGTGCCGCCCTCGCCCTGCGTCAGGTAGGCGCGCACCGGCCCCCGCACCGACACGATGCGGCCCCCCGGCCCCCACGCCGGCCGGTAGTACGCGGCGGCGTCGCGGGTCAGCCGCACCGCCTCGCCCGCGCCGTCGGCCCGCGCCTTGTAGAGGTGCCCCTGCTCGCCGTCCCAGGTGGAATAGGCGATCCACGCCCCGTCCGGCGACCACGCGGGAAAGTGCTCCGACCGGTCGTCGCCCGTCAGCCGTCGCGGATTGCCGCCGTCCGCGTCGGCCACCCACAGGCGGTCGAGGGCGGTGAACGCGATGCGCCCGCCGCCGGGCGACGGCGCCCCGTCGCGAATCTGCCGCACCGTGAACGTGGGGGTGTCCTCGATGGGATAGTCGAACTCGACCCTCGGCCCCAGCGTCAGGTCGAAGCGCACCCGGAACGGGATCTTCTCGGCCGCCCCGCCCGCCACCGGCACCTTCCACAGCCCGCCGCCCCACGAGGCCACGAGGTGGCGCGAGTCGGGCGTGAACGACATGCCCGGCAGCACGTCGAGGGTCGCCCGCGACTCCTGGTCGTCGTGCTGCACCGGATAGGCCAGCCACCGCTCCTCTCCCGTCTCGAGGTCGCGCAGCACCAGCCCCGTGTGCTCGTCGTGCCGCGTCCAGAAGACCAGCCACCGCCCGTCCGGCGACAGCGTGGGCCGCAGGGCCGACCCGTAGCGCGACGAGCGCGGATAGCGCTCGCCGGTCTCGACGTCGTAGGCCTCGAGCTGGTACTGGGGAAGCTGGGCGTTGTACTGCCAGTCGCCGGTGCGCCTCGAGTACCAGATGTACCTCCCGTCCGGCGACACCGCGGGGCCGAGGGTCTTCAGGTTGCCCGGCTCGGAGATGAGCTGGACGCCGCTGCCCCCGTCCACGTGGAAGAGCTTCAGCTTCGGAAGCCCCGAGAGGCGGAACGCGCCCATCGCCGCCACCACGTAGTCGCCGTCCGGCATCCACTCGGGCGACTCGGCTCGGTTCGACGCGCCCTTCGAGATCTGCACGGGGTCGGAGCCGTCGCTGTCCACGACCCAGACGTTCTGCCCCCCGTCGGCGTCGGACGTGTAGACGATGCGCGACCCGTCGGGCGAGAACCGCGGCTGGGCGTCGAACGCCATCCCCGAGGTGAGCTGGGTCGCGTCGCCGCCGGCGATGGGAATGGTGAACAGGTCGCCGAGGAAGTCGAAGACGATGGTCTCGCCGTCGGGGCTGACGTCGAGCGAGATCCAGCTTCCCTCGGTCATGTCGAGGGGCACCAGCCGGTCGACCTCGAGGGGCAGGCCCGTGTCCTCGGGGTCCTCGACCGCGTCGTCGTCGGCTCCCGCCGACTGCGCCGGCGCCGCGCTCGGCCCGACGGGTTCCGCCGTCGTCACGCCCGATGCGCCCATCGACGCCCACAGCACAAGCAGCAGGATCACGACGCGGGTGGAACCGGGATCCGCGCCGCTCGCGATGCGGAAGAGGTTGCGACGAGGCCGGGAGCCGGAGAGCAGGGTCGGCATGCGCATCGTGGTGTTCTCCTTCGGTGTCGCAGCCATGGTATCAACTCGACGGCTGGAACGACACGCGTCCCCGAGCCTGACACCCGAAGTCGAATGGCATCGGCGCCGGACGAGGCCCCGGCGCCGGGAAAGCCGTTGGATGCGCCCGGCAGCGGAAGAACCGATCACGACGTGTCGAGCAACGTGCGATCTCGGGTGATACTCCAGATCGTCCTTGACCCCGTTGGCCCTCGCTCGGCGATCTCGATGGCAGATGCGGTGATCGCATCGGCTTGGGTCGGCTCGTTCAGCTCGATGAACCGGTCGACTCCGGTCTGTCTCATCCAATCCCTCAGGCCCGCGGCGTTGCAGGCGTTGGTCGCCTGCCTGTTTGTCGTGCCGTCGTGGCATTCTGTCCGCCACTCGAGTTGTCTGTTCTCGTAGTGGAGGTCGGCGGCCGTCCACGTCGCGTTCTCTGTCGCTCGGACCGCGTGGCCGGCGGGGTCCGCTTGGATGTGCGCGAAGCGCGCCGGGACGTTCTTGATATCGGTTCTGGTGTCCTTGGCGTACGTCTGGGCGGTGTCGCGCCACTTCTTCCTGAGGGTGGTCATCTCCTCGAGCGGCTCGAGGTTGATGGCGGTTTCGAGGCTCTGTCGGTCGATCTCCATAGCGACCGCGAAGTCGTAGAGATCCCTGACCGGTGCCTTCCGGCTCGCCCGTTTCGCTTTGCCGTGGAGGATCTGGGCGTTCGACTCGACGTGCTCGGCCCGTCCGTCTATCCGCGCCTCGCGTTCGCTGCCCTCCGGGTGGCGTTCCTCACCTTTCTTCCTCTGCCACAGGTCGAGTTCAGATCGCGGGAAAGAGACGACGATTTGCCGTACTCCCTGGTATCCGCCCGTGGCGCCAAGTTCGGTCATCGAGGTCATGAAGTGCGGGCACCGTTTCGCGATCAACCGGTCGGCGGCCGAGGGCGCCAACTGGAGATCGATGTCGGTGCTCGACCGGTGCTTGTACCGCGCCGTGAGTATCGTGCCTCCGGTCATCGTCCAGCGTTCGTTGGCTCCGAGGATCTCGCGCATCGCATCTTCGAGTCTCGGTCCGATCTTCTTCCAGAGCGTGGCTGCCGGTTCCGGGAGCGTCAGTGTTTCCATCGTCCCTTGCTCAGCCTCGTCGTCGACGGTCCTTCGCCGGGATTAGGTGTCGTCTGGCCGCGTGCTCGTTCAGCGTTCGCACCTTCTCCGGGTCAGTGAACCCTGCGTTGCGCATGGCGTTGGCGAGCATTCGCCAGCTGTAGACGCGTTCGGCCCAGGCGAACCAGTGTTGCTCGACCGTCGCATGGTCGAGCCATGTTCGGATGGCGTGAGCCTGCTCCTCGGTCGGCGTCGTCGCGCGCATCCCGTCGTAGAGCGCCAGGCTGGTCGGTCGTTTTCGGTATCCCGCGCACCTCGAGTGGAACACCAGGTTGACGATGTTCGAGTCTCGGCCCGTAGTCGTGCGATCGCCCCAGGGCAGAGTGTCTGCCCAGTCCTCGGGCGCGAGGTCGTCGTCGAAGGCTTCCGGGGGTCCAGGCCTCGCCGGCAGGCTGTCGGGATGGGGTGTGATCACGAGGGTCTTCGCGGACGGCGCTGCGCGGCCCCGATTCCTTTCTTGGGCTGCCTGTCTCGTCATCGTCCTCATCCTCGGTTTCCCGGGCGCCGGCGTCGAGCTGCTCGCAAGTCGGCGGTCCTTGTTGCACGACCTTCGCCCACGCTTGGGGGCGTTTTCGTCCAGGTTCGCCCCCGGGCTGCTCGGTCTACTGCCCCGGGCCATTCGGGGACCGGATCCGGAGCGATGACCGTACGCTTGGCTCTTCGCATCCTCTTCGTGGTGCCATGCGTTGATTTTCTCACGAGGTAGTGCGGAATCAGGTCGGAATTCTCCGGGTTCTCCAGCGATGCGGCGGCGCCGCAGGAACCGCCAAGACGGTCAGCGGGAGGGGTGCACAGGACGCTCCCCCCCCGCTGCATCGGTCGCCATGAACGCAGATCCGGTTCGTTGGATCGCGGCGTTCGGCTGGCCGACGAACCCAGGTCCACCACCGACCCGTCGGCGTTGGGTTCCCCGTCGTACGACGGCGTGGCTGCGGTATTCGCCGTGGCGGGTGTCGTGCCGGCGAACGGCGTTCCGGTGGCGCGCGATACCAGACACTATCGCCACGTGCCCGGCCTCGAGGTCAGAGACTATTCGACCGGCGGCTGAACCGAGGCCGGCGGTAGTCGAACTCCCACCCTCGGCCCCAGCGTCAGGTCGAAGCGCACCCGGAACGGGATCCTCTCGGCCGCCCCGCCCGCCACCGGCACCTTCCACAACCCGCCGCCCCAGGACGCCACGAGGTGCCGCGAGTCGGGCGTGAACGACATGCCCGGCAGCACGTCCAGAGTGGCGCGCGACTCCTGGTCGTCGTGCTGCACCGGATACGCCAGCCAGCGCTCCTCCCCCGTCTCGAGGTCGCGCAGCACCAGCCCGGTGTGCTCGTCGTGGCGCGTGCCGAAAACCAGCCACCGCCCGTCCGGCGACAGGGTGGGCCGCAGGGCCGACCCGTAGCGCGACGACCGCGGGTAGCGCTCGCCGGTCTCCACGTCGTAGGCCTCGAGCTGGTACTGGGGAAGCTGCGCGTTGTACTGCCAGTCGCCGGTGCGCCTCGAGTACCAGATGTACCGCCCGTCCGGCGACACGGCGGGGCCGAGAGTCTTCAGGTTGTCCGGCTCGGCG
>JAJEFC010000035.1 GCA_022820675.1 Vicinamibacteria bacterium | reverse complement strand
GGCGAGCGACGTGCGGGAACGCGCCGGCCTCGCCGGCCGCCGGTCCGCGGGCGCCCCGCGGGGGCTCCGACTACGCGCGGTCCCGAATTCCGGCTGCGCAAACACTGTGGATATTCTGTGTCCCACTTGTGGATCCCTGGCAGCGACAGTTTTTCTCGAACCGGTTTCTCCGGCGTTGCACAACTCCTCTCGACCTGTGGACGCGGCATTCGTGCCGGCTTTCGCTTGATTGAACCCGGGGGCTCATTAGAATTCCGGGATTCGCGTCCGGCGCCGCCACCCTGACCCATGCCCGCTACCGTTCAACGCTTCGAACAGACCATCGGGGGCCAGCACTACGCCATCGAGGTCAGACCGGTCGTGGGAAACCGCTGGCGGGCCTGTCTGATCCGCTCCGCCGGGGTTCCGACCGCCCTGATGCCCTTCTACGGCGCCACGTCCCGTGCCGCGCTCGAAGCACTCGTCAGGTGGCTCTCGCATGCCCATGGCATCGAGGCGGATTCGCTATAGTAGCTGCGAGTGGACCGCACCGCGATGCGTCTTCGATGCTGGCTGCCGGCGGCGGCCGGCATCTGGCTGGCGGCCGCGCCGGCCGTGGTCGAATCCGCGCAGTTCCGCCCCCGCGCCACCGTCCGCGTCGTGGCCACCGGCGGCACGATCGCCAACCATCCCGACGGGCGGCTGACGGCTCGCGAGCTGACCGATCTGATTCCCGCGGCGGGGCGCTACGCGGAGGTCGAGACCGAACAGTTCGCGAACCTGCCGAGCAGCTCGCTCACGGTCGAGCACTGGCTCGCACTGGCCCGGCGGCTCAACCGTCTCTTCTCTGCACGGCGCGATCTGGACGGCGTCGTCCTGACGAGCGGGACCGACACGCTCGAAGAGACCGCCTACTTCCTCCACCTGACCGTCAGGACCGACCGGCCGATCGTCGTGGTCGGTGCGATGCGCCCACCGACCGCTCCCGGCTACGACGGTGCGGCGAACCTGCTCGACGCCGTCCGGGTCGCCGCGTCGCCGACCTCGCGCAACCGCGGCGTGGTCGTCGTCGTGAACGGGGAAATCCACGCGGCGCGCGACGTGCGGAAGGTGCATGCACAACGACTGGACAGCTTCGATTCGGGGCGCAACGGCGTGCTCGGCGTCGTCGACGCGGACCGCATCGAGTACTACCGCCGTCCGACCCGCCGGCACACCCACCGGACCGAGTTCGACGTCGCCGGGCTCCTCCGGCTGCCCCGCGTGGTCCTTCTGACGAGCTACGTCGGCGCATCGGGCGACCTCATCCGGGCGGCCCGCGACCTCGGCGCCGCTGGCGTGGTGGTCGCCGCGGCCGGCGCCGGTGCGATGACGCCGGCGCAAGCCGATGCCATCGACGACGTCATCGACGACGGCGTCGTGGTCGTCATCACCACGAGAACCGGAGGCGGCCGGGTGCCGGCTCGCCTCCGGCGGGTCGCACCGCCGGCCGGACCGGCGTCCTCGCGCGGCGGGCGGCGCGTCTCCGGCGAGAGCCTCTCGGCGGTCAAGGCGCGCGTCCTGCTGATGCTGGCCCTGACCACGGCCCGCGACGGCGCCGACGTTCAGCGCCTGTTCACGATGTACTGACTTTGCGGAAGTTGCGAGCCGAGGTTGGTGGACCAGACGGGGGTCGAACCCGTGACCTCGTGAATGCCATTCACGCGCGCTCCCAACTGCGCCACTGGCCCACACCGGGTGGCCGCCACCCAGCTTTCATTGTACGGAACCGCGCCCGTCCGATCAACGTGGCGGGACGCTCGCGGGCACCGGTCGGCCGAACACCCGGCGGTACTCCGCGGGAGTATCGACGTCGAGGAAGGCGCCGGGATCGTCGACCGGCACGTTCTCGATCGCCGCTTCCAGCGCGCGCACCACCGGCTTCGCGCCCGCTTGCGGGTCGGCGTCACGCAGCGCGTCGAAGACCGACCTGTCGAACACGACCGGGTGCCCGTGTGCGGAGTCGCCCGGCCGCATCGGACGCACGATTGGCGCGCGCGTACGCGCATACGCGTCGAGCAGGGCCCGAACCGTGGGAACGCCCACCAGGGGCATGTCGACCAGGGTGACGAGAAGCGCATCCATGCCGGGACGGTCGAGCGCCGCGAGACCGGTCAGCAGCGACGAGAGCTGCCCCCGGGACGGATCCGGATTGAGGACGACCCGCGGCTCCGGCGAGATAGCCGCCAGCGCCCCGCGGATGGCGTCGATCGGCCCGTCGCCGGCGGCCACGACCACGAGGTCGTCCACACCGGCCTCGCGCAGCGTGCGAACCAGCCGGCTGACGAACGTATCCCGGGCATCGACCGGAAGGAGCGCCTTGGGCTGTCCCATGCGCGCCGACCGGCCGCCGGTGAGGATCAGGCCCGGCACGATCACGCCTCGATCGTAGCCCGACGGTCGCCGCCCGCGGGCTCGGCCGACCGCCGGGGCGCGCACCAGCGCCCCGAAACGCCTCGCCGGTTCGGGGTTTCGGCCCAGCCCCACCGCTCCAGGAGCCTGCGCCGCTGACCGCCCGCCGTTGCGTTCTGCGGCGCAGGCTCCTAGAATCTGCCACATGAGCAACGGCAACGTGGACATTCGGATTCGCTGCCAGCGGTGCGGGCAGGACATGGAACTCCGGGATCCGGCGCCCGGCCAGCCGTGGCCCCCGCAGCAGTTCTGGAAGTGCGCGGCGTGCGGGCGCAACTTCTGGACGACGTACCCGCCGCCGAAGAAACCGAAGCCGCAGCCGGCCCGCGCCGCAGCCCCGGAAGCGGGATAGTCCCGCAACGCGCCCGCCCTCCGGGCGATCCAAAACGTGGTTGAC
>JAJEFC010000265.1 GCA_022820675.1 Vicinamibacteria bacterium | reverse complement strand
TGCCGCTTCGCCGGGACCGTCGGCAAGCGCTTCCGCCCGGGCCACGACGTCGCCCACGGCCTGCGTCACGAGCTGGACGGCACCGATGGTGGCGGTGCGTTCCTCATCCGGCAGGGTTGCACCTGCGCCCTCGAGATAGCTGTCGAGCGCCTCGCTCTTCCGGGCCAGGGCACGGGCGCCGTCGATGATCTCGCGGGCCGCGCCGGTGTCGACTGCCGCCCCCTCCATCAGGAGCCGGTTGGCTGCGCGATGGAAGGCCGCGTCCCGGTCAGCGCGCTCCAGGGCCAGCCCGTGGAGACGGCTGAGCAGGCCCAGTCGCACTTCGGTCTCCCGCGCCGCGTCGTCGCTCAGCTCGGTGAGCGCGTGGTTGGCCACCCCGAGCGCGACGAACAGGGCCAGACCCGCCAGGGCCGCCAGATGGTGAGCGCCTACCCGCTGCCACATGGTCGGGTGCGATCAGTTGTGGCGCCGCAGTTCGAGCTTCGCGATCTGGTTGCGGTGCACCTCGTCGGGCCCGTCGGCCAGCCGCAGGGTCCGGGCGTTGGCGTAGGCCGCGGCCAACCCGAAGTCGCTCGTGACGCCGCCGCCGCCATGCGCCTGGATCGCCCAGTCGATCACCTTGCACGCCATGATCGGGGTCGCCACCTTGATCATGGCGATGTCCTTGCGGGCCTCCTTGTTGCCGACCGTGTCCATCCGCCAGGCTGCGTTGAGCACCAGGAGCCGCGCTTGGTCGATGGCGATCCGCGCGTCGGCAATGCGTTCCTGGGTGACCGTCTGCTCCGAGATCGGCCGGCCGAAGGTGACGCGTGATTTCACGCGCTTGCACATCTTCTCGAGGGCCCGTTCCGCCAGACCGATGAGCCGCATGCAGTGGTGGATCCGGCCCGGCCCAAGCCGTCCCTGGGCGATTTCGAACCCGCGCCCTTCGCCCAGGAGCATGTTGCTCGCGGGCACGCGTACGTCCTTGAAGATGACTTCTGCATGCCCGTGCGGCGCGTCGTCGAAGCCGAATACCGGCAGGTGGCGGACGACGGTGACGCCGGGCGTGCCGAGCGGAACCAGCACCATCGACTGCTGCTTGTGCCGGTCGGGATTCGTCGGGTCGGTCTTGCCCATGACGATCAGGATCTTGCAGCGCGGCGAGAGCGCGCCCGACGTCCACCACTTGCGGCCGTTGATCACGTACTCGTCGCCATCGCGCTCGATCCGGCACTCGATGTTGGTGGCGTCCGAGGACGCGACCTCGGGCTCGGTCATGGCGAATGCCGAGCGAATCTCGCCGTTGAGCAGTGGGTCCAGCCATTCGTCCTGCTGCGCCTTGGTCCCGTACCGGGCAAGCACCTCCATGTTGCCAGTGTCGGGCGCCGAGCAGTTGAAAATCTCCGGCGCGTGCTCCGAGCGTCCCATCACCTCGCAGAGCGGTGCGTATTCGAAGTTGGTCAAGCCGGCCCCGAACTCCGATTCCGGGAGAAACAGGTTCCACAGGCCCGCCTCCCGCGCCCGGCCCTTGAGTTCCTCCATCAGCGGCGGGTGCGCCCACCGGTCGCCCTCGGCGATCTGTGCGTCGATCTTTTCCTCGTTCGGATAGAAGTTCTCATCCATGAACGCGTTCAGGCGCTCGAGCAGATCGTTCGTGCGGTCGGAATATTGCAGCATGGTCTCAGGGTTCCTGTGCGCGGGACGGTCGCCGGATCGCCGGTTCGTGGATGGCGACAACTGTTGGGGTTAGTGTTCGCATCGTAACCCAGCGGCGCGGGAGCGTCATCGGATCGCGACGCCGAACTGTGGGCCAACGGGACCGGGGTGCGCAGGATGACGAACTGCCCAGACGTGGTGGTCGCCGGAGGCGGCATCATCGGTTGTGCGGCGGCCTACTTCTTGGCCGCCTCCGACGATTTCGACGGCTCGGTTGTGGTGGTCGAGCGGGACCCCACGTACCAGAGCGGCGCCGCGACCCGCTCGCTGGGGGGAATCCGCCAGCAGTTCACGACACCGGAAAATATCCGCATGTCGATGTTCGGCGCGGAGTTCGCCCGGACGGCGGCCCGCACGCTGGCGGTGGACGACGTCTCGTGCGACGTGTCCTTCCGCGAGCAGGGCTATCTGCTGATGGCGGCGCCGGCCGACGTCGCGCAGTTGCGACAGAACTGGGAGGTGCAGCGCGGCCTGCAGGCGGCGGTCGAGTGGCTGGCCGGCAGCGCGCTGGCGGAGCGCTTCCCGTGGATCAACTGGCACGGCGTGGGTGCCGCGGTGTTCGGGTTCGCCAACGAAGGCTGGGTGGATCCCTACACCCTGTTGATGGGTTTCCGCCGCAAGGCGCAGTCGCTGGGGGCTCGCTTCCTGCACGGCGAAGTCACGCGTCTGGTGCGGGAGGGAGATCGGGTCCTTGGCGTCGAGACAGATGCGCACGGACTGATACGGGGAGGTGCCACGGTCCTGGCGGCCGGCTCGCGCGCCGGCGCGCTGGCGGCCACCATCGCGGTCGATCTCCCCGTGTGCCCCAAGAAGCGCTACGTCTACGTGTTCGACTGCCGGGACGACCTGCAGCACGCGCCGCTGACGATCGATCCCGCCGGGGTCACCTTTAGGCCGGAAAGCGGGCGGTACATCGCCACGGTGTCGCCGGCGCGCGAACGGGACCCCGACAGCGACCCGCTCGATTTCGACATCGACTACCGGGAATGGGAAGAGACGATCTGGCCCGCGTTGGCGGCCCGCGTCCCGGCGTTCGAAGCGGTCAAGCTGACGGGCTCGTGGGCGGGCCACTACGACTTCAACGTGTTCGACCAGAATGCGATCCTGGGGCCGCACCCGGAGGTGCAGGGGCTGCTGTTCTGTAACGGGTTCAGCGGCCACGGTCTGCAGCAGTCGCCGGCGGCGGGCCGGGCCATCGCGGAGCTCATCGCTTACGGCGAATACCGGTCCCTGGACCTATCGCGCTTCGGGATCGAACGGATCTACCGGGACCAACCCATCGTCGAAGTGAATATTTGGTAGCCGCCGACCGCGGGTTCGCCCGCCGACCGGCGGCGGGGGTCGGGACGATCAATCGGATGACACGATGACACAAGGCCGCCGGACCACGGGTCTTGGGGCGAGTGATGGGACTTGAACCCACGACCCCCGGTACCACAAACCGGTGCTCTAACCACTGAGCTACACTCGCCAGAGTTCTGGGCCGATGTGTAGGCGTGCCGGGGGCCCGAGGTCAAGCGGCTCTTGGGCCCGGCGGCTTGACCGCCGTGCCGGCGGCGCGGGGAGGGAATTCCCGCGACGTCGTTGGCCCGGCGCGGATGTCGCGGCGCTACTGGGACACCAGCAACGCCCGCGCTCGCGTGAAGATCCGGTCCTCGAGTGCGGTTTCCGTACCGGCGGCGACAGCGGCGGCCGCCATCGTGCCGTCGTCTGCGCGCACCCGCCGATAGACACGTACCCGCAGGTTGCTGACGGCAAGTTCCTGGCCCGTGATCCGGGCGACCACCTTCATCTCCTCGTTCGGCGCGTCGGCGAGCTCGGCCCACTCGGTGATGATCACGCCGCCGACCGAATCGACCGAATCCAGTGGCAGGAAATCGAGAATCTCCAGCGACGCCCGCCACAGGTGCGGGTTGATCGCCATGCGCACGCCTGCTCCTGAATCGCCGTCTCCGCCGAAAATGCCAGACAGGGAAAACCCGGGGGTGATTCCCTGAGCCTCGAGGCGCTCGCGCCTCGCCTTGTCGGCCGGCGTCTCCGGGGGCGGGGTGATCTCGACGGGCCCGCTGCAGGCGGTGAGTGCGACGGGGCCGAGCCCGACCAGCAAAAACGGGAGGGCGAGCATGCCGGCGACGGTGCGGAAGGCGGGACGGGACACGTTGGTCAGCACTCCGTGGCGGCAGTGGGTCCGATCGGGTCGGAACCGTCCGTCGCTTATATCACACGACCACACACCGCGGCCCGTCGACCGTATGCTCGGGGTCGAATTCGCGCGGGGGAGGGCACCGCATGGATAGCGCCGTGTTGTGCTACCGGGAGCATCGGCCGGTCGTTGGCTCGCGCCTGCAAAGCGGCCCCGGGGCCGTCGTCATCGGCCGCGCACACATCGCGGAATCCGTGGAACTGGGCCGGCTCGCCGTGCTGCGGGCCGACGGCGAACGGATCACGATCGGCCCCAGGTCCTGGCTGGGCGCCAGGTCCACCGTGCATATTGCCGACGACGATCGCGGGTCCGTGGTGGGCACCGAGGTGGCTGTCGGCCACTACGCCTTGGTGCATGGCTGCACGCTCGAGGACGGCGTCGTCGTTGGCGATGCAGCGGTCGTGATGGACCACTCGGTGGTCGGTGCCGGCGCGGTCATTGCCGCCGGCGCGCTGGTGCCCCCGGGCAAGACGCTGGCAGGCGGCTGGCTGTACGCCGGGAGCCCGGCCCGGCCGGTCCGGGCCCTGGCCCGTGGCGAGGCGGCGGAACTGGCGGCGGCCGTGCGGCGGTCCACCCCGTCGCCAGCGACGGCGACCGACGACGACCCGCTCCCGCCGCTCGGTGACAAGGCGTTCCGTCCGTCCGGCGCCAGCGGACCGCTGCACGAGGCGAACGGCGCGTCGCCGGTCGTACCTGCCGGGGCGTACCTTGCCCCGACCTCGACCCTGTGGGGCGATGTGCGGCTCGGGCGCGGGTCCAGCGTGTGGTTTTCGACCGCCCTGCGCGCGGGCCGGGGGCGCATCGTGGTGGGCGACCGGACCAACGTGCAGGACAACTCCTTCATTGACGTGACGCAGGCGGGCGCGGTGGCGGAGATCGGTGACGATGTGACGATCGGCCACAACGTGCGCTTGGCGGCCTGCCGGGTCGGGAACCGGTGCCTGATCGGCATGGGGTCGACGGTCTGCGCGGACGTCACCGTCGAGGACGATGCGCTCGTCGGCGCGCGGGCGTGGGTGGCGCCCGGCACCGTGGTGCGTGCGGGGTGGATTTGGGCGGGCCGGCCCGCCCAGCCGTTTCGGGAAGTCCGGCCCGCCGAGGCCGACGCGTTCCGGCGCGGCAAGGAGATCTATGAGGAGTATGCGCGCGACTATCAGGCCGGCGGGTCCGGCGCGTGATCCTGAAGTTCGCGGTCGCAATCGCGGCCGTGCTGCTCCTCCGGCTCGTGTTCCCCGCGCTGGTGCGCGGCGTGCGTCGGACCCTGCTGGTGATGGCCATCGCCATCGTGGTGTTCGGCGCGGTGGTATGGCTCAACGCGGCGTGATGGGGGGGCGGTACCGCCGCCGCGCCGGCTCCGGAAGGAGGGCAGTATGACCTCGGAGCGATATCGGGTTGCGGTGATTCCCGGCGACGGGATCGGGCAGGAGGTCGTGCCGGAGGGCATGCGCGTGCTGGACGCGGCGGCGCGGCGGTACGGCTTCGCGTTCCGCTGGGACTCGTTTCCGTGGAGCTGCGAGACCTACCATGCGACCGGCCGGATGATGCCGGTCGACGGCCTCGACCAGATCGCCGGCCACGACGCCATCTTCCTGGGAGCCGTGGGGTTTCCGGGGGTGCCGGACCACATTTCG
Organism: Vicinamibacteria bacterium; assembly: GCA_022820675.1. Classification (GTDB taxonomy): domain Bacteria; phylum Acidobacteriota; class Vicinamibacteria; order Vicinamibacterales; family UBA8438; genus JAJEEA01. The sequence goes on along the minus strand of JAJEFC010000265.1, from coordinate 877 downwards.
CTCTGGGGGCTGCTCATCCCCATCCGCCGGCGCTTCGACCAGTACATCAACGTGCGCCCGGTGCGCGTGCTCGACGGGATGCAGCCGCCGCTCCGCGATCGCGGGCCCGCCGATATCGACTTCGTCGTGGTGCGGGAGAACGTGGAGGGAGAGTACTCGGAGGTCGGCGGGCGGCTTTATGCGGGCACCGACGACGAGATGGCGATGCAGGAGAGCATCTTCACGAGGCGAGGGGTGGACCGGGTGCTCGACTGGGCCTTCGAGCTCGCCGCGACCCGCCCCGCCCGGCACGTGACCTCCGCGACCAAGTCGAACGGGATCGTGCATACGATGCCGTACTGGGACGAGCGGTTCGCGGCTGCGAAGCAGCGCTATCCCGACATCGGGACGGCGCAGTACCACATCGACATTCTCACGGCCCATTTCGTGCTGCATCCGGACTGGTTCGACGTGGTGGTCGGCTCCAACCTGTTCGGCGACATCCTTTCGGATCTGGGGCCTGCGGTGGCCGGGACCATCGGCATTGCGCCTTCGGCGAATCTCAACCCCAGCCGGGAAGCCCCGTCGATGTTCGAGCCGGTGCACGGCTCGGCCCCCGACATCGCGGGGCGCGGCATCGCCAACCCCATCGGCCAGATTTGGTCGGGCGCGATGATGCTGGACCACCTAGGACAGTCGGCCGCCGCCGCCGCCGTGGTCCGCGCGGTCGAGACCGTGGTCGCGGAAGGCCCGCGGACCCCGGACATGGGCGGCACGGCCACCACCCGCGATATCGGCGAGGCCGTGGAGGCGGCCATTACGTGACTCGCTGCGGAAGGCCCGCGGCCCGCCGCCGTCCGGGCGCCGGACGGCGGGCGGTTGCTGTTGATGTGCACCG
>JAJEFC010000092.1 GCA_022820675.1 Vicinamibacteria bacterium | reverse complement strand
GCAGGCCCGACGCCCGGGGCCCGGCCGCGTCCGGCCTCGCCTCGACGCCGCCGCGGGCGGTGATCCACCCCTCGCGCAGGGGCGGCAGGCCGCGCCGCACGTCGCCGCCCTGCGGGCCGCTGGTGTCGTAGACCCGCAGGGGCGGCTCGCCCCCGGAGAGGGCGATCTCGCGCATCGGCACGCTCACGCGGTCTCCATCGACGAGGACCTGACGCGAGCTCGGGAACGCGTCCTCGTACCGGACGGACGGTGACGACGGGAGGGTGGATTTCTGCGCCATGGGCCGACTATAGCACGCGAAACCGCCCGCCGGAGCACGCCCGCGAACCGGAGACCGCGGGCCGGCCGTAGTACAATTCGGAGCTGCCGCGCCACCTGATCCTCGTCGCCGCGCCGGGATCTGCGCCGCGGGACGCGGCCCCCTGCTGGAGGGTCCCCGACTCCCGCAGGGGTCGGTCGGAGCGGCAATCGGAGCCCCGGGAGTCGGCGCCGTGGAACGGCGCGACTGATTGGGCGCCAGGCGGAGTCGAAGGCGACGATTGGCGGGCCAGGCCGGCGCCCTGGAACGGCGCGGCCCCTGCAGGACTGGTTGGGCGTCGGACGGAGCGAAGGCGACGATTGGGCGGACCAGACCGGCGCCCTGGAACGGCGCGGCCCCTGCAGGACCGGTCGGGCGCCCCGCGGGGCCGAAGGCGACGATTGGCGGGCCCGGCGCCGGCCGGGGCCCGGGACCGAAGGACCGCATGAACCCACTCATCGAGCCGACCCAGGGCACCCGCCAGCGCCCGCTGACCGAGACGGATCCGGCCATCGCCGCCGTCCTCGCCGACGAGAAGACCCGACAGAACAGCGGTCTCGAGCTGATCGCCTCGGAGAACTTCGTCAGCCGGGCGGTGCTCGAGGCGGCGGGCTCGGTGCTCACCAACAAGTACGCCGAGGGGTATCCGGGGCGGCGCTACTACGGCGGCTGCGAGCACGTCGACGTCGCGGAGTCGCTGGCCATCGAGCGGGCCCTGGCCCTGTTCGGGGCCGAGCGCGCCAACGTGCAGCCGCATTCGGGCGCCCAGGCCAACATGGCCGCGTACTTCGCCCTGATCGACCCCGGCGACACCGTGCTCGGGATGAACCTCGCGCACGGCGGGCACCTGACCCACGGCCATCCCCTGAACTTCTCGGGCCAGCTCTACGACATCGTGCCCTACGGGGTGCGGCGCGACGACGAGCGCATCGACCACGAAGAGCTGGCGCGCCTCGCGCGCGAACGCCGGCCGAAGCTGATCATGGTGGGGGCGAGCGCCTACCCCCGGGTCATCGACTTCGCCCGCATCCGGGCCGTCGCCGACGAGGTCGGGGCGTACGTGGTCACCGACATGGCCCACGTCGCGGGGCTGGTCGCGGCGGGGCTGCACCCCAGCCCCGTCCCCCACTCGGACATCGTGACCACCACCACCCACAAGACCCTGCGCGGCCCCCGCGGCGGCCTCGTGCTGTGCCGCGAGGAGCACGCGAAGGCGGTGAACCGGGCCCTCTTCCCGGGCGTCCAGGGCGGCCCCCTCATGCACGTCGTCGCGGCCAAGGCGGTGTGCTTCCGGGAGGCGGCGGAGCCCGCGTTCCGCGAGTACCAGCAGCAGATCGTCCGGAACGCCGCCCGCCTCGGCGCGGCCCTGCGGGAGGCCGGCTTCCGGCTGGTGAGCGGGGGCACCGACAACCACCTCGTGCTCGTCGACGTGTTCTCGCGCGGCATCACCGGCAAGGTCGCCGAGGCCGCGCTGGAGCGGGCCGGCATCACCGTCAACAAGAACGCGATCCCCTTCGACGAGAACCCGCCGATGGTGGCCAGCGGCATCCGCATCGGGACCCCCGCGGTGACCACGCGGGGCATGGCCGAGGCGGAGATGGACGAGATCGCCGGCTGGATCAGCCGGGTGCTCGCGGAACCCGAGTCGGACGCGGTGGCGGCCGAGGTGCGGTCGCGGGTCGAAGCCCTGTGCCGGAAGTTCCCGCTGTACCCGGACTAGACGGCGAGACCGGCCGGCGGGCCGGCGATACCGGACCGGCCGGCCCGAGGCCCCGCGCCGCCCCCGCGCGGCGCTCCCTGGTCGACGAGGTCGAGGCCGCGTTCGCCGGGGACGGCCCCCTCGCGTCGGCCCTGCCGTCGTTCGAGCCCCGGGCCGGCCAGCGGGAGATGGCGTCGGCGGCGGCCGGGACGTTCGAGGACGGCGGGGTCCTGCTGGCGGAGGCCGGCACCGGCACCGGCAAGACCCTCGCCTACCTGGTGCCGGCGATCCTGAGCGGCCAGCGCGTGCTGGTCTCCACCGGCACGAAGCAGCTCCAGGACCAGATATTCGACAAGGACCTCCCCGCCCTGCGCGGCGCGCTGGGGGTGGACTTCACCGCCACCTACATGAAGGGGCGGGGCAACTACCTCTGCCTGCATCGGTTCGAGGCGCTACGGGACGGCGACCCCCTCCGTCTCGCCCCCGACCGCGCCCACGTGGACGCCATCGCGGCGTGGGCCGCGGGCACGTCGACCGGCGACCGCGCGGAGATCGAGGACCTGCCGGAGGACCTGCCGTTCTGGAGCGAGATATCGGCCGCCTCGGAGACCTGCATCGGCACCGAGTGCCCGCAGCACGCGGACTGCTTCATCACCCGGATGCGGCAGCGGGCGGCCGAGTCGGACCTCGTCATCGTGAACCACCACCTGCTGTGCGCCGACGCGGCGGTGCGCCAGTCGGCCTACGGCGAGGTCATCCCGTCGTACGCCTACGCGGTGATCGACGAGGCGCATCAGCTCGAGGACGTGGCGACGCAGTACTTCGGCGTCTCGGTGAGCAACTACCGGCTGGAGCGGCTGGTCGGCGACGGCCGCCGCTGGACGGGCCGCGACCTGGAGGAGGACGCCGAGGCCGCCCAGGGCCTGTACCGGGCGCTCGACGACGTCGACCGGCGGGCGGCGCTGTTCTTCGCGGCGGTCCGGCTGCACCGGGCGCAGGCCGATCGCACCCGCCTCGACGCCGACTTGCTCGAGCCGGCGGCCGAGCCGGGGCGGCAGCTCGCGAACGCGGCGCGGGCGCTCGACGCCGCGGTGGAGTCGTTCCCCGCCGCCACCGAGGACCTGCGGGCCCTGGGGCGCCGCGCCCGCGAGCTCGCCGACGACGTCGACCTCGTGCTCGACGCCAGCGACGACCGCCTCGTGTACTTCCTCGAGCGCCGGGGCCGCGGCACGTTCCTGCGGGCGTCCCCCATCGACGTGTCGTCCATCGTCCGGGAGCTGCTCCTCGAACGCCTGCAGGGCACGATACTGACGTCGGCGACCCTCGCCGTCGACGGCTCGTTCGACTACCAGCGGTCGCGCCTCGGCATCGGCGAGGCGGTGGAGCTGCGCCTCGCGTCGGAGTTCGACTACGCGGCGCAGACGGTGCTGTACCTGCCCCCGCAGATGCCGGAGCCGCGGTCGCCGGCGTTCGCCCGCGACGCCGCCCTGCAGGTCCGGGCCCTGCTCGACGCCACCGAGGGGCGCGCCTTCGTGCTCTTCACGAGCTACGCCAACATGCGGGAGGTGCACCGGCTGATCGCGCCGGGGAGCCCCTGGCCCCTGCTCGTCCAGGGGGACGCCCCCCGCCCGGTGCTGCTGCGCAGCTTCCGCGCGACCCCGAACGCGGTGCTGCTGGCCACGTCGAGCTTCTGGCAGGGCGTGGACGTGGCCGGCGACGCCCTGAGCTGCGTCATCATCGACAAGCTGCCGTTCGCGCCGCCCGGCGACCCCGTCACGGCGGCGCGCATGGAGTCGATCGCCCGCGCCGGCGGCAGCCCGTTCGACGAGTACCAGGTGCCGCTGGCCGTCCTCAGCCTCCTGCAGGGGCTCGGCCGGCTGATACGGCACCGCCGGGACCGCGGGGTGCTGTCGGTGCTCGACCCCCGACTGCTGAGCAAGGGGTACGGCCGCCGCTTTCTCGCCTCGCTGCCGCCCACGCCCATCGTGCGCGACCTGGAGCGGGTCAGGGCGTTCATGGCGCGCCAGAGGGTGTAAACTCGGGGCAGCGGTCTGCGCCGCGGAACCGCGCGGACTGCCGGAGTGGTTGGTCGGGCGCCAGGCGGAGATCGAAGGCGACGATTGGCGGGCGACGGCGCCGATTCCCCGAGGCACGCGGCGCGGGCCGGCACCGCGGGCGCCGCCCTCCGCCCGGAGTCCCGGCGCCGTGGAACCGCGCGGACTCCGGCGGGGTCGGTCGGGCACCAGGCGGAGCCGAAGGCGGCGATTTGGCGGGCTGGAGGAGGCACCCTCCCCCCCGACCTGAAAGGGCAGGTGACGACGCCGTGAGAGCCGACTCCCGGCACGGAGGCGCCGATGCCGCGCGCGACAGGTGGCGGAGGCGGCGGTGCCGCGAGGCGGCGACCGCCGGGCTGCGCCTCGCGGCGGTCGTGACGGTCCTGGGTCTGGCGCATCCGGGCGCGTGGGCCCAAACGACGGGCTCGGTGCACGGCCGCGTCATCACCGGCGACGGCGAGCCCGTGGCGGGGGCCACGGTGACCGTGGTGTCGCTGGAAACCGAGGAGACCGGCGTCGAGACCGTCACCGACGCCGACGGCCGCTTCCGCGACGTCGACCTCGCGCCCGGGCAGTACAGCGTCAGCGCCGGCAAGGCCGAGCTCGGCGACCAGATCTTCCGCGTGCTCGTGCACCCCGACGGCGCCGTCGACGTGCGCTTCGTCCTCGAGGCGGGGCGGACCGCGGCCCCGTGGCTGCGCGCGCTGCAGGACGACCAGACCGCGGCCGCCGCGTTCGCGGCGGGGGTCCGGGCCAACCGGGAGGGGAACTACGACGACGCCATCGCGCAGTTCGAGGCGGTGCTGGCGGTCACCCCGACCTGCGTCGACTGCCACTTCAACATCGGGGTGTCGCACAGCCGCCTGAACCGCTACGCCGACGCCGAGGCCGCCTACCGACAGGCCCTCGCCATCCGGGCCGACTATGCCCCCGCCCACTACGGGCTCGCCGACATCTTCACCCGTCAGGACCGCCCCGAGGCGGCCGCGGCCGCGCGGGGCGAGGCGAACCGCATCGCGGTGCGCCGGCTCGCGGCGGGACGCGCGGCGGCCCGCGAGACCCTGGACCGCGGCATCGCGACGTGGGACTCGGGCGACGTGGGCGAGGCGCTGCGGCTGTTCCGCCAGGCGTCGGAGACCGACCCCACGCTGGCCGACCCCCACTACTGGCTGGGGCTCGCCTACGAGGCGAG
>JAJEFC010000093.1 GCA_022820675.1 Vicinamibacteria bacterium | reverse complement strand
CCAGGCCGGCGGCGCCCGCGAAGAAGCCCGTCGCCGCCAAGCCGGCGGCGGCCAAGGCCGCGGCCGGCGCAGACGCCAAGCTCAAGGGCCGCACCACCACCGCGGCGGCGGGCGCGGCGAGGAAGAAGAAGGCGGCGATTCCCGACGACTCGCCGCTGATGGGGCGCCGCGGCTGGAGGGGGCTCGCCTGGGGCGCGTTCACCGCCGCCACCGCCGGCTGCCTCGCCGCCACCGGCCGCTTCATGTTCCCGAACGTGCTCAACGAGCCGCCCCAGCAGTTCGCCATCGGGTTCCCCGAGGACTACGGCGACGGGGTCGACGAGCGGTTCAAGGACCGCTTCGGGGTCTGGATCGTGCGGACCGACAACGACTTCACGCACGAGGCGTCCGGGTTCTACGCGCTGTTCTCGGTGTGCACCCATCTCGGCTGCACGCCCAACTGGCTGTCGGCCGAGAACAAGTTCAAGTGCCCCTGCCACGGCAGCGGCTTCCGACCCACCGGCGTCAACTTCGAGGGCCCGGCGCCGCGGCCCCTGGAACGGACGCGGATCGTGCGGGCCGAGGACGGCCAGATCCTCGTCGACAAGAGCCGGAAGTTCCAGCAGGAGCTCGGCCAGTGGGCGGACCCCGAGTCGTTCCTTCCGATCTGAATCGACATGGCTGACACGAAGACCATCGAACCGAAGGCGCCGGCCCTCGTCCGGGCGTGGGACTGGATTACCGAGACGCAGATCTGGACGTCGATCTTCCGGCACGCGGCCCCCATCAACGACCGCAACCGCGTGCTCGTCATGCTCTCGAACGTGTTCCTGCACATGCACCCGGTGCGCCTGCGCAAGTCCGGCGTGCGGCTGCGCTACACGTGGTGCATGGGCGGCATCAGCTTCTTCCTGTTCCTGGTGCTGACGTTCACCGGGCTGCTGCTGATGTTCTACTACCGACCGACCCTGGAGTACGCCTACTCGGACATCGTGGGGCTCCGCGAGCACGTGCCGCTCGGCATCATGCGCGAGATGCACCGCTGGGGCGCCCACGCCATGGTCATCACCGTGTGGCTGCACATGTTCCGGGTGTTCATGACCGGCTCGTACAAGCCGCCCCGCGAGTTCAACTGGAACATCGGGGTCATCATGCTCGTGCTGACGCTGCTGCTGTCGTTCACGGGCTACCTGCTGCCGTGGGACCAGCTCGCGATCTGGGCGATCACGGTCGGATCGAACATGGCCCGCGCCACGCCGTTCCTGGGCCACGAGGGCCCCGGGGCCTCGCTCATGGCTCTGGGCGACGTGCAGCTCGTGCACGCGGCCGACGACGCCCGGTTCGCCCTGCTTGGCGGCACGTTCGTCGGCGAGGGAGCGCTGCTTCGGTTCTACGTGCTGCACTGCGTCGCCCTGCCGCTCGTCATCGGCTTCCTGATGGCGATACATTTCTGGCGCGTCCGCAAGGACGGCGGCATCTCCGGTCCGCTCTAGAAGGCGCGGGTTCCGGTCTGAGACTCTGGACGGCGGAGACGAGACGACATGTTGGAAGGGTTGAAGGGCTTCATCGATCTGTTTGCCGATCCGCAACTGTTCTTCGCCACCACGGTGGTGGCGCTGGTGCTGATCGTGTGGAAGCGCGAGGCGTTCTCCTCCACCCGCTGGGGCTGGGGGCTGATGATCTTCCTCACGGTGTTCTTCGCCTTCGGCCTCACCGACTCCGACTTCAACCTGATCATCACCAAGCCGGACAACGTGCCCATCGTCGGGCTGATCTTCCTGCTCGTGTTCTTCACGTGGTTCTCGATGCGGCAGGCGGTCGACAACGACCGCCGCGCCGCCGGCGGCCAGCCGCCGATCGAGAAGGACGAGGAGGACCGAGTCTGGACGTGGCCCGACCTCGTCTACACCGAGCTGATCTCGATGGTGGTGTGCACGGTGGTCCTGATCGTGTGGTCGATCGGGCTCGAGGCGCCCATCGAGCAGCCGGCGAACAACGCCAACACCCCCAACCCGTCGAAGGCGCCCTGGTACTTCCTCGACCTGCAGGAGATGCTCGTCTACTTCGACCCGTGGCTGGCCGGGGTGGTCCTGCCGTCGCTGATCATCGTGGGGCTGATGGCGATCCCCTACATCGACAAGAACCCCAAGGGGAACGGCTACTACACGTTCAACGAGCGCCGGGTCGAGATCACCATCTTCCTGTTCGGGTTCGTGGTGCTCTGGTCTTCGCTCATCGTCCTCGGGACGTTCCTGCGGGGGCCCAACTGGAACTTCTTCGGCCCGTTCGAGTACTGGGACATCCACAAGCTCGAGGCCCTGACCAACGTGGATCTGTCCGAGTACGTCTGGGTGCGCGGGTTCGGCATGGCCCTGCCCGACCACTGGTTCGTGCGGGAGATATTCGGCATCCTGCTGACCATCGGCTACGTCGCGGTGCTGCCGGTGCTGCTGGCGAGGAAGGGCCTGACGAAGTACTACGAGAAGCTGGGGCCGACGCGCTACTACGTCACCGTCATCCTCTTCCTCTCGATGCTGTCGCTGCCGGTGAAGATGCTGACCCGGTGGGCGTTCAACCTGAAGTACGTGGTGGCGATTCCGGAGTTCTTCTTCAACATCTAGGTTCACTCTCAATCTACGGCTAGCGCCATGGCAGACAAGCGGGCAGTCGGACACGCCTACAACATCGATTTCCTGAACGTGGTCTTCGCCGCGTCGAGCCTCTTCGTGCTCTTCTCGACGCTGTGGATGATCTGGGACGACTACGATCGGGAATGGAAGAACTACCAGCGACAGTTCTGGGCCCTCGAGCAGGAGGTGACGAGCGCGGACCTGGCGCTGGCCGAGCGGGACGTCGACCGCGCCCGGGTCGCGGAGCTCGAGACCCAGCGCGCCGCGGCCGAGGAGCGGCTCGCGGTCAACGCCGCACAGGTCGCCGAGCTCGAGGAACAGCTCGCCGACGTGGACCGGCAGCTCTTCGTCGCCACCCGGAACTTCAACTTCACCAAGGCGAACTACGACGTCGACCGGTACGACTTCGAGTCCCGCCGCGACGAGGCCGGCGGTCATGGAGACGGCGAGGGGGAGGTCCACGTCGAGGGCGAGGAGGAAGTCACCGCCCTCTACGAGCGCTGGCTCGAGGAGGGGCTGATCGTCGAGCGGCTCACGGCGGAACGGGACGCCCTTCGCGACCGCATCGGCGAGTTCAACGCCGAGGTCGACGCCATCAACGACGAGCTGGGCGCCCTGACCGGCGAGGCGGACCGGCTGCGGGGGCTCGTCGCCGACCTGGAGCCCAACCTGATCGACAACTACCTGCTGAACGCGCCGCTGCTCGATTTCATGGCGCCGACCCTGACGGTGCGGCAGACCATCACCCCGAACATCGTCGACGACGTGAACTTCATCCGGGTGCCGAAGATGGACCGGTGCCAGACCTGCCATCTCGCCATCGACCGGGAAGGCTACGAGGACTATCCGCAGCCGTTCCGCACCCATCCGAACCTCGAGACCTACGTCGGCAGCTCTTCGCCGCACCCCCTGGAGACGACGGGGTGCACGGTGTGCCACGAGGGGATGGGGCAGTCGATCTCGTTCGTCGACGCCGCCCACAGCCCGTCGAGCCCCGAGCAGATGGCCGAGTGGGAGGAGCAGTACCACTGGGAGGAATCCCATCTCTGGGACTATCCGATGCTGCCGAGCGGGATGGCCGAGGCCTCGTGCGCGAAGTGCCACAAGGAGGAGGTGTTCATTCCCGAGGCCGACAACCTGAACCTCGCCTACGGCATGTACGAGCGCGCCGGCTGCAACGCGTGCCACACGACGGTCGGGTTCACGGACCAGCGCAAGCCCGGCCCCAACCTGACGAAGATCGCCTCGAAGCTGGACGAGGAATGGGTGGCCCGGTGGATCCGGGACCCGCGCGCGGTCAAGGCCAGCACGTGGATGCCCAGGGTCTGGTACAACTCGAACACCAGCTCGGCCGAGGACGCGGTGCGCAACGAGGTCGAGATAGACGCGGTGGTCGCGTACCTGTTCGCCAACTCCGAGGACCACGAGCCCGCCATCGGCTTCCCGGGCCGCGGCAACGCCGCCAACGGCCAGCGCATCTTCGAGTCGGTCGGCTGCCTCGGCTGCCACATCGCCGGCGACGAGACCCGGGAGGAGGCGGGCCCGCGCCGCACCTTCGGGCAACCCCTGCAGGCCATCGGCGACAAGACCAGCTACGTGTGGCTGTTCGACTGGATCCGGAACCCGCGGCACTACAGCCCCGAGACGTACATGCCGGACCTGCGGCTGAACGACTTCGAGGTCGCCGACGTCGCGACCTATCTCATGGGGCTGACCGGCGAGGGCGGGGTCGAGGCGGGTGCGACCTACGGGCCCGAGGACGTCGACGCGGCGCTGCTGGACTACATGCGGGCCATCGTGCCGTACGACGAGGCGCAGGCGGCCATCGCCGAGATGAGCCCCGAGGAGCGCCAGCTCGATCTCGGCCAGCGGGCGATCGGGCGCTACGGCTGCTACAGTTGCCACGAGATCGCCGGGTTCGAGGACGTTCAGCCCATCGGCATCGAGCTCTCGCAGGAGGGCAGCAAGCTGCTGCCGCAGTTCGACTTCGCGTTCATACACGCGGAGGAGGTCCCCCACACCAAGCGCGACTGGATCAACCAGAAGCTGCTCGATCCCCGCATCTACGACCGCGGGCGCATCCTGCAGCCCCTCGAGAAGCTGCGCATGCCCAACTTCGGCTTCTCCGAGGCCGAGGCGCGGCTGCTGACCACCGCGGTGCTGAGCTTCCAGCGGGACGTGCAGCCGAAGGAGTCCCAGGTGCCGCGCTCGGCCCGCAAGGACGCCATCATCGACGGGCGCAACCTCGTGCGGCGGCGCAACTGCATCGCGTGCCACGAGATCGAGGCCGACGGGGGAGACTACCGCCAGTTCGTGGCGGACGTGTCCCTGGCCCCGCCGCTGCTGACTCCCCAGGGGGCCAAGGTCAAGCCGGAATGGATGTACGCGTTCCTGCAGGAACCCATCACCATCCGGCCGTGGCTCGACGTGCGCATGCCGTCGTTCGGGCTCGACGACGCGCACTGGAACGGCGTGCTCGACTACTTCGCGGCGATCTCCGACACGGTGGGGCCGTTCCGCACCCACGACGTGGAGCTGGACGCGGCCACCGTCGAGACCGGGGAGGAGCTCTTCGAGCTCCTGCGGTGCCAGCAGTGCCACGTGCTCGACACCATTCCCGAGGACCAGGACGTCGCCAACCTCGCGCCCGACCTGCGGATGACCCCGGAACGGCTGCAGCCCGACTGGATCCTCGATTGGCTGATCCGGCCGCTCGACATCCAGCCCGGCACCCGCATGCCGACGTTCTGGACCGAGTATCCCGGCTCGTTCTATCCGCAGTTCGACCAGGACGCCGATGCGCAGATCGAGTCGATTCGGGACTACCTGCTGACCTTCAGCGGGGGGCCGAGTCCCCTGCAGCAGGGGAACTGAGGCAGAGCCCGCGGGAGATCGCGGACCCCTGCGCTTGCGGGAACGTCAGGACCTTTCGAGGTCGGCCGACGTGCGCAGCACGGCCCGGCCTCCCGCATCTGCGGGGACGTCAGGACCTTTGAGGTCGGCGGACGTGCTCAGCACGGCCCCGGCCTCCCGCATCTCCTCGAGGGCGCGCGGGCCGTCTCCCGGCTCGAGGTCGACGGCGGAGACGGCGTCGGTCAGCAGCGTCACCGGCCAGCCCTTCTTCAGCGCATCGAGCACCGTGTGACGGACGCAGTAGTCGGTCGCGAGGCCGCCGACGAGGAGGCGGGCCGCGCCCGATGCCCGCAGGCTCTCCTCGAGCGTCCTCCCGTCCTCCAGACGCCCGTCGAAGGCCGAGAAGCCGTCCTCGTCCGCCTCGACGCCCTTGCTGACGACCGCGGCGCCGGGCGGCAGCCGGAGGTCCGGGTGAAACCGGGCGCCGTCGCTGCCGGCCACGCAGTGGACCGGCCAGACGCCGCCCCCGGTGACGAAGTGCCGCGTCGACGCCGGATGCCAGTCCCGGCTGGCGTAGACCGGCATCCCGCGTTCCGCCGCCGCGCGGAGCACGTCGTTGAGGACCGGGACCACCGCGTCGCCGCCGGGGACGGCGAGGGCCCCGCCCGAGCAGAAGTCCCGCTGGACGTCGATCACGAGCACCGCGGTGGCCGGTTCGGCCGGAGATCCCGAAGTCACGGCGAGTGATACATTAGCATTTCGCGATGCCGGGAGGGCTGTCCACCGACCTGTACGAGCTGACGATGGCGGCCGGCTACCACGCGGCCGGCCGGATGCCCCGGGCGTCGTTCGAGCTCTTCGTCCGAGCGCTGCCGCCCACGCGCGGATACCTCGTGGCGGCGGGTCTCGAGCAGGCGCTCGAGTACCTCGGATCGTGGCGCTTCACGGCCGAGGACGTGGCCTACCTGCGCACGGTCCCGGCCCTGGCCGGGGCCGGTCCCGCGTTCTTCGACGAGTACCTCTCCCGGCTGCGGTTCACCGGAGACGTCTGGGCGGTCGACGAGGGGGTCCCGGTGTTCGCGGGCGAGCCGCTCCTGCGGGTCACCGCGCCGCTGGCCGAGGCCCAGCTCGTGGAGACGGCGCTGCTGTCCACGGTCCTGTTCCAGACCATGATCGCCAGCAAGGCGGCGCGCGTGGTGGAGGCGGCCGAGGGCCGGGCGGTGATCGAGTTCGGCGGCCGGCGCGCCCACGGCGCCGAGGCCGCGATGCTCGCCGCCCGCGCCGCGTGCCTGGCCGGCTTTCAGGCCACCTCGAACCTGGACGCGGGCCGCCGCTTCGGCCTGCCGGTGGCGGGGACCATGGCGCACTCGTGGGTCCTGGCGCAGCCCGACGAGCCGACCGCGTTCCGGCGCTTCCTCGATCTGCACGGCCCGCGTTCGACCCTGCTCATCGACACCTACGATCCGCTGGCGGCCGCGCGCTCCATCGTCGAGGCCGGCCTGCGGCCCGGCGCGGTCAGGCTCGACAGCGGCGACCTCGGTCCCCTCAGCCGGGCCGTCCGCGCGACCCTGGACGCCGGCGGGTGCGCGGGGACGCAGATTCTCGCGAGCGGCGACCTCGACGAGCACCGCATCGCCGGGCTCGTGGGGTCGGGCGCGCCGATAGACGGGTTCGGCGTCGGCACGGCGGTGAGCACCTCGTGGGACGCCCCTTCGCTCAGCGGCGTCTACAAGCTGGTCGAGATCGAGCGGGACGGGGCGATGACGCCGCTGACGAAGCACAGCCCCGGCAAGACGAACCTGCCCGGCGCGAAGCAGGTCTGGCGGACCGGCCCGCCCGACGCAGCGGCCGGCGACGTGATCGGCCTGCCCGACGAGGCCGCGGCCGGACGTCCGTTGCTGAGGCCGGTCATGCGCCAGGGCGAGCGCATCGCGGCGGGCGCGGCCGTCGCCGAGCTGCAGGCGGCGTGCCGGGTGGCGGTGGGCGGGCTGCCGGCCTCGGTACGCACGCGTCGGGACCCCGCGTCGTACCCGGTCGCCGTCAGTCCCGGTCTGGAGCGGCTTGCGTCCAGCCTGACCGGGGCGTCGGCCGCAGTGCCGTTCTCGCCAATCGGCCGTTAGCAGCTTTTGCGAATCACATGCGGCCCGGTGCCGGCGGGAGACTGTCGGTCGAGCCGCCGAAGCGCTCTCAGGCTATGGTTTCCGCGGCCCTCGACGAGCCTCGGCAAGTTGGCGCTTGATGAGGGAAACCACGAACGGTTCGACCTCGCCCCTGCGTTTGCTGTGAAACGCCACCTGGATCCGGGCGCACGGAGAGCGTGACCGTGGTTGGAACGGCCTTGAGCGCACCGACGAGGGGTCCGGATCGGATGGACGGTGCGGACAGCCCCGACTATGGTCCGTCACGGCGTCGCG
>JAJEFC010000320.1 GCA_022820675.1 Vicinamibacteria bacterium | reverse complement strand
CTGCGCCGCCACCGCGTCGACCAGGCTCGGGCCCTGCCCGGCCGCGTCGGTTGGGGCGCCGGCGGCGACGGCCAGGGACACCAGGCAGACGACGATGGCTCGCATTCCTCGACTCCTTCGCTCGGCGCCGGTTACCGGCGACTCCGTTACCGCCGCCTCTCGTGCCGGGTCGCGCCAGTCCTGCTTCATACGACAATCCTGCCCCTATTATGCCGTCTGTGCGGAGCGAGCGTGACGGCGCAACGGCATTGTCCACCAGGAGCCTCGATTCAACCGCCGCCGGAGGACGGATGGCCCCACAACGTCCCGGCGCGGCGATGCGGAAGGCGAGCGGGCGGACTGCGCCATGGTAAGCGGGCGGGCTGCGCCATGGTAAAGGAGCGACTCCGGTAGGATGGGCCGGGGCGCCGGCCTCGACGCGGGCTGGCCGGGGCAGGCTTCCTGGACCGGCCGGAGTGGTTCCACTGACCGCCGGGTGCGGGTCGACGGAACCGGTCGGGTCAGGCCGTGCGGGCCGTGCAGCCAAGGAGGGAGCAGTCATGGTATTGGGGGGAGTGGTGCCCGGCGTCGTGAGCCTCTTCGTCCTCGCGGCGCCGCTGTCCGGCGGTGGCCGACCGGACGACCGCGCGGTCGCCGGGGCGGCGGCGGGCGCTGCCGCGGTAAGCGGCGCCGCGGCAGGGAGGGGCGCCGAGTCGGCGGCGGGCGTCGTGGCAGTCGCGGGCGCCGCCGTCGAGCCACGGCGGGTCACTGGGAATGCGGTTCGGCGCGAGCAGGCATCGCCGACCGGGGGCCCTGCGCATCGGTGCGAAGTGTCCCGCGGACGGTCCGGCGAGACGATCATCGCCGGCCGGCTGCTCCTGGGCGCGGCCGGCGCCGAGCGCGGAGCGATGCTCGTGGCCGGCGGCCGCATCGCCGCCGTCGGCGAGCCCGCCGCCCTGCGGGGGTCGGCGCCGGAGGCCGCCGTCATCGACTGCGGCTCCGCCTACGTCTCGCCCGGCCTCGTCAACGCGCACGAGCACCCGAACGTCAGCGGGGGGTTCCCCGATCCGGGGATGCGTCCGGTCTACACGCACCGCGAGCAGTGGCAGGGCCTCGCCGGCGACGAGCACTACCCGCTCGAGTACACGAGGACCGAGGCTCCCGTCCAGCAGTTCTGGATCGAGCTCCGTCATCTGCTCGCGGGCACGACGACGCTGGGCGGGTCGGGGGCGGTGGCGGGGCTGCTCAAGAACGCGAGCTGGCGGGACGATCCGGCGTACGTCTACCGGGCCGACATGCAGACGTTCCCCTACGGGACGGCCAGCGAGGCGTTCTCCGGCCTCACCTGCCCCTACGACGGGCCGGCGCCCGTGGAGCCGAGGTCGAGCCCCCGGTTCCCGCCCGACGCGCCCTACACGCCGCACATCGCGGAGGGCACGGACTGCACGGCGGCCCTCGAGGGCCGGTTCTACCTGGATCACGTCGCGGCCAACCCGGGCCGGCGCTACACGCTCATCCACGGCGTGGGGCTCGACCCCGCGAGCATCGAGCGGCTCGGAGACCTGGACGTCACCCTCGTCTGGTCGCCCCGGTCGAACCTGGCGCTGTACGGCGAGACGGTGGACGTGCCCGACGCCCGGCGGGCCGGGGCCCGCGTCGCCATCGGCTCGGACTGGTCGTACTCGGGCTCGTACAACCTCCTCGAGGAGCTCCGCTGCGCCGAGGGCGTCGACGGGGCGCTGTGGGACGACCGCCTGTCGGCCCGCGACCTCTGGGAGATGGCCACCCGCCACGGCGCCTACGCCCTCGGCATCGAGGACCGGACGGGGCGCCTGGCGCCGGGGCTCGCCGCCGACCTCGTGGTCTTCCGGAACCGGAGCGACGACCCGTACGCCGACCTGGCGGCCTCGACGCCCGCCGACGTCATCGCGACCTTCGTCGACGGCGGGCTCGTCAGCGGACGGACCGACGCCTTCGAGCCGGCGAGTCTGCCCGAAGCCTGCGCCAACCGCATCGGCGATCACTTCCTGTGCGTCGACTACGCCGGCTACCCGTTCGATCACGAGGAGCTGCTGCGGGCCAACGCGAGCGCGGTCCCGCTGTTCTCCACCGACCGGCAGGCGAGCTGCGGGATATTCGAGTGACCGCGGGCCGGCGCATGGTGACGGAGCGTCGCTTTCGTCGGCGTCAGCCGTGGTGACTTCCCCGCCGGCCTGCCCTATACTGCCGGTGATTCGCCGATATCGATGGGGAAGCGCGAGCACCGCGCGTTCCCCCTCGGGGAGAAGGACCATGCAGCGAGTGTCCGCCGCCGTCGTCGCGGGGATGGTGCTGGCGGCCGGCGCGGCCTCCGGCCAGGACGTCCGGCTCGTCGACGCCGTCGCGACCCAGGACGCGCAGGCGGTGCGGGCCCTGCTCGACGCCGGCGCCGACGTGAACGCGTCGCGCGCCGACGGGGCGACGGCGCTGCTGTGGGCGGCCCACTGGGACGACGGCGACCTCGCGGGCCGGCTCATCCGGGCCGGCGCCGACGTGAACGCGGCCGACGACCACGGGGTGACCCCCCTCGAGCGGGCGGCCGAGAACGCCAGCCTGCCGATGGTCGAGCGGCTGCTGGCCGCCGGGGCCCGCGCCGACGTCGCCCGCACGAGCGGGCTGACGCCGCTGATGACGGCGGCGCGGACCGGCGGCACGGCGGTCGTGGAAGCACTGCTGGCGCACGGGGCGGACGTGAACGCGGCGACCCGCGAGACCCGGAGCACCGCCCTGATGTGGGCGGTGGCGGGGGCGCACCCCGCGGTGGTGCGCGCGCTCCTCGACGCCGGCGCCGACCCCCACCCGTCGACCGCCAAGGGGTTCACGCCGCTGCTCTACGCCGCCCGCAACGGCGACGTGGCGATGGCGGGGACGCTGCTCGCGGCCGGCGTCCACCCCGACGAGACTGGGACCGACGACACCCACGCCCTGCCCTACGCCATCGTCTCCGGCCACGACGAGTTCGCGCACTTCCTGATCGAGCGCGGCGCCGACCCGAACGGCACGATGGCGGGGGTGCCGGCCCTGCACGCCGCCGCCGGCAGCATCTTCACGTGGATGACCGACTGGAACCGCCGCCACAACGACATCGACCGCTACGCCCAGTTCGGGCGGAGCGGCCTCGACTCGGACCGTCGGCTGCGCCTCGTCGAGGCCCTGCTCGCGGCCGGCGCCGACCCGAACGGGCGCATCACGACGTCGGCGATGATCATGAACTACATCGGCTATCCCCGGAAGGGCGCGTTCGAGCCCTTCGCCTGCGGCACCGGCGACCTCCGCGGGGCCACGCCGCTGTGGGTCGCGGCGTTCGAGCTGAACCGCCCCGCCCCCCGGTACTCCGGCGCCCGCAGCTACACCCCCAGCGGCGGCAGGATTCTCGAGGCGCTGCTAGCGGCCGGCGCCGACCAGCACCTGACCACCGTCGACGGGACGACGCCGTTCATGGCCGCGGCGGGGCTCGGCCGCTCGACCTACACCCCGCGGGAGCCGCGCGGCGTCCGGTCGCCCGGCGCGGAGGCGGCGGTCCGCATCCTCCTCGAGGCGGGTGCGGACATCAACGCGGTCAACGAGGCCGACTTCACGGCCCTGCACGGGGCCGCGTTCCGCGGGCTGAACGAGGTAGTCGAGTACCTGGTGGCCAACGGCGCCGACATCGACGCGCGCGACTTCCGCGGCCGCACCGCGTACCGGATGGCCGAGGGGTCGAAGCAGTCGTTCCAGTTCCAGAGCTGGCCCGAGACCGCCGCCCTCCTCGCGCGGCTCGGGGCGAACACCCGGCTCGGCATTCCCGGCACCGTGCAGGAGCGCCTGCGCGACGTGCCGCGTGAGGCGGAACAGTAGCCACCGGGTCGGCCCGCACCCGGGCGCGTTCTGCACGCTGACTCTCCGGGGGGTGGGGCCCCCAACACCCTCCCGCCGCTTCCGAGGCAGGCGCCACCGGCGTGGCGGAGGAGGAAGGGGCAGGAAACATGGTCAGTGACGAGGTCCGATTCATCTTCAATACGTTCTCGTTCCTCATCTGGGGCGGGCTCGTCATGTGGATGGCGGCCGGCTTCACGATGCTCGAGTCCGGCTCGGTCCGCACGAAGAACGCGTCGGTCATCTGCCTGAAGAACGTCGGGCTGTACTCCGTCGCGGGCATCGCCTTCTACCTCATCGGCTACAACCTGATGTACGTCGACGTCGGGAGCGTGATCGGCTCGGTGCGGTTCCTCTACGGGCCGTCGGCCGACGAGATCGCGTTGCTCGGCGGGAACGCCGAGGCGGAGGCGGCGGTCGTCGCCAACGGCTACTCGGTGATGTCCGACTGGTTCTTCCAGATGGTCTTCGTCGCCACCGCCGCGTCCATCGTCTCGGGGGCGCTCGCCGAGCGGGTCAAGCTGTGGTCGTTCTTCGCGTTCACCCTCGTGCTGACCGCCGTTATCTATCCGGTCGTGGGCGCCTGGACCTGGGGCGGGGGCTGGCTGAGCCAGCTCGGGTTCCAGGACTTCGCGGGGTCGACCATCGTGCACGGCACCGGGGGGTGGGCGGCGCTGGCCGGCCTCCTCGTCGTCGGCCCCCGGCGGGGCAAGTTCCGCAAGGACGGCACGGTCCGGGCGACGCCGCCGTCGAGCATCCCGACCGTGACCCTGGGGGTCTTCATCCTGTGGTTCGGCTGGTTCGGGTTCAACGGCGGCTCGGTGCTGGCGCTCGGCAGCGTCGCCGAGGCGGTCTCGATGAGCAACGTGCTCGTCAACACGAACCTCGGCGGCGCGGCCGGCTTCATCGCCGCCCTCGCCCTGTCGCGGCCCATTCTCGGCCGCGTCGATCTGCTCGGGGGCCTGAACGGCGCCCTCGGGGGGCTCGTCGCCATCACCGCCGGCCCCGACATCGTCCAGCACCCGTGGGCCCTCGTCATCGGCGCCATCGGCGGCATCGTCTGCATCGCCGCCATGCGGCTGCTCGAGCAGCTCCGGGTGGACGACGTCGTGGGCGCGGTGCCGGCCCACCTCTTCGCCGGCGTGTGGGGCACGCTCGCGGTCAGCATCGCGGCCGGCGGCAATATCGGCGTGCAGCTTCTGGGGGTGGTCTCCGTCGGCGCGTTCGTGTTCGTCCTGTCCTGGCTGCTGTGGATGGGGCTGGAGAAGACCGTCGGCGTCCGCGTGTCCGACCGGGTCGAGCAGCTCGGCCAGGACGTGGCGGAGCTCGGCATGGAGGCGTACCCCGAGTTCGTGATCATGCCGGAGGACGACGAGGCGTGACGATGCGTCCGGAGGAGGACGAGGCGTGACGACGCGTCATGACGCAATGGAGTAACGTAAGGACGGCCATGAAGGAGGATGTAGCGTGCTGCAAACCAGAGGAGTTTCTGGTAGACGTCATGGCGGCTGTGGAAGCGTATGGCTTGTCCTGATATCCATGTTGTGGTGTGGATGTTCGGTAGGTGAACAGGAAACGAAACGTCAACGTAGAGTATCTGATACGCCAATGGCATGGGCCTCTGGTGGCACCCTGCACGGTAGTTCATTGTTGGAATGGTCTCAGGCTACCACACAGAACAAGATGGCAACTGCAGCTGATTGGATTGCTTCTTGGGATCCAACCATTATTGGAACTAGCGCATCCTTGGAAGATGCTTCTGCTAAACTCTTGCCAAAGGCGCGAGCGTTGGTTTCTTGTCTCGATGAAGTCGAGGATCTTTCAGCGGTCTCCAACAATAGAGCTGCTGCGATGGCAGCCTTATGTAAGGCAGTTATGGGAGACTAATGGCGTGACTTCCGGCGAAGAACTTCTTTCCCGCGCGTATATGGTAACGGAGACGAAGCAGGCAAATCGAACCAGGCAGAAACGGCAAGGAGCAACGGCCATGAGGAAGCAGAGGTTGGCGCGGGTGTCGGTGATGGCGGCGCTGGGCGTGGCGATGCTGCCGCTCGCGGCGGCGGGGCAGGCGCCCGAGGGTTGGACGGTGCCGCGGACGGCGGACGGGCATCCCGATCTGCAGGGCATCTGGGCCAACAACAGCGCCACCCCGATG